>DDJH01000192.1:0-15119 GCA_002338895.1 Lentisphaeria bacterium UBA1829 | reverse complement strand
ATTTTTCGGAAACGGTTCAGCGCCGCCATCCGCTGATGAAGGATCTTCCGCAGGAGCGGATGTTTCTCTGGAATCAGAAAGACGGCAGTGTATTTCACACGTTCCTTCTTCCGGCCTCCCGCTGCGCAATCGGGACCGGCGGCAACACGGCGGGCTGGGGCGCGGACACGTTCGGAATGGTCCAGGCGCATTTGAAGGTGGGGAAAGGCGACCTTCTCTTTGTTCAGGCCGAAGTCACCCGCCTCGCGGAACGGGACTCCTCCGCCGCGATTCTGGCACGGAACGCGCTCAGCACCATGCTGACGGATTCCACACGATCCTTTGCCCGTCCTTATGCGGGTCTTCCGGCGCGGAAAACCCGTCCGATTCCGGGAGAGAATCTCTTCCCGATCTCTCTGCGCTCCGCGGCCAATGCGGCGTTTGCCGACCAGGCGGCCGATGACCGGAAAGGGGCCTGGAACGATCAGGGTCCGCAAAACGACCTCAAAGCGTTTCCGGTCGGAGATCGCGAGTTCGGCGGGACCCGGTACTCGGTCGTGGATCCGAAGGAGAACAACGGTCTTGCCTGTGTTGCGGTGTCGGGGCGTCCGAATTCGCATCTTCCCCGGGAGAGCCGGCCGGTTCCGGTGAACGCGAAGCTGCAGCGAATTCAATTCCTGCACACCTCCGCCTGGACTCCGCCGCGCGGAAGGAGAATCGGGTGTTACATCGTCCGATACAGCGACGGGAAGGAACGGGAAATTCCGCTGGTGACGGGTGTGAATATTGATGACTGGTGGGGTGCGCCCGGAAAGGTGTTGAAGCAGGCGGAATGTCTCTGGAGTTCGGGGGGCCGTCAGTGTATTGTGGGAGTGTTCGGGTTCGACTGGATCAATCCGGAACCGGAGCGGAAGGTGGAATCGGTCCGGCTTCGGCTGGAGGACGCGGCAGTTGTCGCGCTCTGCGCAATGGCGGGCGAGAAAGCGGGAGAGGGAAAATGAGAAGAGGACTTGGGCTGCTGGCTGTTTTTTTCTGTTTGTCTGCTTTCGGCGCGGAATACCGCAGCAGCGGATTTCAGGCGAATCTTTCGCGTCAGGGGAATTTCACATCTCTGATGTTCCGCGGGGAAAGGATTTGTTCTTCCGGGCAGCTTCAGGGGTCTGCGCTCACAGCGCCCGGCGGACCGAAGAAGAATCTGAAGTTTCGCCGGAGCCGGAGTGGAACGGTGAAGGAGGAGCGTTCTGCGGAAGCGACTCTTCTCCGCTATTCCGGAACCTTTGACTGCGGAGAGACTCCGGATGCGGCGGATTACCGGATCGAGATGCGTCTGGCGCCGGAGCGGATCCGGATTCGGACGAGGATTCTTTTAAAGAAGGATGTCTATTCGCATTCGCATCTGTTTTCCTGGGAATTTCTGATTCCGGTTTCCGGGATGAACGGGCGCGGCATTCGATTTTTCCGTTCGGAGGGGGATTTTACGGATCTGCTTCTTCCGGAGGTTTTTGAACGTCGGATCAAGCTGATCGGGAGGAAGGTTTATCTGGCGTATCCGACCGAGGTCATTGGTTTTGAGAATGTACAGAATGCCACGGTCCGTTTCGAGGACAACCGGAACTGGGCAAAAAAGAATTTTCATGTCTTTGTTCATCCGGACTCCCGATGGAACAATCTTGCGCAGAAGATTTCCGCCGGGGCGGTATTTGAGTGGGTGTTTGATATTCTTCTTTACAATCCTCCGGAAGGGGATGGGGAGTTGTAAAAGGCGGAGGGGGATGGGATTTTTTGGGGGGGTTTCGTNNTCGCCGCTGGACCGCGACAAGGACACTCTGTCCTTGACCCGAGAAAAATGCTGGTGCATTTTTCCGTTTTTTCTGTTTTTTTTTCGTTTGGGCTGTTGACTTTTTCGGGGAAATGTTGTATAATTTTAAAATGAACCAAGTGGTACATTTTTTTTGGAGAGGCGATTCATGGGAGCGACCCGGAACAATCAGTCGAGAGCGGTGACGAAGGAGAAGGTTCAGCAGTTGATTCAGAATCTGCTGGCGCAGGGAGAGAATGCGTTTCCTTCCGAGCGGGAGCTTGCTCTTCGGACCGGGGGATCCCGCGGCGTGATCCGGGGAATTCTGGAAGAGTTGGAAAAGGAGGATCGTCTTCGGCAGACTCCGAACGGGAGGATCATCAATCCGCAGGCCAATCAGATTCCGCTTCTGTATGCGGCGATCGGGCAAAACATGGTTGAAAACCGTTCGTGGGCGAAATTGTGGTTCATGCTGTCCCGACTGGCGCCAAGTTACGGGATCAAGCCCGAGCTGGTGCTTGTCGGTTGGCCGGAAGAAAAGGCTCTCCCGGCAATCCGGCAGATTCAGGAATCCAGGGCAAAGTATTTGATTGTGACCTGTCACGATTTCTTTCGATTGCTTCATTTTGATTTTGACAGCAAGTTCACGATTTTTCCGGATGAGGATGCGGGTCGAAACCATAAGCATGTCATTTCGCTGGACAACCGGGAAGCGGGGCGTCTGGCGGCGCGGGCACTCTATGAAGCAGGGTATCGGAATCCTGCTCTGGTGACGGAAAATTATCCTTCGCCTTATCTGTCTTTTCAGAAAAGGGATGAAGGTTTTCTTGAAGAGTGTCGGAATCTTGGAATTGCCCGGAAAGAAAAGGACTGTTTCTTTATATCACTCTACAATGGGCTCAGTAAAAAGGAAATGCTTCAAAAGGTCTTTTCTGTCGGCGAGCAGATTGCAAAGGCGAAATGTTTTGATTCTTTATTCTATATTACGGATGAGCGGGTTCCTCTTTTATGTGACACGCTTCAGGAATTCGGCATTCGGCTTCCGGAGGAGATGGGAATTATTTCCATCAATGCCACCGATGCCAGTATGAGTTATCGTTTTCCGTTCACCACGGTTTCTGTCGCGACCGCGAAGATTGCAGAACAAATCCTGAAGGAAGTTGCCCGGATGGAACGGGAAAAATCCTTTGATTTGAAATCAGTTCAACTCACTCCGAAGCTCCACAACCCCGAAACCATTTTGAAATGGAAAGGAAAGGAAGTATGCGTTTGATTGCCCGGAAAAATTTTACTTTAATTGAATTGCTTGTTGTAATTGCAATCATTGCAATTCTTGCTGCGCTTCTGCTTCCGGCGTTGAACAAGACGATGGAAAAAGGACGCTCGATCCGCTGTCTCAGCAATCTCAAACAGTGCGGAATGCTGCAACAGCTCTACGCGCAGGACAACAACGACACCTTCACGATGATTATGGAACAGCAGGAAAGCGGAGAATACCGAAGCTGGTTCGGATTTCTCTGGCATGCGGGCTACACAAAGAATCTGCGAAGCGGCTTCTGTCCCTCCTCGCTGGGAGAGTTTACCTTCCAGAACAATATCGTCTCGGACGAACTTCTCGTCTACGGAATGCTTCTCTGGGGCAGAAACGCCAGTCACAGCTCCAGCTACAAAACATCCTTTCAAAACAAGCGGAAAATCCCCCCCTCCGCCCGGGCGCTCCTGATGGATGCGAATCGGAAAAAAAGTTCCGGAGAGTGGATTCCCGCCTATGCCGTCGAATCGGTTCAGTATGAAGGACGCCCGAATGAAACTCTCCCCGCCCTCCCGGCCGATACAAAATATCTCGGCTACATGCGCCACGGAAACCAGGGCGTCAACACCGTCTTTTTCGACGGGCACGCCGCGACATTCATGCCCTCCTGGCAGAAAAACGAAATCTGGTACATCCGCAGAATGGACCGCATCCCGATCCCATTGAACTGACAAAGAAAAAACTTCCGGAGGCATCCTTATGATCCGAATTCTGCTCTGTTCTCTCCTTTTTCTCACTCTCCTGGAAACGGAAGGCGGCGAAAGCCGGATTTTCTCCGCCGGGAACGGATCCGTGATCCGCGTGGAGGAGGTCGCATTCCGTCTCTGCCACTGGGGACGCAACTGGAAAAACGGAACCGTTCAAACCCGCGCCAATCCCGCCTTCCCGGGAGAAGGGGGAAAGATCCGTCAAGGCGTATTTCGTGTGCACAACGGGGAGTTCCGCTGTACGGAATCGGTGGACCTCTCCCGTCCCGGCGAGGCTCGGCTGAATCTCGAGCTCAGCAGCGACGGAGACGGCATCGAGACCGAAAGTCTTGTCCTCTCCGCCGACCTCCCCTACACTCTTCTCCGCCGCCGTCCGATCCTCGTGAATGGGAAGGAGTTCTTTTTCGGAACCGGCCCGGAGTTCTCCCCCGCACAGAGAATCTGGGCAAAACCGAACCGGCTGAACACCATCGAACTGCCACTGAACGGCGGGAAACTGCTTCTTTCCGGCCACTTTTCCGCCCTGCTGCAGGACGGCCGCAAATACCGGAAGCAGTCCTGTTCGCTCCGAATACTCCTCTCCCGGAAGTACGGGAAACTGAAGCAGGCCCGTCTTTCCCTGAAGATGCGCTGGGAACCCTATGCGGCGTTCCCCCTTGATCTTTCCGGAGCGGCGAACCGGAGTTTCCGCGATGAACAAGCCGGAGACCGGAAAGGAAGCTGGAACGACCAGGGACCGGAAAACGATCTGCGCGCCCTCCCCTCCGGCGAACAGAGACTCGGCGATCTGAAGTTCCGGATTCTGGATCACACCGCGCCCAATGGACGAACCTGCATTGCGCTGAAAGGGAAAAGCCGTCCTTCTCTTCCGGCAAGCGCCACAATTCCGGGAAACGGAAAGAGCGGAAAATACCTCTATCTGCTCAATGCGCTCGGATGGGAGCCTGTGAAGGAGAGTCCGGTCGGCACGGTCCGAATGGAATATGTCGACGGAACAGCGAAGGAGTTTCCCGTGGTCAGCGGAATCGACACGGGCAATTTCTGGAATCCCCGGACTCTTCCGAACGGGATTCCGGTCTGGCGCGGAAGCAACGACTGTGCGACAATCGGAGTGTATGCGTCGAAATTTTCTCTTTCCGGGAAGGCGATCCGGCAGATCACGTTCCGAAGCGCGGGCAACGCCGTCTGGATGATCGCGGCGGCAACGCTGTCCGACGAGGAGATCGTTCCGGAAATCCGCACGCCGCTCCTCTTTCAGGCAAACCCGGACTGGCACCCGGTCCGGAATCGCAAAGACATCCTTCCGGGAAGCATCATCGACTTTTCCGATCTGCTGGACAAGCCGGCCGGAAAGTATGGATTTCTCCGGGTCTCCGGCGATCATTTCGAGTTTGAGAAACGGCCCGGCGTCCCCGTCCGCTTCTGGGGAATCAACAACGTGGGAGAACCCAATTTCATGGAGAAAAAACTCACCGACCGGATGCTCGATGANNGATGAACTGGCGGCCGCCGGATACAACCTGATCCGTCTCCACCATTTCGACCAGAAGCTGGTGAAACGGACAAACGGGAGATCCACCGAACTGGATCCCGTGCGTCTGGACAAACTGGACTATCAGCTGGCCGCGTGTCGGAAGCGGGGAATCTACACCACGCTCGATCTCTTCAGCGCCCGTTCGCTGGAAAAGGGGGAGATCCCGGAATATCCCGACCGGGCTATCCGGGCGTCCGAATTCAAAGCGCTGGCATTCCTGAATGAAAACGGAATGCGGAATCTGGAAACGTTTGCCGCCCATCTGCTCAATCACGTCAATCCGTACACGAAACTGGCGTGGAAGGAGGATCCGTCGATCATCAACATCGGTCTGATCAACGAGGATACGCTTTCTCAGACTGTCGCACGCTCGGCGTTTGTCCGCTCCGTCTACGAAAAGGCGTTCCGGGAGCATCTGAAAAAGCGCGGAATCGCNNCTCGTTGATCGCGGAATCGCTCTTTCCAGAGAAAACAGAAAAGGGGAGTTCCGGAAATTCCTGGCAGAGGTGTATCTGTGCGGATGGAAACGGCTCTCCGGGTTCCTGCGCGAACTCGGCGTCAAGGTTCCGCTGACGGATATGAACTATATTTACGATATTCCGTCGACTCTTCTGCGGAGGAATTTCGACTTTGTCGATCTCCACTCCTACTGGGCGCATCCGCAGTTTCTCGGGGCGGACTGGAGGCTGCCCGCGTCGGTCAATCCGGAGAGTGCGATTCCGAATTACGCCGGCGGAATCTCGACGGTCTTCGGTTCCCGCATCTTCGGAAAACCCTTCGCCGTGACCGAGTGGGATTATGTGATGCCGAATCCCTTCGCCGTGGAAGGCGCATTTCTCACCGGAGCCTATGCCGCGCTTCAGGATTACAGCCAGCTCTGCCGGTTCGATTATGCCTGGACGCCGGAAAAGGTGCGAAGCGAAGAGAGTCATCTCTGCTTTTTCGACATTGCCAACGATCCGCTCCGGATGCTTTCGGAGCGGGCCGGGGCGCTCTTCTTTCTCCGGCGGGACGTTTCCGTTTCGGAATCGGCGTATCCCTTCTATCTGGATCCGGACGCGCTGGAGCGCCCGGAATACCCGACCTATCTGCCGCGAAGCGCAGGCAGGATCGGACTGATCGGAAGGACCGGGGTCGTTTTCCGGACAGACCGTCTTCCCGCCGGGACCCGCGCCGTTCTGACTCCGTTTCCGGAAAAGCCCTCCCGGACCGTGCCGCTTCTGTTCTGCCGCTCCGTGGGAGAAACTTTCACGGAGCTTCTCCGGACCGGGGCGCTCTCCCGGAAGGAATACAAGGCGGAAACGGAGATTTTTACCAGTTCGAATGGAGAACTTCAGCTCAATCGGAAGGAAAAAAGTTTCCGGGTTGTCACTCCCCGCAGCGAAGGATTCGCCGCTCCGGCGGCGGTACGCATGGAAGGAGAATTCGCATCGGTGCTCTGCCGGGACAGTTTCGGCGCCATTCTGGTCGCCTCACGGGACGGACGGAATCTTCCGGAAAGCCGACGCATTCTGATCTTGCATCTGACCGCTCTGAAAAACACCGGAATGAAATTTTCCACTCCGGAGATGAATGTACTGGAACGCTACGGGACGCTTCCGCTTCTGATGCGGCGGAACCGGGCGGAGATCTCTCTGAAGCTCCGCGGAAAGTGGAAACTCTTTGCCTGCGCCTTCAACGGAGAACGGAAATTTGAAGTTCCTCTCCAATTCCGGGAGGAGAAGGCGGTCTTCACGGCGGAGAATCTCTCTGCCCACGGCGCAATCGCCGTCTACGAGCTTCAGAAGGAGTAATCCGGAAGCCTGCTCCCCGAACGGTCCCCCTCACTCTCCGCGAAAGAAAATCCGGTTCTCCACAAGGAGATTCGAACACTCTTCGCCCCGGATTTTCTTTTCCAGAAGAAGAACGGCGCACCGGATCTGCTCCTCGAACTGCTGAACGACGGCGTGAATCTGCGGAAACGCATCGGGACCATCGGGAAACATCCAGGCGACGATCTCCAGATCCCGTGGACAGGAGAGTTTCCGGGCATCCAGAAACGGTTTCCATCTCCGGAAGCACTCCTCGCCGCAGCAGACAACTCCGGTATGATGATTCTTCAAAATCCACTCCGATACAGCCTCGAAACCGGCTCCGCAGAACTCATCCGGCTCGCTTGCCGAAAGGATCGTACCCGTGCAGGACCGTGCCGCGATCCGGGAGCGGAACGCATTCAGCCGGAGCGCGGTGCTGTACACATTGCGTCGTCCCATGAACAGCAGAGCGATCCGGGAGTGTCCGTGTTCGGCCAGCAGGTCCACAGCCGCCTCCACCGCCCGCTTCTCATCCGAACACACCGAGACGCTCCCCTCCAGAATGCTCGACGATTCATTCACGCAGACAAAAGGCTGCGAAGACCAGTACTCCCCGAACCGATGTCCGAAATCCAGCAGAAAATCCAGCGAAATCACTCCGCTGACAATCCGTTCATTCAGCAGTTCCGACTGATTGGCCGGAATGAAATCCAGTCGGAACCCCCGCTTTTCCGACTCCCGGAACAACGCATTCATATAAAGAAGCGTATTGATGCTGAGTTTCCGGTCTGTCGGCGGAATCAGAACGGCCACATTTCTGGAATGCGGCGCAAGAACACCCCGTTTCCGGGCCTCCCCGATGATTGTTGCACGGACCGGAGCGGAGATTGAAGACTGATTGCGCAACGCTCTGGAAACCGTCGCCGGCGAAACGCCAAGAGATTCCGCTAAAGACCGCATGCTGTGTGCTGATTTCCGTCTCATAAACGCTCCTTTTCCCCCACCTTTTCCGTTGTTGGATCCCTGTACTATAAAATCACTGCCGGAAATAGCAAGGGCCTCCGGATAATGTTGCATAACATTTCATTGAAAAAGAGATTCCCTCCATTGAAAAAATTTCCGTTTCCGGGTATACTATACGCGGGTGCANNTTTCCGGGTATACTATACGCAAAAAAACAACATAAAACAGAAAGGAAGCAGCAAGGAAATTCAGTCGGTTCTATGATGTCTGCTGAATTTCCTGCCGATTCCGTTGCGGGTTCTCTTCCGGACGGAATCCGGACCGGCAGATCCGCTCAAACCGGAAAGGATGGCCGTCACAGTATTTGAAAAAATCAAAAGCGGGGATACCTTATCTCCCGAAAATTCAGAGTATAAAACATGCACCCGCAGCCGGATGCTGAAACAGTCCGTACAACACTTTTACTGAAGGAAAGAATTGAATTATGAAGGAAAAAGCGATCCCCTGCCGCAGAATTCCGGATACGCCCGGATGCATTGCGCTGCTCAAATATGGAAATTATCTTTATGCGGCCGGAAACGATGTTTTTTCCGTCTATGACGTCACGCGGGCGGATGCCCCTGTTCTGATTCGGAAGCGCCGCGGATTCGGCTGCTGCCGCCAGTTTGCGCGGTCGGGCAATCGACTCTATCTGACCGCGCGGGAGAACGGACTGTGGATTTTCGATCTTGCCGACCCGGCCAAACCGCGCCTGATCCATCGGTATGACACGGTGGAACTGGCGACGGGGATTGCGGCGGCCGGAGACCTGGTGTTTCTTCTTCAGCGAATCTTCGGAGTGGAAATTCTGGACTGTTCCGATCCGCGCCACCCGCGTCACCTTTCGCTGACCCGGACCCAGGAGGCGCAGTCGGCGGCTTATGCGGACGGACGGCTCTACATCGGCAACTGGGCGGGCGCGAATGTGCAGGTGATGGATGTCCGGGATCCGCGCCACCCGGTGACGCTGACAACCGGAGAGCTCGGGGGGTTCGGCGACGGAGTGGCGGTCGCGGACGGATACTGCTACGCGGCGACCGGACTCAACGCCAGAGGGGCGGAAGGAAACAGCCTTCTCGGCAACGGACACGGTCTGGACATTTTCCGGATCGACGGCGATCATCTCCAGCATCTTTCGCGCGTCTCCTTCCCGCTTCTGAAGGTCAAGTGCAACGACTTCTGGACGGTACGAGTCTGCGGGAAGACCGCCTTTGTCGCCGATACCCATAACGGAGTTTTTGTGCTCGACGTCTCGGATCCGGCCCACCCGGTCCAGACAGGACACATCCTTCTGCCGGAGATCACCCGGGTGGACGCACGCAAGGAGGAACAGTTCACGATCCGGATTCCCGACTGCGCCGGCAGTCTGGCTCTCGGCGACGGAGTCCTCTACATTGCGGGGGATCAAACCGGTCTGCATGTGGCAGAAATCAAGGAGGCCCGCGCACAAGAGGAACAGACGGTTTCTCTCAAAGCTCCGCAAACGCCCGCCGCACCGGATCCGGAAATTCCCGGATTCCGGCAGTACGACCTCGGAGGACAGGTCCGCCGCGTCTGGGTGGACGGCGATCGGCTCTTTACCGCCTGCTCCCATGCGGGCATTCAGATTTTCGATCTGAAAGGAAATCAGCTGGAGAAAACCGGACATCTCCCGGTCCGCTGTTCCTACGATGTGACTGTCCGGAACGGCCTGCTCTACTCCGCGGAAGGGATGGACGGGCTCGCCATCTACTCGATTTCCGACCATTTCCGCGAACTCGGACGCTGGAAACGCTCCGGGATCATCCTTCAGCTGATCCATCTTTCCGACAACGGCCGCTTTGCCGCCTGCGGAAGCCGGGGCGGAATTCTGCGGATCTTCGACGTTGCCGATCCCGCGAAGATCCGTCTTTCGCTCCGCCACCTGCACGGCGGACAGATGTATGGAGACACCTTCCCCGAACACGACTGGAAGGACCGCATGCCGATGATCTGGCCCTATTGCGGACTCTCCTGGTACGATTTTTCCGGCACGAAAGCGCGTCTGATCTGCGACGACCGCGCCCATGCGACCGGTCAGACCCAGGGCATCACCCTCCTGCACGACCGCTTCCTGATGAATACGATGCGCAACCGTTTCCAGCTGATCGATCCGGACGACTGCGGACACTCCATCACCGAGCTTTCCACGCCCGGATGCGACGGGGTCCCGACCGTCGATGGTGACCGGGTCGCCTTCTCCTGCCGCCGGGACGGGGAAATCTCCCTGTTCCGTTTCCATGGGGATTCGGCGGAAAGACTCCCGAACGGTTCCCTCTCCTCTCTGCGGGGAACTCCGGACCGGATCCGGTTCCACAAAGGGAAAATGATCATTCCCTGCGGACATCAGGGTCTGCTGATCGAGCAGTGATGAAAAAAGGATTTTTCCCCTGCATCCGCAGCAGACGAAAGGCAGGGGAAACACACTCCCGCCGCTCCGCTCCGGAAGAGGCGGGAATGCCCGAACAGCGAGTTCTCAGAGATCGGCAAACCGCGGACCGAGAATCCGCCCGCCGTCGACCGTATAATCCACTCCGGTAATGAACCCGGCATCGTCGGATGCGAGAAACAGAAGCAGACGGGCGACCTCTTCTCCATCGCCGCACCGGCCGATCCACGTTCCATTCGTCGGTCTGGATGCTTCCGAAATCATCCCCGGCGAAACGCAGTTCACCGTGATGTTCTTTTTCGCCAGCTCCATCGCCAGCACCCTGGTCATCATAATGACCCCGGCTTTGGAAACCGAATATCCGCAGAAGCGGGGCAGCCCCACTTCTCCGGCGATCGACCCGAGATTGATGATCCGTCCGTACCCCTCCCGGAGCATCGCCGGAAGAAATGCCCGGGTGACACGGAAGGTCCCGTTCAAATTCAGATCAATCATCCGATTCCACTGCTCCTCCGTCAGTTCAGAGAACAGCGTGGGAATCCAGCTTCCGGCGTTGTTGACCAGAATATCCGTTCTTCCGAAATCCGAAAGAATCCGTTCCGCCGCCGTCCGGACGCTCTCTGTTTTTGTCACATCCATCTCATACGCCCGGCATGTGCCCCCCTTTTCCCGAAGGGATTCCGCCACAAGCTCCGCCTTCTCCGGCGAAAGATCCGCAAGAGCAACCGCAACGCCCTGTTCGCAGAACCCTTCCGCAAGGGCCCGTCCGATTCGTCCGGCTCCGCCGGTCACAACCGCCACTCTGTGTTCAAATTTCATTTGCACTTTTCCTTTTTTATTTTCAGGATCTCTTTTACAATATAAACTGAAATAAATAAAAAAGGAATTGCAGAAAAACTCTGTTTTTTTGTATTTTTCCTCTGGAGTACGTCGCATCAACCCTGACGGCGATGCGAAAAAGGGGTCTTGCGGAATTCTCCCGGCGTCATTCCGATGCTCCGACGGAAGACCCGGCAGAAATACTGAACCGAGGAAAAACCGGATGCGCGGGACGCCTCTTCCACCGAATCCCCGTTCAGCAGCAGTCCCTGTGCGCGTCCCAGCCGGATGGCATTCAGACAGTGCATCGGCGCTTCGCCGGTCTCCGCCTTGAAATTCGCCGCAAAACGACTCTCCGAAAGCCCCGCGACCTGCGCAAAATCCGCCACGCCGAGCGGTTCGGAAAAATGCTCCTCCATATACTCCAGAGCCCGCAGAATCGCCGGAGAGACACGCAGACCTGCCTGCTCCTCTTTCGGAAGAGACCCCAGCGCACGAACAGTAAATTCCTGCCCGAGAGAGATCCTCCAGGATTTCCCGAACGGCTGATCCTCTCCCGTTCTAGTCAGGAAATCCCGCAGAATCCGTTTCAACTCCGCAAGCTCCATCCTTCCGGTCCGCACCACGCCCCGGAGCAGATTGAAGCGCATCGCAAATTCCGGCAGAAGATCCGGAGGGAACCGGCGGAAGAACAGCTGTAGCGCCCGCGAACGCGACGAATCGCTTCCCGCATCATGCAGCACTCCGGGCGCCATCAGCACCCACTCCCCGGGATGAAGAAGAACAGTCCCCTGCCCCGTCCGGAAACGGAACTCGCCGAACACCGACGCCGTCAGCTGCCATGCCGAATGACGATGCATCTCCGCCTGATAACTCGACGAATAGAGAATCGTCTCGAACCAGAGCCATGGCTCCGGCATCCGCACCTGTTTTCCCGAACCGCTCACCGCCCGATCCCCCTCTTCCTTTCTTCTCCGACAAAAAAAGCCGTGAACGTTTCTCCCGTTCACGGCTTCAAAACTTCTCCCGCTCGAACGAGCCGGCTTACATTCCCGCCTGATACTCCTGAAGAGACTTCGGAAGAATCTCATTGCGACGGGCTGCCGCAATCCCCGCCACGGTCGCCTTCGCGGCCGCAATCGTGGTCATGTAGGCGATTCTCTGCTGAATGGCCATCATGCGGATATAGCCGTCATCGAGTTTTTCACTGCGGTCCTTCGGCGTATTGATAATCAGCTGAAGGGCATGATTCTTGATCATGTCGCTGATGTCGGGCCGTCCTTCTCCGAGCTTGTTGACCTCCGTGTTCGGGATCGAATGCTCGTTCAGGTACTTCGACGTTCCCTCGGTGGCATAGAGCTTGAATCCGAGCTCATGCAGCTTCTGGACGATCGGAAGCAGATACTCCCGCTCGCGGCGGTTCACCGAAATCAGAGCGGCTCCTTCCAGCGGCAGAGGCGCATTGGCGGCCTTCTGACTCTTGAAATAGGCCAGTTCGAAACTGTCCGCGATTCCGAGCACCTCGCCGGTCGCGCGCATCTCCGGACCGAGAATCGGATCGACTTCCGGGAACATGTTGAACGGGAAGACCGCCTCCTTCACGCCGTAATAGTTCTTGCACTTGGGAACCAGGTACGAAGCGTAATCGGAGAGTTTCCGTCCGAGCATGAGACCCGTGGCGATCCGGGCAAGCGGAACGCCCGTGATCTTCGCCACCAGAGGCACCGTCCGCGAGGCACGCGGATTCGCCTCGATGATGTACACCTTGTCGTGACAGACGGCAAACTGAACATTCAGAATTCCGTCCACTTTGAAATCCTTCGCAATCAGCGCGGCATAGTGTTTGATCGTGTCAAGGTGCTTCTGCGGGATCGTGACCGGCGGCAGCACGCAGGCGGAATCGCCAGAATGAATGCCGGCAAGCTCCACATGCTCCATGACGGTGGCGACAAACGTTTCCGTCCCGTCGGAGAGCGCATCGACCTCGGTTTCGATCGCATTGTCGAGGAAGCGGTCGACCAGCATCGGATATTCCGGGCTGACCTGGATCGCTTCCACCGCATACCGTTTCAAAGTCTCCTCGTCGTGAATGACCGCCATTCCGCGGCCGCCGAGCACGAACGAAGGACGCACCATCACCGGATAGCCGATCTTCCGGCCCAGCGCAACCGCCTGTTCCAGCGAATGGGAAATTCCGCTTTCCGGCTGCGGAATCCCCAGCGCGATCATCCGTTCGCGGAAATACTCGCGGTCCTCGGCAAGACGGATTCCCTCCGGCTGTGTCCCGAGAATATTCACGCCCGCATCCTTGAGCTGCTGCGCGATATTCAGCGGAGTCTGTCCGCCGAACTGGACAATCACGCCCTCGGGTTTCTCCTTGTCGTAGATCGCCAGCACATCTTCCACGGTCAGCGGTTCAAAGTAGAGCTTGTTGCTGGTGTCGTAGTCGGTCGAAACCGTTTCCGGGTTGCAGTTGATCATGATGGATTCGTATCCGGCGCCGCGAAGCGCAAAGGCGGCATGCACGCAGGTATAGTCGAATTCGATTCCCTGACCGATCCGGTTGGGACCGCCGCCGAGGATCATGATTTTCTTATGAGCGGAAACCGGGACCTCGTCCTTCGCGTCCTTCGCATAGGTGGAGTAGTAGTATGCGGCGTTGTCGACGCCCGAGACCGGAACCGCGCAGAAGCAGGCCTTCACGCCGAGCGCAAGACGGCGCTCCCGGACCTCTTTTTCCGTGACGTGGAACAGATTGGCCAGATACTTGTCGGAGAAACCGTCGCGTTTCGCCTGAATGAGCAGCTCGTCGGAAAGGCCCTCGAAGTCGTGTTTTGCCAGTTCGAGTTCCAGAGCCGCCAGTTCCGCCATCTGTTCGATGAAGTAGCGCGTGATCTTGGTCAGCCGGACAATATCGTCCACGGAAACCCCCTTCTTCAGCGCCTCATAGATCTGGAAAAACCGTTCGCTGTTCGGGGTGATGATCCGGGTCCGGAGTTCATCGGCTGTCATCTTTTCAAATTTTTTGACGCAGCCGAGTCCGGAGCGGCCGATCTCCAGCGAGCGGATGGCTTTCTGGAACGCCTCTTTGAAATTCTTTCCGATGCTCATCACTTCGCCGACCGCCTTCATCTGGGTGCCGAGGCGGTCCTTGGCCTGAGCAAATTTCTCAAACGCCCAGCGGGCGAATTTCACCACCACATAGTCGCCGGAGGGGGTGTAAAGATCCAGCGATCCGTCGCGCCAGTAGGGGATCTCCTTCAGCGTCAACCCCGCCGCAAGACGGGTGGAGACACTCGCAATCGGGAAACCGGTCGCCTTCGACGCCAGCGCGCTGGAACGCGAAGTCCGGGGATTGATTTCAATGACGATGATCCGATCATCCGCCGGATTGTATGCAAACTGCACATTGCCTCCGCCGATGATTCCGACGCCGTCAACGATCCGGTACGCATACTCCTGAAGACGTTTCTGAACGGATTCCGGCACGGTCAGCATCGGTGCCACGCAGAAGCTGTCGCCGGTATGCACGCCCATCGGGTCCACGTTCTCGATGAAGCAGACCGTGATCTTCTTTCCGGTCGCGTCCCGAACCACTTCCAGTTCCAGCTCTTCCCATCCCAGGATGGACTCTTCCACAAGTACCTGGCCGATCAAACTGGCCTGAAGGCCCCTGGCGCATACGGTCTTTAGTTCTTCCACATTATAAACCAGGCCGCCGCCGGCGCCGCCCATGGTGTAGGCGGGGCGCAGCACCACCGGATAGCC
>DDJH01000013.1:42969-49508 GCA_002338895.1 Lentisphaeria bacterium UBA1829 | reverse complement strand
AGGAAAAACCGGAAATGGGTAATATAAAAAAACAATCAACGCAAGCTACGCACGTTTGTAGTAGTGATGAGTGGCAAGACGATCAAAACGGATAATCTTGATGCGAAATTTCTTGGATCACATCATGAGAGCAGATGGTAATTCTAGCTTCGGAGTGGCTCAGCCATGGCACGGCGAAGTTACCCAATGTTCTTAGGGCGGATGGGTACGCGACTGCGGAGTTGACAGGAGGAACATCTGCAAGTGCTTATCAACGAGCTCCTTTTAGTCATGGAAATACAACTTCTGGGAAAGCGGATTTTGAGAACAACCATTTCTATGTTGATTAAAATACGATATTATCGAATTTGACAACCATGGGAAAAACAATTCCTCTTCATAGATTGTTCTCAAACGCAACGATATATTCCAGCCCCAGGCTCGATGGAATGATCGTGATCGGATATTCGAAGTGAAGCAGAACCTGATTCATCAACAGCAGGGCTACTCGTCCGTTACCGTCTACAAAATGGATAAAGACAAACTTCTGATGTGCCAGTGCTGCCAGTTCGAGAGGATGTATTCCGTTGATACCACACAAGGAAAATTGTTGCTTCGAATACAAAAAAATAGATATAATTTGAATTTAATATAAAGCAATGATATATTATTTTTTATTGAGTCAAATGTATATTTAACAAGTAATCCTTACAAGCAGTTCGATCAGGGAGAAAAAACGGGTTGTCCGTTTTCGGAGGGATTCCGGGTCCCCGGAACGGAAAGACATGTTCCTGCTCATTGCTGGCTCCTGTTGTTATTTTCCTGCGTTTGATTTGGGAAATTCTATCTCAAAGAGCTGTCTCCCCGCGGACAGCGGAAGTTCTGTTTCCACCCCCTTCCGGCTTTTCGGCAAAATCTTTTTTCCATTCTTCCGGATGGAGGACGGGGCATCTCCCGAGCGGAATGCCAGACGGGAGGCGGAATCCGCATCGCATTCGATAGTCAGAATTCCGGAAGCGGGATTGAAAAGGGCCTTGCGCAGATTAAGTTGTTCTGTCCGGCTGAGGGAGATTTTCCCGTATAGAGCCCAGAGAACGCAGTTCAGCTGGAAGGGACGTCCCATGTCGGGCCAGTCACGCATCAGCGGGTTGCCAGCCACGACCTTCCGTGCATACGCAAGGACCTTTTCCGGGTCCGTGCTGTAAAGACCCAGCGGAGAAAGATAGAGGAAACTGAGATAACTGGTCTCCCCCTCGGTGAGAGACGGCCAGGCTCTCCGCACAACATGCTCCCGGACCGGCGCAAATGCCTCCTGGAAATAGAGGGAAAGCAGTTTCCCGGGCGTTCCCTGCGAAAAATCGAACAGATCCTGTGCCGCGCGGAAATTGCCGTTTTTCGTCGGGAAGAACAGCGCTTTCGGGCCATCGTCGGCAAATCCGGTGAGCTGATACGATTTTCCCCGGAGTTCCGGAAGACATGTTTCCGCCATCCCGTCCGGATAGAAGCGGGCCAGCGAAGGAAGCGCGCGCTTTGCGGCACGGTAGAGGCAGTCGTCCGCCGTGCGGCGGTCCCCTGCAATCTCCGCAAGACGCCGGTATGCGAGAAGCCCCGCATATTCGCCATTGAGCATATCATGCCAGGCTCCGATGCCGTGTTCCCGACAGGAACCGGAATGGAACGCATAATCGTCCATCGTCGTTTCATAGCGGAGAACATAGCGGTAGTAGGGCCAGTTCGCCCGGATGAATCCGGTCTGTCCGCAGAGATCCGCGAGCTGCTGGCCGATCCAGCCGATCAGCAGACATCCCTCGTTCGCATCGCCGTAATCGACCCGGGAACCGAATCCCTTCTCATAGCGTGTGGCGTTGGGAAAGAACGCGTTGAACACGATCGGATAATCCAGTCCGGAAAACGGTTCTCTCCTGTGACGGGCAAAATACTTGTACTGATAGAGCTCCAGCGCTTCCAGATGGCGAATGCGGAGACGGTTTTCCAACGCCTTCCGGTTGCTCTCCGTCAGTCCGCAGATCCCCTGAAGAGCCGCTCCGAGCCCGAAATTCCAGCGGAAGGGACAGATACTCTGATTCGAAAGATTTTTCCCGTAGGGCATTTCCACGGACCAGGCATTGAACGGAGTCCCTCCGCCGGCGGAGTAGCAGACTCCCGAGGCAAAAAAGCGGTTCGCCTCCTGGAACAGTTCACCATCCAGCACACCGACCGGGAGAAAATCTCTTTCATCCGGAATCGGAAGAGCATAACGGATGGTCCGTCCGCGTTTCCCGAGAACGGGGCCGAGATTGGTCGCGAGGTTCAGATCGGTCAGTTTTTCCGAGGTTGCAACCAGACGTCCCGCACGGAGCATCCAGCCCGCCATCGGCGGCAGAAGAGCGATCTCCTCCGCCGGCGTGTTCCAGTCGTCCGAAGGTGCGCGGAAACAGAAGCGGTTGAGAATTTCAACGGTTCCCTTCTTCCGGTCGACAGAGAAAAGCTCATCACATCCGAGAGGATAGGAGAGCGCGCGGCGCACCGCCGCAGTGATTTCGGCTTGCGCCTTCGACGGAATCTTCCGGGCCCAGGAGGAGGTGTCCACGTCGCGGATTCCGAACGGCCAGCCCGCGAACAGCTCTCCGGCGCCGGAAGCGTTCCAGCGGATCGTGAGCTGTTCGGCGGTCGCTCCCCGGCACTCGGCCTCAATGGAGACGGGCGCATGCTGGAACACCAGCAGGAAGGGTCGTCCGGTCTGCTTCCGGAAGAAGAGAATCTCCGGCGATGTCAGTTTTCCATCCCGGGCGGCGCTGTAAATCGTCCCTGAGCGGCCTGCCAGAGAAAGAGTGACGGGACCGGAAGCGGTCTGAAAGGCGATGAAATCGCCCAGATTTTCCTGAGCCAGCGTCAGCTGAGTCTCTCCGGGGAAGACATAGCGGAAGAAGGGGGAGAGGAGGGAGAACTGCAGAAACGAAGTCTTTCCATTTTCCTCCAGGCGGCAGGTTTTTCCGGTCCAGTCGATCTTTGTCACGGAAAGTTTCCGGTCTCCTGCGGAGCCAAATGTCAGCTGGGGTTTGGAGTTCAGGCAGGCGTCATCGCGCAGATTTGTGACCCGGATGGTGATGCGGTTCTCCTCTCCCCAGCGGACGGCATCGGCGGGAACGGCATACCGGCGCGGCGTCATCCAGTAATAGGGAGTTTTCTCATCCGTGGAACCGATTTTCCGACCGTTGAGAAAGACCTCGTCAAGATCGTCAATGCCGTCGCGGACCTCGAATCGAAGGGGAAGATTCCTCCAAGCGGGATCGAAGCGCAGAGAGGTGCTGTATTCCACGACGCCTTTGCCGCTCCATTTAGCGGTCGGGTCCTCTTTTATCGAGGGGAGACGGATCTTTCCGCGCAGGACTCTGCCCGTCCAGTCCGACAGCGTGATCGACTGTGCCTTTCCTGCAAAAATCCGGAACGAGCCGCTGCCGTTGGAGACCGTCAGATCCCGCGAGACCGCTCCGACCGGGAGCGACTCTCCGACCAGCCATCCGAATCGTCCCACATTTTCGCGGGACATCCCCGGCTGCCAGTTTTTCCACTCCTTCTTCGGAATTCCCGCTTCGGAAAGGACATCCGCAAGCAGATTCCTGTCAGCCTCAGTCCGCTTCCGCATCAGCTCCTGTTCCCGTGCATCGAGCGCAGACGCATCCGCCCCGCCGAGGCGCAGAAGAAGCCGCAGAAGCCCCCGGTCATAGAAGAAAGGAGACGCCGTCTCCGTCTGAACTCCGATTCCGGAAGCAAACTGAAGCACATTTCCCTTCCCCGCGAGAAACGGCGTTCCGTCCGGAAATGCGAGCAGAGTCGTTCCGCCGTTCTGAAGACGGGCATTGAAATAACGGACCATTCGGCAGTCCGGAGCAAGACGCGGCAGCAGCGNNAGAGCCGAAACGGAAAGAGGAAGTCGTTCCGGGAAACCGTCGAGCGGCCGTCTTTCCAGCTGCATCGGCTGGATCTCAGCAAGAGCCCGGTTCGGGGAAGAACCGAAGATCAATAGTTTCTTCCCGGACGAAAGCGCCTTGAGAATCCGTTTGTCCATTGCTCCGGGGACCGTTCGGGAAGAGACGATCACATCAGCATTTTCCGGCGTGGCGGCAGGAGAAAGGAGCCCGTCCGCGTATTTGAGAAGCTGAAAAGCAAAGCTGTTCGACTGGACATTTTCGGGCTCCACTTTTCCGGATGAGGTCTGAGCGAGCGGCCGGGCATCGTCATTGTCAAAATCGAAAAACACCCGGACTCCGGCCGTTGATGGAGCCGGTTCGGGAACGGCCGGGCAGACCAGCGGATCGGAAGAGATGTTTGCATTCAGCTCATCCGGATTTCCCAGCCGGACCTCCCGCACTTCGATCCGGGAGGTCGTCCCGCGGATGCCGCCGCCGAAACTGAATTTCAGCTGAACAAAGGAATAGGAGGCATCGCTGAGCTGAAAATCCCGGTCGAGCGAAAGCGTTATCGTGCGGAAATCTCCATCGCGTGCGGGAATGCCGGCGACCTGGCGGCCGAACCATTTCTCTCCGACCTTGTATGCCAGCGACACCGTCAGACGGGCATCTCCGTTTGCTTCCGCCCCTTTCAGACGGAACACCAGCTTCTGCTGCGCCGTCCCGGTATAGGCGAAATCCGCGCAGGCGACCGCGAAGTTGCTGGGATCCGTATTTTTCACCGTCAGATCGAATCCGCCCGGTGAGACGGGGGAAAGAGCCCCTTCTCCGTGTCCCTTTCCCAGATCGAGCAGACGGAAGCGGAAATCCCGGAACAGAGTTCCGCTCCCCTTCGGAACGGAGTTCTCCTCCGCCTTCCGGGAGACGACGCCTTTCGGAACGATTGTTCCGTCGGCCATTTCAAATGTGAACTCATCGGCTTTGATGTCCAGCAGATTGCCGTGACCGAAATTCTGAACTGCGGTCAGAACCTTTTTCCCCGCGAGATTGCGGAAGAGGATCATCTCTCCCGAAGGCTGGCAGACGGAATCTCCCAGGCCGATTTTCATCCGCACCGGGCAGCGGACCCGGGTCGCAAGATTGGCGGTGTCGAAATAGCGGAGGGCCTCCGTGAATCCGGGTTTCCACCCATCCATGCGCTGGAACTTCCGGGCGCCGGCCACATCCGCCATCCAGGGAATGAAGGCGTCGCATTCGGAGACATCCTCATCGAGCGCGGCCATGCCGATCGCCTGGAATCCGCCCATGGATCCGCCGGACACAATCAGAACGCGCCCGTTCCATTCGGGACGGGTTTTGATGTACTGAAGCGCGCGCAGATTCCGCATCAGCATCTTGAAAAAATCGTTTTCGTATTTGGATTCGTTGTTGCGGAAGCAGAAATTCTTCATCTCATTCCGACTCAGGTTCTGATAATATTCCGGCTCCCGGAGCTGATCTTCCCCGTGACGGGAGACGGTCATGCAGAGAAATCCCTTCTTCGCCTTGTCGCAGGAGAACCAGGAGCGTCCGAAGCCGTATCCGTTAGAATAGACAATTGCCGGAAGAGACTTCGGAGCGGCGCCGACGGGGACCGTCACCAGAGCGGTCGCATCGCGCTCTCCGGGAAACGTGGTGATCCGGACCTTTTCAGTCCGCACCATCGGATCCGGAGAGGGAATTTCAGTTACCTGAACCTTCCAGGGAGTTGCCTGGAGTTTACGAACCGCTGAATCCCAGAACGCATGGAAATCAGAGGGCAGGGGATCCGCCGGAATCGCAGAGACGGAGGCTCCTGCGCCCCCTTCGAAACGAGCACCGTTCCGCAGCGGTTTCCCGTTCTTGTCGAGAATCTCAACCGACAGGCGGACAAAGCCCGGTTTCGCTATGGAGGTCCGTACGGTCAGCGGGGTATCCGACAGAGCCTCCCCGGATTCTGTTTTCCCGTCATCTCCGCGCCGGGTCCAGCGCACCTTCCGTCCCTTCACAATCCGATTGTCCGAATCGCGATCCACAAGAGTCACCTTGAAGCGCATCTCCTCTCCCGGCTTGTAAAGCAGCGGATTCCGATCCGTTCCTCCGGTGAACGCCAGTCGTTCCGCATGAACGGCCGGACTGAGGAGAAGAAAAACTCCTGCCAGAATTTGAAAGAACGTTCCCCTACCCCCTCTTGGTCTCTGAAAACACTTTCCCATACTACCTCCTTTTGGCTCTGCAAAATCTTCCTTTCCGATTCCCTCTCTCCGGAACGGAAGAGCTTTATTTTTATGAAAATATTTTCATCCAAGTCAATCTACATCTCGCGAAAAGAAAAATCAAGAACTTTTATGAAAATATTTTCAACTTTTTATTTCTGTTTACCTAATTAATTTGAAAAAAAGCACTTACAACTTTATATAAAACAAAAAAAAACGGGAACGTTGCATTTCATTCCGGAAGAAAGTATAGTAAATGAGAAAACAAACGGAGGAGATTGATCATGAAACGGATTCTGACTGTGGCAGCCGTTCTGACGGCAGCGCTTCTTTCCGCCTCGGACCGGGAAACCTATCGCGACGCTTCCGGACGAATCGCCGGAAGTGCGACGACCTCCTCCGGCGGACGCACCGT
>DDJH01000013.1:0-42879 GCA_002338895.1 Lentisphaeria bacterium UBA1829 | reverse complement strand
CCGGCGGACGCACCGTCTACCGCGACGCTTCCGGACGAATCACCGGAACCAAACGCTGAGATCCGTAAAAATCCGGAAGAGTTTCCATCCGAATAAATCGATCATCCTCGGAAAAGCACCGGAAGCCTCCTGCTTCCGGAACGAATCCTCATCCGGAATTTTTTTCATTCTTTCTCCGTCCCGCCCCTGCCTCGGACAGAGCTCCCCGGAATCCGGCAGAACTCTCCGGACGACCGGGATTTCTGCAAATGACAGAAATGTGAGTTTTTTGTATACAGTTACAATTTTGTCACTCTTTTTTCTCCTGGAAGATATTTTTTGAATCTGAGGAGGGGAAAATTTTTCAATTGGCACATGGCTTGCTAAAAAAGAGACGCGGAACGGTCCCCCGGATTGCCGTTCCGCCAAAAGGAAACACCAACAGGGAAGGAGAAAGCCATGGCAAAGAATTTTTTATCCGTATCAATCGGGAGCCTTCTGATTGTCTGCGCGTTTTCTCTCTTCTGTGAGGCGCGAGCGGAGCAGGAGAAGATCAAACGCATCGAATGGCTTCAGGACAATGCACAGAAGTATATGTCGACGAAGATCTATGAACTTCGCCACGTGAGAGCGTCGGACATCACGCCGTTTGTGGAAGGCGCGATCAAACGCTACCGGACGGATTCCCGGATCCAGAGACTGAACTACGCCGACGGGAAAAAGGAGTATCTGGTCGTCTCCACAGGCACCGAGATGCTTCCGTATGTGGACGGGATCATCCAGGCGCTGGACCGTCCGTCGAAGAAAGTGGACGCGATGGGCTCCAACATCGAAGGAACGGGCATCGGCAACTTTGTCTACTACACCAAGTACCGGACCAGTGAAGACATGAAGGACATCATCAACCGGAACATTCTGGACGACAACGGCCGGGCGTATGCCGACATCGCCTGCGCGATGATCTACTGGAAGAGCTCTCTTTCGAAAGGGAGACAGATCCAGAAATGGCTGAATGCGCTGGACCGTCCGGTTCCGCAGGTTGCCCTGACGCTGAAGGTCTACGAGGTTCGGGAGAGCGTTCTGCGCGATCTGGGCATCGACTACGTCGCGTGGAAAAACGGACCGGGGCTTGATCTGTTCGGAGCCGGGGCCGATCTGTTCAACTCCTGGGGCATGGAAAAACTGGTGGAAGTTCTGGGCACAAAAGGGTTTGAGTACCTGAGCGGTGCGCAGTTCGGATTCGGCGGACTGTTCTTTGCGCCGCAGTTCGATGCGAGCTTCATCAAGGTTCTCGAACAGGAAGGACTTGCGACGGTTGCCACCTCCGCCTCGGTCACGCTGATCAACGGATCGGACGCGACGATCACCTTCGCGCCGGACTTCCAGAACATCGTGAAGAGCGACAACGACAAAACCACCGTTCAGGAAGGCGGCGCCACCACCTACACCCTGAATGTCGGCAACTCCATCATCAACTTCAAAGGAGAAAAATACACCAAGGAGGAGAGCAAGGACGGCTATCTCTACTACGAGGAAGTCCCCAGCACCGTTTCCGGCACCATCATGTTCGGTTACGACTTTCAGGTCTCCTCTCCGGTTGAGAGCAACAACTTCGGGACCCAGCTGGTCAACACCACCGGCATGGCGTCGAGCCTCTGCTTCGACGTGGGCAAGGAACAGCTGCTCGGCACCTGGGAACAGAGTTATGATGTCAAACAGAATATCGGCATTCCCTTTCTGTCGGACGTTCCAATTCTGAAATACCTGTTCGGGACGGAGAAGATTTCCAAATCGACCGCCAAAGTCTTTGTCACCCTGCAGGCCGAGTGGGTCACTCCGGACACCACGCTGGCCAGCTGGGCCGGGAAACTCCTTGCGGAAGATGAGCTGATCCGTACGGCAGTGAAGCCCTCCCCCGTCGCGGAGGAGAAGGCCGCGGACGATGCCGCGGAAGCAAAGGAACTCGAAGGCAATGCGGAAACTGCGAACAAGAAATAACCCCATCAACTCTGGAGAATCAATATGACAACTGGAAACAAACCGTTTTTACTGACCGTTTTCGGACTCGTTCTCTCAACCGGGGTCTATGCGCAGTACGCGCCGTACCCGGACCGGGGACAGCAGCCGGAAAGCCAGAGTGCGACCGGTCCCTATGACAAGACCGCCGTCCAGGCTCAGCTCCGGCTGAACATCGCCCAGGACGTGGAGAAGGTCCACTTCATCCGGAACAACAACGATCCGAATGTCGTGACCAAGGCGTATGTGCTCAAACATGCCGATCCGTACGAGATCCGTCCGTTTGTCCGCAACGCGGTCTCCTCGCGCCGGGTTGAGAGCTCGCCGACCACCGTGGAGTGCATCAAATACTCCGACGGCACCGGCGTGCTGCTGGTTTCCGCGGAGGATTACCGCTTCACGGATCAGTCCAGGCCCGGCATGAGCATTGACGAGATCGTGGCGATGCTGGACAAGCCGCGTCTGACCTCCTCTTCCGGCTCTCTGACCTATCTGTATTTTCCGAAATACTTCTCCGCCGAAGCGCTCTGCGGCATTCTGGCGAAGGTCGGAGCCAATGTGGAGGGCGACAACGTCGAACTGCAGTACGGACGCGACTCTCTCAGTTTTGACACGGGCCTCAACGCGATGCTGATGTATGTCCCGCGTTACAGTGCGAAGCATCTGGAACGGCTGCTGAAGATCTACGACATTCCGTCCTACGACGTCGATGTCCGCTACCGCCTCTATGAAGTGGATGCGGAAAACGACTCGAAGATCGGTCTGGACTTTCAGGCGTGGAAAAACAACGGCGGCGCGGATCTCTTCAGTGTCGGCGCACGGTTCCGTGACGGCTGGAGCGCGAACTGGGCCGGCGGTCCGAACCGCACGGGAACCAGCAACACCCGTTTCCTGAACTTCAACCCGAAATGGAACACGCGCTATCTGGATTTCCTCGTCTCGAAGGGACGGGCGAAGATCGCGACCAAGGGCTCGCTCCGGATCAACACCACAATGACCGGAACCGTCACCGCCGCGACCCAGCTGTTCAACCTGGAGAACGGGGAGGCTCTGGAGGCGGAATCGGGCGTCGAAGGCTTCCTGCTTGTCCCGGACAGCAGCTATGCCGTCACGGCGACCACCACCGACGGCAATACGGTCATCGACACGGCAAACGGTGTCGTTCCCGCCGGAGCGCCCTATCCGTGGACCATCACAAAGCTGAAAAGCGGGAACAGCGCGTTCTACGTGATCTATTCCCGGAACGGACGCTTTGACAACGGCAAGGAGCGCATCCGCGTCGCCAATGTCAGCGTGACGACAACGGAAACCGACGCCTTCGGCAATTCGGTCACCGTCGACGTCCCCTGGAACACGGATCCGCAGTTCCTCGCACAGAAGGGTTTCAAGACGGAAACGGTTCCCTCCTCCTACGGCTTCACGCTCTCTCTGACGCCGGTCGTGGCGGAGAAAACCACGCAGATGGATATCGACATCCGCAACGAGAGCCTGATCGGCTGGAATTCGGACGGAACGCCCCGCATCAGCCGGGATACCGGTCTGCGGACCCGCGTCATGATGAACAACAGCGGAGAGACCTTCGTCATCGGCGGACTTTCCAAACGCTCGCTTGTCACCAGCGACGGCGGAATTCCGTGGCTCAAGAAACTTCCGATTCTCGGCTATCTGTTCTCCACCGAATCGCAGGCGACCAAGAGCTCTCGTCTGATCCTCGTTCTGGAGTGCGCCGTGGTCGATACGCTGAACGCGAAACTTGACGACGCCACCGCCGCGGCTATTCAGAAGGCGGACGGCAAACTCAGTGGGGCCGGCGTTTCGATCCCCTACGCCAACACCCAGTGGGGACTGACCCGCTGACTCCGGTCAACCAAATAATCGNNACGACTCCCGCTTCTGAAAAGCGGGAGTCGTTTTTTTTTCCTTTCTCCCCACACCTTCCTGCGCGCGGAAATCCCCCTCCTCCGGCAGAAAAGGCGAAAAGGAAAAATTACTCGTTCAGCGCAACGGCGATGTTCCAGGTATTGAACGCATTGCGGAAACCGCCGGGACCGTCGGCCGCGGCGGCGAACAGATATTCGGGCTCCCCGTTCTCGTCGAACAGGAGCTGAGGACGCTCCAGGCATCCGAGATGAATCATCTCTCCGTTCCGGTTGCGGATGGAGCGGGAGTAGGCCTTTTCGCGGTAGGTCCAGCGGATCCCGTCGGGAGAGACAAAATGAGCTCCGGCATGCAGCTCTCCGGTGATGGTTCCCTCCATATCCTTCGCCCAGATGTGAAACTCCTTTCCGTCGTGCCATGCGAAGGGATCCTCGACATTGAAACCTTCGAGCACCGGCTCCGGAGAGAGGCGGCGATANNCCGCCAGTCCGATCCGGAGACCTTTCGGCGTATTGCTGCGGTAATAGAGATAGATTCGTCCGTCGGGCAGGACACAGGGGGCCGGATTGGTCACGACCATGGAGTCCCACGCGCCCGGGACCGGCTCCAGAACAGGTCCCGGCAGATGGGTCCACGGGCCCTCGGGCGAATCCGCGATCGCCAGTCCGATCCGGATTCTGCGATAGACCTCTCCCTGCAGCTGTTCCCGGTTCGGGGATGCGAACGGTTCCGCCTCGTCATAGGTCGAGGCGATATAGTAGAGCAGGATGCGGTCCCCGTAGCGGAGAACGGTGGGATTGTGAGCCATCCGTCCGTTCCAGTCGCTGGGATTTCCGGTTGGCAGCACGGTCTCCCGGCAGGTGTAGGGCCCCAGCGGGTCCGGCGAGAATGCGTGAACGATTTCCGAAGTGAAAATGTATCCTTCGAACATCGGATTTTTCTTGGACCAGCGGGAGGCGAACATATGATATCCGTCTTTCCACTTCAGCACGCTGCCGCACCAGACCCAGAACCCGTCCATATGGAATCCGAGAGAGGGATCGGCCTTCAATATTTTTTCCATGTTTTTCTCCTGAAACAATTCTGTCCGTGGGGGGATATTATAGCATCAAAGCGGAGGCCTGTAAATGGACTTTTTACAGAGATCAATGGACTTTTTTCTCCGACTCCGGCATTTTTCCTTTCACGGACGGTGGAACTCGCAGGGCACGGCGGTCTGGCAGAGGCCGCAGCCGAGCGCCAGATCATACCACCCGTAGCGGGATCCGCGGTCCGGGGAGACATGATTGACGATATACGCCGCACACCGCGGTTTGTCACGTTCCGCGTTGGTTTTTCCGATTGCATGGGCGGGACAGCGGCGCGCGCAGGCTCCGCAGCGGGTGCACCAGGCGAACGGATCATCGCCGTAGGGGCGCGGAGTCGGCGGAAGTTCTAGATCGGTCACGACCGATCCGACCCGCATGGCGATTCCCCGCTCCGTAATCAGTCCGGCGGAAAGTCCGAACGTCCCCAGCCCCGCGACGAACGCCACGTGCCGTTCCGACCAGTGCGACGTGAAATTCATCTTTACAATATCAAATCCCCTCTTCAGCTGTTCCAGATGGGGTGCCGCCGCATGATACCCCTCCTCCTCCAGCAGACGGCAGAACTGACGGCGGATATTCTCATTGGTCTGTTCTCCGAACGAGCGCATGGCGGCCCAGGAGACCGCCGGACGAACCGTCTCCTTCGCATTCTCCGCGCGGGTTTCCGCCTTCACCGGGAGAATCCAGACGATCACGCTTTTTGCAAGTGCTCCGTCTGCCGTCAGCTCCAGCGCCTCCTGCGGTGTCCAGTGGAACTCGCCGATCACCGTCTTGAACTTCTCGAACCAGGGATCCTCCGCGGACGCCACAGCGAAAAACGGTTTTTCGAAATAGCACTCCGCTCCGCTTGCGTGGTAGAGCCGCTCCAGATGGCGGCCGACCCATTCGGAATTCAACTCCGTACTCATAGAATGCCAGCTCCTTTTTCAAACCCGTCGACGAATTCCGATGTGGATTCGACCCGTCGGGGAGAGGAATCATCCTGCGGGAACCGCCGTTGCGGAAATCATTATTTTTTCAGCGAGATGTAGTGTTTCTGAATCTCCGGTGTCCGGACCGCGATATTGGCAAGATGATCGCCGATCCGCTCCAGTTCCCACAGCAGCTCGATGAAGATCACGCTGCCCTCGACGGAGCACTTTCCTTCGTTTCTCCGGGAGACGTGCTCCATTTCGTACTGCCGGGTCAGCTGATTGATTTCGCGTTCATTTTCCATCACGATGTTCGGCATTTCGGGGTGCTCTCCGGGGCAGACCATCTCATTGTCGGACTCATTGAGCATCGACTGCAGCGCGGGCACATCGCCCCGTCTGGTATAATCCTTCTCATATTTCTTGGTCAGCTTGTTGATGCGGCGTTCGCTGGCGAGGGCGGAATCGACGCTTTCGCGATCGGTGCTTCCCAACGCGAGCGCCACATTTTTCGCCTGGAAATCGAGCAGTTCCCAGAGGGTTTTCAGATCGCTCCGGGCGATGTCCGACAATTCGACACCGGCTTTGGCCAGACGTTTCGTCAGCTTCATAATCGTCTCGGAATGATCGGCGATCCTCTCCGCATCGTTGGTGCAGTGCATCAGCAGGGGGATCAGATCGGACTGTGTCGGCGTCAGATGTTTCCGGGTGATCTGGACCAGATAGTTGGTCACTTCGCTCTGCATGGCGTCGACTTTTTTCTCTTTTTCCTTCAGCGCCTTGAACGCCTCCGGATCGTAGGACGCCGTCACGAAATGCTGATTGACCGCCTGATCGATCATGGTCCATGCCTCCTGCACCATGTTGCGGATCTCGGCGACGACCTGTTCCAGCGCGACCGACGGCGTCGCCAGAAGATTCGGTTCCAGCGCATGAATCTCATTGTTGGTATCATCCCGGACCGGCAGGATTCTCTCGCAGAGCCGCGTGAAGAGCCCCATCACCGGCAGCAGAATCAGGACCGTGAAGACATTGAAGAACGTATGCGCCATCGCGATATGCCGTTCCAGTCCCTGCGGAACCGCCGCAAACACATCTCCCGGCGTGATCGAGTTCACAAAATAGAGAAACACCGGAATCTTCTGCGGTCCGTACGGAATGTAGAAACTGACGATCAGCAGCACCGATCCGATGCAGTTGAACAGAAAATGAGCAATCGTCGCCTGCTTGGCGACCCGGTTGGCGGTCAGCGATGCCAGAAACATCGTGATCGTCGTTCCGATATTGGTCCCCAGCAGCAGCGGCACCGCCGTATAGAAATTGAGCAGACCGCCCGCGGCGAGCGCGAGCATGACGCCCAGCACCGCCGAGCTGGACTGGATCAGGAACGTGGCGATCATTCCGATCAGCACCGCACCGAAGACCGCCGTGATCGGCATGAATCCGCCGGGCGTTGCCGGAGCGCAGTCGAAGGAGCGGAACATCGCCACAAACGTCGGGAAGTTGCCAAGTCCCTTGAGTTCGGCGCTCATCATGCCCATTCCGAAGAAGAGGAGTCCGAACCCGAGCACCGTTTCGCCCCACCCCTTGACTGTCGGACGCTTGGAGAGCATCATCAGGAACCCGACTGCCACGCACGGAAGAGCGATTCCGCCGAGGTTGAAGGAGATCAGCTGCGCGGTCACCGTTGTTCCGATGTTGGCGCCGAAGATGATTCCGACCGCCTGCTGCAGCGTCAGGAGTCCGGCGTTGATGAAGCCGACCACCATCACGGTTGTCGCCGAGCTGGACTGGATCACCGCCGTCACCAGGGTCCCTGCGAGAATTGCCACGACCCCGTTTCGGGAGAAGAACTGGAGAATTTTCTTCATATTTTCGCCGGCGATCTTGAACAGGCCATCCCCCATGAGCTTCATGCCGAAGACGAAGAACGCCAGTCCGCCGATAGCGGAAATCATCACGGACAGCAGATCCAGTCCGAGCACGCGCACATGGCTGGAGCGCAGATACAGTCCGGACTTCGGATCCGCCACCTCCACTCCGATTCTGTATTCACCGGTCTCCTTTCCGACGCGGACCTGCGTGGAGGCCACGCCGCGCGCGTCCGTCACCACCTCCGAACTGAGCACCTTTGCGGAGTTCCGGCCTCCCGGCCCGGAGAGCACGGAGAAGTAGACCGGCACATCCGCCGCCGGGGAACCATCCTCGCGCACGATCCGGATGGAGACCGGCTCCGGCAGCACTTTTCCCGCCGATCCCTCCTGTTCTCCGCCGGTCAGCTTTGCGCCGACGACGAAGCGGACCGTCCTGCTTTTCTCCTCCGCCCCCTCCGGAATGATTTTCAAATACTGATCCCCGGTCTTTTTTCCCGCCCGGACCTTGACGGACGCCACCCCTGTGACATCGGTCCGGACCGCCTGCGGATCCGGAATCAGAGACGACCCGTCCACCGGAACAAACAAAACCTCGCGGTTCGGCACCGGACGGAGTCTGGACGTTCCGAGAAACCCTTTCCTCGAATATCCGAGCAGTTCGATGCGCAGCTCTTTTTCGAAGGTCTCCCCGGGCAGAGCGCACTGATCCGCTCCGGCGACCACATTGACGGCAGAGACCGTCCGCTGCGAATCATCCTCCGAACATCCCGAAAACAGCAGGGAGAACGCGGCGAGGCACAGAGGAAGAAGAAGGGCGGCAAAAAGTCGTCTTGGCATAAGAATTCTATCCTTTGAGTTTCTGAACATTTCTTCGGGAGAAAGTACGGTATAATGTAGCACTGCAACGGAGAAATCTCAAGCGGCAAACCGGATTTTCTCCGAACGGTCCCCGCAGTCGGGAGGATGGGAGAGGGATCGTCCATCTGGCATTATTCTTATATTTTTTGGCACATATTCGAGTTGCGCAGGAGCTTTTTTTCTGTTATAATTTTAAAGAATTCTGTTTCAACAACCCAGAAAGGATCAGAGGAGTCATGTCAGCAAGCAAAGATTTTTTTCCGGTCGGAGCCACCTATGCGCCGCTTCCGAAGGCGACGGAGGTTCCGATCGAGGAGTGGCCGCAGGACCTGGAGAACATGGCGAAACTGGGCTTGACCGTGTTTCGTCTCTTCATCTGCTGGGACCGGGTGGAGCAGACGCGGGGCAGGTGCGATTTCTCCCGGATCGACCGGGCTTTCGAGCTGGCACGGGAGAATCATCTCAAAGTGATCGCGAATGTCGGCGGGACATTTACCAATCTTCAGGGGATCTATCCGCCCCGGTGGCTGGTGTACGATCTGCACTGCACGCTTCTGAAGCCGTCGCCGGACGCGTCGGAGGAGCTTCATTTCAACCGTTTCAAGCTCTGCTACGACGATCCGGTCTACCGCCGGGAAGCGCGGAACTTTCTTCAGAAGGCGGTCGCCCGCTACAAGGATCGTCCGGAGCTGATCGCCTGGGCCGGCTGGAACGAGCCGCGTCTGGCGGAATGCTACTGTCCGCATACGATCGCCGCCTACCGGGAGTTTCTGAAGAAGAAGTACGGTTCTCCGGAGGCGACGGCCAGGGCATGGAGCTCCGAATTCCCGATTTTCTTCCGCTCCTGGGACGATGTGTTCCCGCAGCCGAAGGTCAGTTTTGAAGACGGCGGCTACGTCTCCTTTCTCGACTGGCGGGAGTTCCTTCGGCAGAACCGCGCCGACAAGTTCCACATGATCCGGGACTGGATCCGGGAGATCGATCCGTCCACCCCCGTTCTCTCCCACATGTGCGGCCCCTACGAAATCGACATTTTCGGTCAGGAGGACATTCTCGGCACAAGCATCTACACCATCCATGCGCAGGGCAAGGCGGGCGAATTCACCCCATACGAATTTACCACCCGCCAGAATCTGCAGTTTCTTCCGGAGGGCTTCCGGACTCATCGAGCGGATCCGGAAGGCTTCTGGTGCGTGGAGACGGAGGCGGGACCGGTCGCCTGGGTTCACAATCTCATTCCGCGCTCCTATTCGCCGTGGAAGATGAATGCGCGGGATGTTCTGTTTGTGGCGCACGGGGCGCGGGCGATTCTCCGCTGGCTCTACCGGAGCCGGATCTCCGACGCGCAGGCCGGCGAGTTCAATCTGACCGGATGGGACGGACGAATCACCGAACGCGCCCGCGAATTCGGAAAACTGGCGGAACTGCTCAACCGCCACGCCGAACTGTTTCTGCACCATGCGGAGGATCCGTCCGGGGTTCTGATTCTGGACGTCCGCGACTGCGACGATCTTTCCACCGCGGAAGGCTACGGCTATCGCTACACCAATGCGATGCACAATCTGTACAATGCTCTTCTCCATATCGGAGTCCGTCCCCGCTTCTGCAATGTCCGCCAGCTCCGGGAGGGGATTCTGGCGCGGGCGAAGGTGCTGATTGTCCCGGTTCATCCGCATGTGGATCCCGATGTGGCGGATCTTCTGCGCGAGTATGTGAAAGGCGGCGGCACGCTTCTGGCGGAGTCTCCGTTTGCGATCAAGGACATGCGGGGCATCCACTACGAAATCACGCCGGGACGGCTGACCGACGTGTTCGGCGCGCAGGTCTACGACCTTGAAAAACTCGACGAGCCGACATGCGGAACGATCCCGGCCTTCGATTTCCGTGCGAAAATCGACTGTCTCGACGGCCAGGTCGAGGGCCGCTTCTCCAACGGCGATCCGGCGATCGTGACCCATCGTTTCGGGAAAGGGAAAACGGTCCTCTACGGCTCCGATCTTTTTGACGCCTATCTTCTGGAACCGATGCTGCACGGAACGTCCTGTACGCGCATTCTCAGCTGGAAGGAGGGAGAAGCGCTCCGCTCCGAGCTGCGGAACCGTCTTTTTGACGCCGGCGTGCTCCCGACTCACGAACTGCTGGACATCGACGACGACAGCCGGAAGAATCTTCAGATTCTTTTCCGCCGTCTTCCGGAGGGCGGACGCCTTCTTTTCGTTCTCAACATGGACGACCGTCCGCACCGTTTCGCGCTGCGTTTCGACGGAATGGACCGCTTTTCCGTCCTCGGCGATTCCGAAAACGGCGCCTCCATCGTGCATGCGGAGGGGAAACTCAACTTCTCGCTGGGAGAATGGGGCTGGAGCATTCTCCGTGCGTAACTTCCGTNNTGCGGAGCCGCTTTTCCGCGGCTCCGCACCTTCGGGAACACGGATATGAAACAAAAATTATTTTCTGTGATTGAGCTTTTAATTGTTGTTGCAGTCATCAGCATTCTTGTTTCTCTTCTTCTTCCAGCGCTGAGCAGGGCGCGGGAGAGAGCACGCGGGGTCCTCTGCACGGGGAATCTGATGCAGCTGGGCAAACTCATGACGTTCTACATGGATGCGAACAGCGGATTCATCGACGTCTACGGATCGGGACAGACCGGAGCTCCGCAATGGGGAACCTCGCTGGAAAAGACGGCGGGATCGGGAAAGGATGTTCTTCCGGCGCACTACTTCTGTCCTTCGTTCAACGCTCCGTACGAGCACGGGCCGGGCTACACCTACGGCATCAAATGGACCGCATGGGGGTGGCCGGGCGATGTCTCCGCCTACATTCCGACCGATCCCGACGACGCCAACCGCAAAGTTCTGGATACCCGGCGGGTCTCCTCTCCGGGCTCCTATTACTATCTTGTCGACAGCGTGGACTGGGTGCTGCAGACGCCCTTCTACACGTTTGGAGCGGGCAATCGCGGCGTCCACCTCCGGCATACCGGACGGGCGGCCACTCTGTTTCTGGACGGACACGTCTCCGCGCAGTCCGGCGCCGCGCTGGCAGGCTCCATGTGCGACCGGGGCGGAAAACCGCGCGCCATGATCCGTCGGGAGAACTATTTCCTCCCTTACTGAAACTTCCACACATTGCAATGATTGCAGAAAGGAACTCTTATGAAAAAAATTCTCATGTCTCTGCTCACTTTCCTGACACTGTCCGCTGCGGCGGCGGAACAGCAGGAGGCGTTTTTCGTGGACTTCGACAATCCGGCCATCCGGAAAGCGGTCGGGCGCTGCGCGGCGGCGTCGCTGGAGAAAGATTTTGAAGGGACCTGGGTTCTGACGATCCGGGTTCCGAAGGGAAAGGAGTCGCCGGGCACGGAAAATCTTGTCGCTCTTCCGCTGAATCTTCAGCAGAGCGGCCTTGCGGGCTACGAGATTCAGGGAGAGGCCGATCTCTGCTTTTCCGATATTCCCAAACCGGCAGAGGGATATTTCGGCGTGAAGTTCATGCTGCCGTACCGTTTTTCGGGAGAGTGGCATTATCCGGAGTTCCTTCCGGAGAACTTCCGGCGCTGGGGCTCGTCCGAATGGGTACGGGTACGGGGACGGGCTCTGATTCCCGCCTCGCAGAAGAGCGCTCTTCTGAAACTGGGACTGCAGGGAGCTTCCGGAACGGTTTCGTACCGCAACATCCGGTTCTACCGTCTGAGCAAGGCGCCTGTTTCGCTGTTCGACCTTCCCGCCTCGTCGATCCGGAAGGCGCGCTATACGAAATTCATTCCCCGGCAGCGCGGCGCGATGGGTCCGGGAACCGACCGGGTCTTTCCGAAGGAGACGGTCTTCCGCGATCTGGCGGCGTACGGAGCCAACCACATCCGCTATCAGATGAACATTCCCGGCGTCAAAGGGCGCGAACTGACGATGCAGGAGCTGAACGATGCGCTGAACCGCCATAAAAATCAGATCGGGACGGTTCTGGAATACGCCCGGAAACACCATCTGGGCGTTGCGCTGGACCTCCATTCCACCTACTCGTTTCCGAACACGAAGAAGCTCTTCATGGCGACGGAGGAGGGACGCAGACTTCTACTCGAATTCTGGAAAGATGTCGCCTCGCGCTGGAAAGGACATCCTGCGCTCTGGGGCTACAATCTTCTGAACGAGCCGCACTCCCGGGTTCTTTCCCCCTCCGATCCTCCGCTTGCGAAGCAGTATGAGACGGTGATTGCCGCGATCCGGAAGATTGACCCCGTCACGCCGATCATCGTGGAATCGGATGCGATGTCGAATCCGTCGATGCTTCCGTATCTTCCGGTGTACGAGTATGACAACATCATTTACAGTGTTCACTTTTATTATCCGGGGCGGTTCACGCATCAGCGGGATCTTTCGAAACGTCCGTTTGTGCGGTATCCGGATCCGAAAACCGGGCTGACGAAGGAGGCGCTGCGGCGGACTCTGGAACCGGTCCGGAAATTTCAGAAGCTGACCGGAGCGAGAATCTATGTCGGCGAATTTTCGGCGATCCGCTGGGCGCCCGGCGCGGACCGCTATCTCCGGGACTGCATCGACCTGTTTGAAGAGTACGGCTGGGACTGGGCCTATCACGCCTTCCGCGAATGGAGCGGATGGAGTTTTGAACACAGCGAGGATCCGGAGAACCCTTCGCCGGTTCCCATGTCGGCCCGGAAGAAAGTCATTCTGGAAGGATTTCAGAGAAACCGGGCCGGAAGCGGGGTGTCCGATGTCGCTGTTCCTTGAGACGAGCCGGAAAAGACGGCGGAGCGTCTGTCTGGACGCTCTGCGCTTTCTCTCACCCGATGCCCCGCCGTTCGAGCTGAACGGATTCCCGTGGCGGGAAAAAGGCGCCCCGTTCCGCCGGTTTCCCGACGATCTGAAACCGGGGACCCTCCCTCCGCTGGTGGATTCCCTTGCGGATTTCCCCTCCGGAGGCGAACTGCGCTTCCGGACGGACAGTTCCCGAATTCTGATCCGGGCGGAATTTTCCGCCATTCACCGGATCTCCCGCATGGCGGAGACCGGCGTCATGGGATTCGACCTCTACTGCGGAGAGGTGGGGGAGGAACACTTCTGCGGCGTACTTCCGGCGGAACGGGAGGAGAGCGGATACTGTGCGGAAATTTTCCGGACCGAACAGCGCGAACTCCGGTCGTTCACGCTCTATTTTCCGCTGTTTGCGAAGGTGGAGCATCTGGAAATCGGGCTTGAGGAGGGAAGTCGTCTGGAAGCGCCGCATCCGCGCGCGGAACGTTCCGCGCTTGTGGCGTACGGGACGAGCATTCTGCAGGGGGCGTGCGCGGGGCGGCCGGGACTGGCATATCCGGCGCGGCTTTCCCGTCTGCTGCGCCGTCCGGTCTGGAACTTCGGATTTGCGGGCAATGCGCGCGGCGAGGCATCGGTTGCCCGCCTTCTGGCCTCGCTGGAGAGTCCGGGGGCGTTTCTTCTGGACTACGATGTCAATACGACGGCGGACTCTCTGCGGCAGACGCTTCCGGAATTTATCCGGATTCTGCGGGAACGCCANNTGCCATCCGGAGACCCCCATTGTTCACCTTTCCAGCCTGGCCTTTCCGTCGGACCTCGGACCGGACAGCGCCCGTTCGCCCCGTCTGACCGAACTTGTCCGCATTCATCAGGACGTGGAAGAGCGCTTTCTCCGCTCCGGCGAGCGGAATCTGCACTTTGTGGACGGCTCCCTTCTTCTCGGGCAGGAGAGCGCGGAAAGTTCCGCGGACGGATGCCATCTGAACGATTCCGGCTTCCGTCTTTTTGCCGGGAATCTGGCCGGAATTCTCCGGGACATTCTCCGGAATCCAACCGGAATCCCGCCCCGGAAACACTTTTTTTGAAAGTTGGGATTGACATTGAAATTTTCTGCATTTATATTGCAAAGAAAACGAAAGAACACCCAAACCCGCAAACAACAAGAAGGAACTGATCTCATGAAAGCAACAGGAATCGCACTGGCGCTGTTCTGCGCCGCAGCTGCCGTCTTCGCCCAGGAACTCCCCAAGACCACGATGATCTGCACGAAAGAGATGAAGGCCACAAAGGAATTCAAACTTCTCAAGGCGGTCTACGGCACGAAGGAAAAGAACATTGACGTCACCGCCAAAGTTCAGGCGATGCTGGACAAAAAAGCCAAGGAAATCCCCGCCACCAACGCTCTGTTTACCGATCCGCATAAGGGGAAAGGCAAAACACTGGAAGTGGTCTACTCCGTGAACGGGAAGATCAAAGCGCGTTCCGTCCGGGAGGCTGGCAAGCTCAAGACCGCCGATCTCAAATAAGTGAAAAGACCCGGATCATTTTGGAAACCGTGCGGCGGGAAGAGCGATCTTTCCGCCGTTTTTTTCTTATGACACTCTACGAACTGCTGGAAGTTTCCGCGGACTGCGATTTTGCGGCACTGAAAAAGGCCTATTACCGGAAGGCCCGGAAGTGCCATCCGGATCTGTTCTCCAATTCGCCGGAGAAAACGGAGGAGTTCAGGAGACTGGTCGAGGCGTTCAACATTCTCTCCGATCCGGAACGGAGGACGGCGTACAACCGGAGCATCCAGGCGGCGGTGGATCTCCGAATCCGGACGGACGGCATCATGGACACGGACTCGGACGACACGCTGGAAGAGCTGATCGTCGGCAACTCTCCGCCGGAGGACGCCACGCTGATGACGCTCTTCCGGGATCTGGAACGGACGCTCGTGTTCATCACCTGGCGGGAGGCGCGGAACTATTTTGCCGAACGCCGTTACAAGGCCTCGGCTCGCCTGTTCCAGAAACTGGTGGTTCTTGCGCCGGACAACATTCTCTACCGGGTCTATCTGGCGCGTTCGCTTCTTCCGCTTCGGGAGTACGGGAAGGCGAAATATCACTACAAGGCGGCTCTTCAGATCGGGGAACGGCGCCGTCCGCCGCAGAATCTCTACCGGGTCCGGGAGGAACTGGAAGCGCTCAACCGGAAGCGCAGTCCGCTTCTGCACCGGATTCTGGAAGCGCTCTCCCCGAAGAAAGAGACCCCGTTTGTTCCGACGGAGGAGCGGATGCTGCGCGAGACCGCCCGCGTGATGCAGAAAATGATGGATGAACAGTCGAAGCGTCCGAAAGCGCTGGACCGGTGACGAGAAACCTCTTCACGCATCGGAGGCGGAATCTGCATCCCTCTCCCCGGCCTGGTTCCGGGTCATGGCGCGGACACGGGCGAGCCACTGGGGTTCGACGCCGTGGAGATAGACCTCCGAATCGATCGCATCCTCATCCCGGAACGAATACTTGACCGGATAGATCCAGACGAACGGATTGTCGTTCGGGTTTTCCCAGATGAAATTTCTTCCGGAATCGTCGAAGGAGAGCAGCATGACCTTGTTCTGATGGCGGTAGAAGATTTTGAAGACGACCTCTCCGGAATTTTTCAGTTTGGCGATCACCCGTTTTCCGCTGCTGGGGTACTCTCTTCCGTTGATGTAGACGATTGTTCCCTGCGGGTACCACGGGGTCATGGAATCTCCGGTGATCCGGACGGCGAACATTCCCTCCTTCTCCTCGAACATGGGGGCCTCCTCATGATCGAGGGACGACGCATAATCGTCGAACGGCTCCAGAGTGCAGTCGAATCCGGCGGCCTGGGCAATGGAGATGACGGGAATGGACTTCATTTCCGGAGCGGGACTCACCTCCGCGCTCCATGGTGCCCCCTCTTCCCGGACGGGGAAGAATCCCGGAGGCAGGTAGGGACGGATATGAGGAGCGAGTTTTTCCCAGGTCTCCTTCTCCATTTTCTTGATGTCGCCGCGGATATACTTGCTGATATGCTGTTTTCCGATTCCCGCCCGGCGAGCCAGTTCGCTTTGCGATCCGAGATCCTCCGCAGCCCGGCGCAGGATCTCCCGGAATTCCCGGTCCACTTTAACCATCGTAACCTCCCCGTTTTACTCCAATTTACATCATTATACTCCAATTCTGAAAAAAAACAAATTTTTTTTAAAAAAAGTTTCTTATTTTCTCTTGAAGTCTATCAAATAGACGCTATAATAGACAAAGAAAAACGGTTTACATCCGATCCCGTTTTCCGTAGAGAAAAAACCGGATCCGTCCAAATCCGGACCAAAAGAAACCAAAAGAAACAAGAGAGCAAAAGATGAAACAGGAACAAAAGGAAACGACGATGTTCATGTCCGTGGCGGAGCTGAACAGCATGCTTCCGTGGAGTAAAAACATTGTAGCGGGAATGATCCGGGCCGGGGTGTTCAAACCGGTTCGCAACCCGATCGCGAAAGGGCGGTCGAAAATGTTTTTCTGGCGTCCGCAGGTGGAGGAGGCGATCAACGCCATGGTGCGCAATTCGCTGGAAAACGAACAGAAGGGAGGTGTCCCATGCGCATGAGAAAACGGGAGCGGATCCGTCGATCCGGGATTGGCGGAAGCGATATTGCGGCGGTGTTCGGCCTTTCCCCCTGGAAAACACGGTACGCCTTGTATCTGGAAAAAACCGCTGCGCCGGAGGAGGAGATTCCGCCGCGGCCGACCGGGGAACATGCGACGCTCTACTGGGCGCTTCAGCAGAAGAACCTGATCGCAAAAGCGTATCTTGAAGAGACCGGATGCAAATTGACAAAATCAACAAAAACTGTAAGAGACAGAAATAGACACTTCTTCCATGGTCATCCGGACTTTTTCCTTTCCGTTCCGGAAGGAGAGACCGTGGAAAAGGCATTGGAATGCGTTTCCTGTTCTTTTCCGAACGAGCAGTGGGGGAAGGAGGGCAGTGCGGCGGTTCCACCGTATTATGCGCTGAAGGTGCAGTGGTACATGGGGCTCTGTCCGAATCTGAAATCGGTGGATGTGGCCGTGCTGTTCAGCGGGCGGGAGTTCCGGATTTACACGATCCGGCGGGATGATGTGCTCATTGCGCACCTCCGGCAGTATGCGGAACTCTTCTGGCGCGATCATGTGGAAAAACGTCTTCCTCCGGCGCCGCTGACGGAGGAGGAGGTGCGGGAGATCTATCCGCAGCCGGTCCGCAAAACGGTCCAGGCGACCCGGGGAGTGGAACGGATGATCCGTCACTACCGGCAGATCTGCGATGTGCAGAGTCAGGCGGAGCGGATCCGCAAACTNNCGGGAAACCGGCGACTCCGCCGTTCTCACCGATTCAAAGGGCATACCGCTTGCGACGTTCCGTCCGAACGCTTCCGGCAGCCGGGTCTTCCGCCTGACCTCTCAAACGGGGGAGGTGTGCGAATGAACCGGGAAGAGAATCCGGAATGTTTCGGCAAGATCACCAACACCGGCCGCTGTCCGCACTGCCGCTACATGGAGGCCTGCCGCTTTGCCTCGGACGACCGGAAACGGATCGAGGCGCAGAACGCCCGCTGGGCCAACGCCTATGAATACGAGGACAACCGGAACGCCTCTCCGGCGGAACTCCCCGTGGATCTTGCTCCCGGACGCAGTTTCTCCCACGACGAGGTCGTTGCGCTCTCCGCCTTCCTTCTCCGGATCGGCTCGAACAAGAAGCTCGGCCGGATTCTGAAAGCCAAGCTCATGGGAGCCAAATCCTTTACCCAGATCGCGCGGCAGGAGGGCGTAACCCGGCAGGCGATCCACAAACGGATCGGCAAGGAGCTGGCCTCCATTTTCGGTTTCAAGAACCGTCAGCTGACCGATTCGCGTCTCCTGACCCTCACGCCGCAGGAGTTCACGGTCCTGAAACTCTCCCGCAGCGGATGCGACGATGAGGAGATCCGCCGGGAGATGCACTTCAATGCCGCCGCATTGAAGGAGATCCGCTCCAAACTGGAATGGAAACTCTCACGCCCGACCTGATCCGATCCGCCAGATCCCCGCGGGACGGTTGATGGAATATTTCCGGTTGAAGGCAAAGCAGAACGTGTCCTCCTCTTCCTGGACGCACCAGAACTTTGTTTCGCGCTCTCTTGCGCACGCCGGATTTCCTTCGACCGCCTGCGCACCGTCCGGAAGTTCCGGAAGTGCCTCTGCGCGTTTCCCGGGACCTTCTCCGGGCGGGTAGCCGGCCCGGATCCACTCGGAGGAAAGACGGAAAGAGGCCGCCGCATCGCCGGAGCCGGAAAGGAACGTCTCCAGAAGAAGAAACCGTTTTTTCAGATCGTAAAGCCGATGCGGATGAAAGCCGTTCGCGCGGAAGAAGGTCAGCAGATCCGGGATCACCGCCGCATTCCGGAGCCGGGCCAGACGGATCACCGGATGGAGCGACGGATGATTGCTGGTCAGATCCAGAATCCGGGAGATGTCGCGGGCCGTCAGAATCTCCTCCGGGGACATCCGGGAACTGCGGATCACATCATACGGCGTCTCCGGAGAAAACAGGATTCCGAGCTCTCCCGCCCGGGCGCGGAGCGGCGTCCCCGGAAGAACCTTCAGCACCTCAAGCTGAATCTCCGCCGGACCGACCGCGATCAGAGTGGAAACATCCTCCAGCAGACTCTCCAGACTCTGCTCCGGAAGACCGGAAAGCAGATCCGTATGCACCGCCAGACCGGGTTGTCCGCAGAGGAACCTCAGTCCGGAGAGCACCTCCTCCCGGTCTCCGCGGCGGCCGATCGCATTCTGAACCGCCGGATCCAGACTTTGGACGCCGGCTTCCAGATGGAGCTGTCCTTCCACGGCTTCCGAAAGCTCCTCCCGCAAGGTTGCGTCCAGAAACTGGGGATGCACCTCCAGATGAAACCGCATCTCCGGAAAACGGGTCCGGAAAAGTTTCAGAAGAGCCTCTCCGCGGGACAGCGGGAAATTGAATGTCCGGTCCAGCACCCGGATCTCACGGACTCCGCGCGAACGCAGAATCTCCAGCTCTTCCGCCACGGCATCGATCGATTTGAACCGAAGATCGGTCCGGCAGCTCGTGCAGTAGAGACACCCCATCGGACACCCCCGCGAGGTCTCCATCTGAACAAACGGCCTGTCCGTCCGGAAGAACGGATCCAGCACCGGCGGCGGAGAGGCGGCCCAGTCGGCAAACACGCCGTTTCCGCTCTCCGGCACAATCCGCTTTTTCAAACTTTCGGGGAACTCCTTCAGGAACCGGGGGAACAGTTCCTCCCCCTCCCCCCGGAACGCGACATGGAGAAAAGAAAAGCGCGCAAGCAGCTCCTCCGCACCGCCGCCGAGGCACTCCGGTCCGCCGACTGCGATCGGGACGTCCGGCTGAAGCAGATGAAATCGCCGCAGGATCTCCAGAACCGCGTTCCGGTTGAACAGATAGAGTGTCGCACAGACTAGATCGCAATCCGAAGCCGCGAGTCGGACCGCCGTTTCCGCCGCATCCTCTCCGACGGCGGATGAGAGCACGGACCACTCCCACCCGTCGATCTCCCTGCACGCCGCATGCAGCAGCGGCAGCGCCAGCGACGAGTGGGAATACGAACTGTTGACCGACAGCCACCGAAGATGCCGCTTCTTCACTTCATGCCCCGCACTCATCCGCCGGGAACACTTCCACCTCTTTGCGCACGCCGGCGAGCATCCGGAGCTTCTGCTGAACCATTGCGAACGCGGGGTGCGCAATTCCGCGGGCATGCGACGGGCAGCTCTGAACGCATGCCATGCACCGGAGACATCGTTCCGGATCGGTCTGATTTCCCTTCACCGCCTCCGCCGGACAGACTTTTTCACAAACTCCGCAGTGTGTGCACGCCTCCGTCGCCTCCGGATAGAACGGGAATTCCGGATACGGTTTCCATGGAGTGTTTCCGGGCAGATGCAGATCCCGTTTCGAGTTCCAGTTCAACCGTTTCAAAAACGCGGCGATGTTCTTCCGGTCGATCCCGTCCGGCCGGTCCGGGCAGACCTCCTGCGGCACATAGCAGTGCGGAGCGAGCATGGCGAGCGCGCCGCAGGCGTGGAATCCCCGTTCCGCGCTTTTCGCCTTGAGTTCCGAAAGAGCATCCTCCCAGGCGCGGTTTCCGTAGACCGCCACCAGAAGGACCGGGGTTCCGCTGCCTGTCAGGGAATCCAGCAGACCCGGCAGCGGCGGAATCCGTCCGCAATAGACAGGCACGCCGAGAATCACCCGGTCGTTTCCGGAAAACCGATGGTTCCGCCGACGGTTTGCCGGAAGAGTCAGATCAATCTCCTGAACCGCTCCTCCGCCCAACTCTTCGGCGACCATTCTCACACACGCACGGGTTCCGTGCGTCGGGCTGAAATAAACCGCATAATCCGCCATGGAAAAATCTCCTTCCGCTTTTTCTTTTCCGGTGCAATCCGATGGACTACTATAACCCGTTTTTCCGGAAAAGAAAGAGGAAAATCTCCTGCGGAGAAGGAAAAGTCCCGGGATTGGCTTTTTTTTCTTCCCTGTCCGCGACGCTCCGCTCAGAAGCGCTTCTCCGGCAGCCCGAGCATCTCCGGGAAATGGCGGACCAGATGCTTGACGGCCTGAAGATAGATCCGAATCTGTGCGCGGGAACCGCAGATGCAGAGGGAACCGGCGCAGGAGCCGTCGGCGGTCGGGATCTTGACGGATCCGAGAGTGACGAAGCCGTTTTTCTGGAAATCCGTCAGCGGACTGATGAACATCTCGGCGTCGCGGATAATGGAAATACCCATCGTCCCGACGATCTCGTCCAGCGACGACGGCGCAAGAACCCGCGCAAGATGATAGAAAAACGGATGCAGCATCGTGCAGAGCGAAAGGAATTCATGACTCTCCCCGCTTCCATTTCTGGCATTGTTCATGCGCCGGTTCATCTCCTTCTGGAAGCGCAGGAATCCCCGCAGCGGCTCGGTCTCCGAGAAGAAGGCTCCGGGCCGGATGAAGAGCAGTCCCAGTTCGCGCTCCCCCTCCGGCGAGATTCCCGCGTCGATCGGCAGCAGCATCTTTTTTTCCCGGAAGAAGGGATGGTGCTGCGCCAGCCCCCACATCAGAAGACCCGCCAGCGACGCGGATCCGTGCATTGCGCTGGAATAGTGATCGTTCAGATATTTCCGCAGACGGAGAAGAAAGGAGAAATCCACATAAATTCTGGATCGGAACACGCCGTCTCCGCAGTCCAGAGTCTCCGGCCGGGAGATGACCCCCGGGAACGCGGGGTACACCACCGGGCCGACCGCACCCCAGAGCCGTTTCAAATCCACCAGCAGCTCCTGCATCGGCGCTCCGTCGGCCGTCGTGTGATGGAACTGGAACCAGAGATCCACTTCGCGGAAATCCGCCGTGAACCGCGCGGTCACGCAGGTCATTCCCCACCCCGGATGACGATAGATCCGCAGATCGGGTGTCCGGAACCGCATCGCTCCGTTCTCCTCCCCCTCCGGCAGCACCTCCACAAACAGAAACGTTCCCGTCATAACCCGCTCCACAAACCGCTGCAGGCTCCGGCGGGTCAGCAGATGAAACCGGCGGCTGCGGGAGAGCCGGCGGCGGAGCGCGGATGCGATCAGGCCGGGACGACTCCGGGAATCCGCCTCCCGGTACGAATTGCAGATCCGGATGATCGAATCCAGCGCCTCCTGCGCCTGCTCCTCCGTCAGGTTCTGAAGCGGGGAACGGCGTTTATCGAACAGCGGATGCAGGGCAAGCAGCGCTCCTCCGGAATCCACATGCGCCTCGACAAGATCGCAAAAGGAGAGTCTGCGCCGTCCGAACGAAAAGATTCCCGGCTCCACGGACCAGTGCAGATCCTGATGCAGCAATTGGAAACCGTACAGTTTCTGCAGCAGCACCTTCCGCGCCTCCTCCCGCGACTTCGGCACGGCAGATCCGCAGTAATCCAGCCGGAAACTGGCAAGCATGAATTTGGAGTACTCTCCGCGCAGAAACACCGTCGTCAGCTTCCGCCATCCGTGCGCCTCCGCCCGGACTCCGAGACTGCGGCAGAACTGAAGAACCTTCAGACAGAAAATCATCAGAAGCGCTCCCGGACTCCAGCGATCGAACAGACGGGACAGACGCGGAAGCGATCTTTTTTTCCCCTCCTGCTCCGCCCCCTCTCTCTCTTTCCGCCGCGGAGAAGAGTCGATCCGGAGCCGGGGTTCCCGGCGGTGAAGAAACGCGTCCAGCAGTTCCGCCACCATCTCCGGCCTCTCCTCCTGGGGAAGATGTCCGCACCCGGGAATCACAATTTCGCGGGCGTTGCGCAGAAGTTCGGAAAGGATCCGCCGCGACTCCCGCGAAATGACCGGATCCTCCTCCCCGAACAGCAGCAGTGTCGGCAGTTCAAAGCGGGCGAATGCCTCCTGAAGCAGCTCGTCCCCGGCATTTCCGGCATACTCTCCCGCGGCCCGGATGATCGAATCCAGACGTCCCGGATGACGCAGCATCGCGGAATACGCTCCAAGGGTCTCCTCCCGGATCGGCCCCTTTCGCCCATAGACATACTCCAGCAGAACGCGGGCCAGGAAACGGGAACGGGCAAACTCCAGGACACGTCCACCCCCGGTCAGCGAAAGCGATGCGATCTTGGAAATGTAGTCGGGCACCGCCTCCCCCGGCGCGCGGCAGGAGATCAGACACATCCGGTCCAGACGCGCCAGAATGTCCGGACTCCGGCTCAGCAGCATACAGACTTCGCCGCCGCATCCGTGACCGACCAGGGTGATTCTCCGCAGCTCCAGCTTCCCGATCAGCCGTTCAACCAGCGCCGCCTGATCGTACGGGGAGAGCGGATGCACCGAGTTGCCGAGGGAAAAGCCGAATCCGGCAAGATCCACCCGGACAAGCCGGAACTCTTCCGGAAGGAAGCGGAGCAGACCCTCCCACGTCCAGGAGAACGAGGCAAAGCCGTGCACGAACAGAACCACCGGCTTCCCGGCGCCTCCCGAATCGCGCCATGCAAGGAACTCATCGCCCTGCCGGAAATGGTTGTATTCGGGGTGCGGATCAGCGCTTCGAGCCGTCGGCATTGACCGGTGCGTCTTTCTGGGAAAGCTCCTCAAAAAGCTTCATATTCTCGTTCTGGGCGGCAGTCGGGAGGGAGAGCAGGAGAAAGAACAGATTGCTTTCGAACACGCCGCTGTTCATGATTCCCATATGTCCGCCGGGGAGATGATAGATTCCGGTCCATGCGATCGGGGTTTTCAGGAACGGAAGGGTCTCTTCGGCGGTCCGCAGATCCTGCCGTGCGCTCATCACCGGAATTTTGCCGTCTCCGGCGTCGCGTCTGGCAACGGACACCGAACCGCTTTCGGGATCCACCGCAAGCACGGAGTTGGTCAGAATGGAGTCTCCGGCGAACAGGTAGACCGAAACATTTTCCGGTGTCGTGGCCGGGATCTGCATCGCCCGTTTGAACTGTCTTGCGCGGGAGAGACACTTGTCGAGATGATCCCGCACGATTCTCTGCCGTTCCTCCGGAGTCTTCACATCGGGCAGCAGCAGCCGGAACCACTCATCCGCATCCGGATCCGCCAGTCCCCAGCGGTACTTCACCCACGTTTCCAAATTGAAGCAGTTGACCGGTTTTCCCGTTTTGGCATCCACCACGCTGTTGGTCTCCATATTCGGGAGCATCTGGTAATACGACGGGAATGTGCCGATCACCGCCTTCGGATAGACCGGCGCCGCCGGAGCCAGCCGGAGTCCTTCCGTCAGTTCCACCAGCGTGTCGGGATATCCGGCATTCGGCGTGGCGATAATCACAATGCGGTCCACATATTTTGCCCCTTCCCAGGTCAGGCGGGGCAGCTCCAGCTCCCGTTCCGGCAGGGCATTTCCCCCGTAGCGCATGAAGTAGCGGGCGAGAAGACCGCCCATGCTGTGGGCCACCAGATCAAAATGGATCTCATAGTCGTCCAACCCGTACAGCTCCTTGTACTTCTCGTTCAAATACGCCTTCTTCTCCTCGATGAACTTTTTCAGCAGGACCGCGTTTTCCGAGATGTCGCGCCGCCAGTCATAATAGAACACGAACTGAGAGTAGAAATGCTTCCCTTCCGGAAGCGGCATTGTATCGGGCACGTAGCCGGCTTTTGCCAGAGCATGAACCAGAATCTCATACCCCTCGTAGTCGAACGAGAACCCGAGCACGCGGATGTGCGACTTGCTGAGCAGACCCGACGGCCGGACATCGGAAACCAGTTTTGCCAGCGGCATCTTCTCCTTCATCGGATGGGCCAGGCGGGCGAATTTGTTTCCCGCCAGCATCTCCGTCAGCGAGAACTGTCCCCAGATATTGGTCCCGGTCCGCTGTTCCGTAAGCTGGGACCCGAGCAGGCCATGAATCACAATCACCGGATTCCGGGCGGGGCCTTCATACTGGAACGCTTTTTTCATCACTTCGGTATAGACCGCCTTGCCATGCGGTTTCGGATCCTGATACGATCCGCTCTCCGTCGATGTGCAGGCGTTCAGGAGCAGCAGAGCCGGCACCAGCGGAAGCGTATACGAAAGAGCTTTGTGTTTCAGTTCATCGGCGGTCATAGAGTCCTCCACGTTCGGTCAGTTGTGACGGGTTCGGGGAAGGTGTCCTTCGGGTCTTTCCGATCCATTCCCCCGCGCGTCGGTAATGTATCATGCCGGAGGGCGAAATACAAGCGCCGAACGCGATTCCCCGGCGCATTCCTTGCGGAGAAGCAAGGGGTGCCGGGGAGAGGAGAGCGGGATCAGCGGCGGCTTCCTCCGCCCGAATGGACGGCCGAACGCGGTGTGAGCCGATAATTCCGGGACGGGGAAGGCAGCGGCTGCCACTGTCCTTTGGGCGGAGCCGGCGCATAGGTCGGCACCTCCACCTGATACTTCCGTGCCGGGGTGGGCAGACGCTGATAGCGGCCAGGATTCGGATCCGGACGGTACTGACCCGGCGGATTCGCAATCGGATATTTCAGCGGCGGCACCTGCGGTCGCGCAGGAAGCGGCCTCGGCTTCGGCTGCACCGGCTGCGGCTGCGGACGCGGAACCGGCGGTTGCGGCGGTCGCGACGGTCGCGAAAAGACCGGTCTGGGCGGACGCGGACGCGAGAAGATCGGTCTCGGCGGACGCGGTCTCGGCGGCGGGGGTGGCCGGAAGATCACCGGCGGAAGAATCAGGCACGAGGGATCATAATAGAAAATCGGCGCGCGTTCCTGATAGATCACCGTCGGGACAGTCGTCTGAATCACGGGCTGGTCCACAATCACCGATCCGTATGTTCCGTCCTCGGAAGGCTGAACGATCACGGTCGATGCCTGCGGCTGCGTATAGACCACCGCCGTCACCGGCGGAAGCACAACCAGCGGAGGAAACAGAACGCTCCGGACAAGCCCCGTGATCTGTGCCGCGAGAAACAGTCCGTCACTGCGGGGCGGATGATGCGGTCCCGCGACGGCCGTGCAACAGAGAGCCGTCAGCAATGCGCCGAGCGGCAGGAAGTATCTGGCATTCATCATTCCAATCCTTTCTGTAAAAATCGGAGAGTTTTTCTCCGGTATAGTTTACCACAATTCCGGAAGAATTGCAAGCGTTTTTCCGAAACCCTTTCCGCTGCGCCTCACCATCTTCCCGGTCTGTGACGACGCGGTCCGTGGCGCGGGGGCGGGGGCGGATTGCAGTAGTAAATCTGCGACGGAGCCGGGGTCACCACAACCGGCGACGGCTGCTGAACCACCACCGTGGACGGCGACGGCTGCTGGACCACCACTGCGGGCGACGGCTGCTGGACCACCACCGTGGGCGTCACCACACTTTTCACCAGATGGACAATATCGGCGGCAAGACGGATTCCGCTGTTGTGATCCTCTCCTCTGTGGTGTCCTCCGGCAAACGCGCTTCCGGTTGCGAAGAGAGCCGAGACGGCGACAACTGCTGTCAGAAATTTTTTCGTATTCATCGTTCCATTCCTTTCCTGTTTTCTTTTCGATTCTTTCGGGATTCATGCATAAAAACGCTCCTCAAATAATTTTATTGTGTTAATTATAAATATTATTTAGTATTTTTATTTTTACAGGTCTCTTTCCGCTCAAAAAAACGGGAACCGGAAGAGGAAATGGAAGAAAAAACAAAAGATTTTCCTTAAAATTCAAGAATAGATTTGATGTTTTCCGATTTTCATTGTATATTGCAGAGTGCTGCAGAAAAAAAAAGCAAGAAAGGCAAAATGGGTACAAAATTATGGACTTGTGCGTCTGATGGCAAAGAAACAGTTACGGGGGAACTGATCCGGGAGAAAGCTCTGCCGCGAGCGATCGCGATGTATCTTGCGGCGCGTGGAATCGATGTCCAGCATGTGGATCTGTATTTCAACGCATCTTTTTCCGATTTGAGTGATCCGTTCCGTTTTCCCGGCATGGAAACAGCCGTTAAACGCCTCTGGCAGGCGATTGTCAACCGAGAACACATTCTGATTCACGGGGACTATGACACCGATGGCATTACCGCCACGGCGCTGCTCTCGTGGATTCTGGAACGGAACGGGGCAATTGTGACGAATTTTCTTCCGCACCGTTTTGACGACGGGTACGGTTTCACACCCGAATCCCTGGCGAAGGCACTGGAAGCCGCAGGCGGAAGCTGCGGTGTGCTGGTGACGGTGGACTGCGGAATCAACAGCTGCGAAGCGGTGGACGACGCGGCCCGCCGCGGAATCGATGTGATCATCACCGATCATCATGAACCGGGGGAGACTCTTCCGCGGGCGCTGGCGAACATCAATCCGAAGATCCATCAGGAACTGGCGGACATGCACAATCTTTCGGGAGTGGGCGTGGCGTTCAAGCTGGGGCATGCGTTCCTGAAATACGGCCGCGAGCACAACCTGGGCGGATATATGACGGAGCTCAAGGAGGTGCTGGATTATGTGGCGCTGGGAACGGTGGCGGATATTGTGCCGCTGCTGTCGGAGAACCGGATCCTGGTGAAACACGGGATGGAGATGCTGAGGAGGCAGCTCCGGCCGGGGGTGCGGGCGCTGATCGAGGTGGCCCGGATCTCGGGATCGTCGATCAAGCCGTCGGACATCACATTCAAGATGGCGCCGCGGATCAATGCGGCCGGGCGGCTCGGCAATGCGATTTCGGCGCTTCAGCTGCTGACCGCCTCGAAAATTGTGGATGCGTACCACTATGCGGACATGCTGGAACTGTTCAATCAGAAACGGCAGACCAAAGAGCAGGAAATTTTCAATGAGGCGAAGCATTATGTGGAATCGGCGCCGGATTTTTCGAGCAGTTTTTCCATTATTGCGGCCGGAGACAACTGGCATCAGGGAGTCATCGGGATTGTGGCGTCGCGGTTTGCGCGGGACTACAACCGGCCGGCGATCGTGCTGACCATTCAGGGGGACGAGGCGCACGGGTCGGGACGGAGCATCGGCGGATTGAATCTGATCAAGGTGCTTTCGAAATGCTCGTATCTGCTGACGAGATACGGCGGGCATCCGATGGCGGTCGGACTGGGATTGCGGAAGGAGAATATTCCGGAATTCCGGCGGGTGTTTGAAGAGACGGTCCGCTCGGAGATCACGCCGGAGGACCTGATCGACAGCGTGTCGTACGATGGCGTTGCGACGCTGGCGGATCTCGGTGACGAGTTTTTCTCCTACTACGACAAACTCGGTCCGTTCGGCCACGGCAATCCGCAGCCCTGCTTCCGTCTGAACAACGTGGAGATCGCGCGGACCTTCCCGATCAAGGCGGGGCATACCAAAGGCATTCTGCGCGACCGCAATGGGGATACCACGGATTTCATCGCGTTCAACATGCATCTGGATCCGCATACGACCTGGGATGTCGTGGCAATTCCGCAGATCAACGAGTACTACGGCGAACGCCGCAGACAGCTGCAGATTGTCGATGCGCGTCCGGTCGCGGAAACTTGAAAAACGGAAAAATTTTCCGTTTTTCTTGAAAGATCCGTTTTCGGGGATATAGTAGAAGGCTCCGAGAGAGGCCCGGATGGCGAAATGGCAGACGCAACAGACTTAAAATCTGTTATCCTATGGATGTGCGGGTTCGACCCCCGCTCCGGGCACCACCACACAATCCGCACACTTCCGCGGGAACTCCTCGCAGGCGGGAGTTGTTCTGTTTTTCCCGGATGAAGGGGGATCAGTCGATATTGATTTTGAACGGTTTCTGCTTCAGACAGGCGGTGAAATCGGTTACGAAGCCGTGAATGCATCCTTCGGTCACAGCGTTCGGGCAGTCCATGTAGGAGACTGCGAAAGTTTCCGCGTCGCGGAAGGAGAGGCAGAGCGGGAGGGGCAGAGCGGGAGGATCGCTTTCCTGCCGGCAGAAGCGTTCGGCCTTTTCACAGATTTCGTCGACTCCCTGCACGAGACGGCCCCAGGTGGACTGCAATGCGAGTTCGGAAACGGGTTTGGAAAGTTCCATTGCATCGGCGAAACGGGTCAGGGAGATATCCACTTTCAGAGCGGCGAAGAGCCGGCTGACGCCGTGGACGCGGAGACTTTCCCCGGTCAGGAGATCCTTCAGATTGACGGAAGCGAGCGTATGAAAATCGGAGGGCCGAAGCAGCATGACATCATCGCCCGGTTTCAACGGATGCGGACAGAGGGAGAGAACGGGCGTCGACTCCGAATCGGAATCCCGGTAATGGCGGGCCAGTTCCACCATCAGACGCGGCGAACAGGCTTCGAAACCGATTCCCAGAAGAGCCTGCACGACTTTGTCGACAATCCGTTCGAGCTTCTCTCCGGAAAGGGAAAGCACCGGCTCCAGAGCGGCATGGACCGTTTTTTCATTCACCGGCACATCGGCGACCGCGCCGGTCGACGTGCTTCGCTTGTAGTCGGCGGCGACATGCGGATAGCCGGAATCCTCCAGCGCCCGCACAATCATGCTGTCCAGATCGCTCTCCCGGATCGTGCGGCTGTGGGTGGAAAGAAGAGCGAACTCCACCGAAAGGGAGAGATCCCCCGCGATCCAGGACTCCGTCTCCCCCGCAGCGATGCAGGCGCGGATGATCCGGGTCTGAATCTCCTCCACATCGAACGGGACCGAACTGCCGTCCGCGCGGAAGATCATAATGGATGTATTGCTGAGCTGAATCATGGCGGTCCGTTCCCTTCTGCTCAGAAGAGCTCCTTTTTATTTCTCAGAATCTCGCGGTACTTGTCGAATACCCCGGCCTTGGAAACGAATCCGATGTACTTTCCGTTGTCCGTGACGGGCAGCAGCCAGGTGTGCAGACTCTCGAACAGACGGGTCGCCGCGCCGAGCGTATCGTTCACCGAAAGCACCGGCGGCGCATCCGACATCACATCGTAAACCAGCGCCACATCATACAAGTTCGAATCCAGCAGGAACGGGCGCACATCGTCCAGCGTGACAATTCCCACAATCCCCCCCTTCTCGTCCAGCACCGGGAACACATTGCGCGGCGAGCTCATCACATTCTTCAGCAGCACCCGGAGATTGTCGGACACGGAAACCGGGATGAAATCGTTCTCCACCAGTTCCCCGATCGTCACCTTTTCGAGCATCAGCGTCGCCTGATTCGGTTCCGGCGACCCGCCATGCTCCTCGATCTGCGTCTTGTAGACATTGTATTTCGTGATCTTCTTGCTGATGAAGCATGAAAGCGACGCCACGATCATCAGCGGAATAAACAACCGGTACCCCCCTGTGATCTCCGCAATCAGGAACATTCCCGTCATCGGCGCATGCATCACCCCCGCGATCACGCCGCCCATGCCGACCGCGATAAAGTTCACCTCGCTCAAATGATAATTCTCCGCCGCCACCATGTTCACGAACCGCGCCACGCAGAAACCGGTGAATGCGCCGATGAACATCGAAGGAGCGAAGATTCCACCGTCTCCCCCGGAATCCAGCGTTGCCGACGTTGCAAACACCTTCAGCAGCACCAGGAGCGCACAGACTCCGAGAAACAGCCATCCGCTCCCGATCAGTTCTCCGAACGGGCACTCCTTCATAATCACGCTGTCCTTCCCGTCCACAATCGCGGAGATGAAATTGTATCCCTCCCCCTTGAGCGCGGGCAGCAGCAGAAACATCAGATACAGAATCGCTCCGCCCGTCAGCGCCTTGAGCCACGGATTCTGAAACAGCTCCCCGGCGTTTNNTCGGATTCTGAAACAGCTCCCACTTCCGGTTCAGCTGCACCGACATCCGGATCGTGTACGCCGACACAAATCCCGCACACGTCCCGAGCAGCACATAGAACGGCAGATTGATCGTGCTCCATCCGCTGCTCAGCTGAACGAACGGCTGACTGTCGCAGAGCGTCTCCGACACCACCGCCGCCGTCGCGGACGCCATCAGCAGCGGCACCAGCGCCGGCACCGAAAACGCCGGCAGCAGAATCTCGCACGCGAACAGTGCCCCCGCCACCGGGCTGTTGAAAATCGCGGAGATTCCCGCCCCTCCTCCGCACGCCAGCAGCAGAGTCCGGGTTTCCAGCCCCGTATGCAGGAACTTCGCCACATTGGATCCGATTGCGGAACCGGTCAGTGCGATCGGCGCCTCCAGTCCCGCCGCTCCGCCCAGGCCCACGCAGATTCCGCTGGTGATCAGATGCGAGTAGGTATGCTGTTTCGGAATGTCGCTCGTCCCATTTGTCGTGGAGACGATCACATTGGCCAGACTCTTGTCATACCGTCCCTTCACGAACAGTTTCACAAAAATCACGCACAGGATGATTCCGACCACCGGCATGGCCGGCGCCAGCCACATCACCCACGGTCCTTCCGCATGGCGGGCGAGCGAATGGAAATACTCGGTGATGTTCTTCAGCGTCACCGCCGCGAGTCCGGAGAGCAGGCCGACGAACACGCTGAGCAGCAGAATATACCCCTGCTGTCCCATCCACTGGCGCAGCACCTCCGTGAAGCGGGCAACGCTCAGATCGGCGTATTTCAGCAGCAGACGGTGTCGGAATTTCATTCTTTTGCGCCTGTTCCGGGATTTTTCTTCTTATCCCGGTTCATGGTCCGGATCTCTTTCAGGAACTCATCGAGATTTTTAAAGTCCTTGTACACCGACGCAAAACTGATGCACGCCACCTCGTCCAGTTCGCGGAGCGCCTCAATGGCGCGGGCGCCGATTTCGACGGTCGTCACCTCCCGGTCGTAATCATTCTCAATGGAAGCGATCAGGCGGTTGACCAGCGTATCCACCTGTTCCTCCGTGATCTCCCGTTTCCAGCAGGCTTTTTCGATTCCGGTCCGCAGTTTGTTCCGGTCGAAATTCTCCCGGCTCCCGTCGCGTTTCACCACCTTGAGTTCGTTCGGAACGATCTCCTCGCAGGTTGTGAACCGGTATCCGCACTTCAGGCATTCCCGGCGCCGGCGGACTCCGGCTCCGTCCTTGATGGCTCGAGAATCAATGACCTTGTCATCCTGGCATGCACATCTGGGACATCTCATTTTATGATCGTTCTCTCTCTTTCCATAAGATTGTCGGATTCTATCAATCGCTTATACTATACACGCATTTGCATTTTTTTGCAAATTTGAAAAAAGGCGAACGTTCCGGAAACTCTTTCCATGAGAAAACGTGCGCCTCTTCGAACTCAGTTCCGAGTGAAGTTCGTCACATCGTCCCCGGTCTGTTCGGGGTATTTGGAGGATTGCTTGAAATCCTCTGCGGAAAACGAGTTGACTGCGGTGGTGGATCCGGATCCGTCTCCCGCCAGGGCGTCCGCGCCGAACGAGATCAGGTCATAGGACCCGGAATTGAACACGCCCGGATTCAGGTAGAAGATCCGCCGGTTCCATCCGTCGAGGATATAATATTTTCCGCCGGTGTATTCCAGACGGATTCCGCGGATTTTCAACCCCGTCTTTGTCGTCGGGAAATCGGACGGCAGAGTGATGTCGTTGAATCCTCCGATCCAGAGTTTCTGAAACGCATCAACGCTTCCGCAGGACCCCAGATCAATCGCGAGAAACGGGGCATCGGCCGACACCGGGTACATTCCGTTCTGCTGATGGAACTTCTGAAACACCATCTCCACCAGTTTGATCGTGGTTTCAGTCTGCGTTTCGGCGATCTTGTTGCGCACGAACGAGGTCACCCCCAGTCCGGTTGCGGCAAGAACGGCAACAATGGAAACGACAATCAGGATTTCCAGAAGGGTGTAATACAGTCTGCGCATCGTTCATCTCCTTGAAAACGGTTCTGATGGTAGTATATCACCGTGCGGCAAAAAGTCAAACGGCGAAATAACGTCTCCATTCCGAAAGAGCCGGTCTTACTCCTGCGCGTTCGGGAGAGCGGCGCGCCGGCGTCCGGCGCACCAGGCCCAGACACCCGCAAGAACCGCCACAACAACACCGAGTCCGTAGGAAAGCGGCAGATCCAGTCCGAACCCGTACGGCCCCTTGTGCGCCGGAGAGGTCCACAGAATGTAGGTCACCACAATGAACGTCATGAACATTCCGGGCAGCAGCGTGACAAATCCCTGTTTCTTCAGTCCGAACAGCCACACCGAAACCGCGATCAGCGTACAGGACGCCAGCACCTGATTGCCCCATGCGAAATAGTTCCACAGATGATTGAACGACTGCGCATCCATGTTCGACCACCAGAGCAGACCGGAAATAATCACGATCAGCGGCAGACACAGCAGGATCCGGTTGTGAATCTTCGCCTGTCCGATTCCGAGGATCTCCGCAAGGCTCAGCCGCAGACTCCGCATGGCGGTATCGCCCGAGGTCACCGCGAGGATCACGACCGCGAGAATCGTCAGGACCCCCATCCATCCTCCGAGGAAATATTTTGTAATCTCCACCAGCACCTGCGTCGGATTATCCCGGAACATCGCCGGGAAGAGATTGTAGATGGCGAATCCCGCCGCCGCCCAGATCATGGCGATGATCCCTTCCACCACCATCATTCCATAGAACGAGGAACGGGCCTGCCGCTCCGAAGCCATGGTCCGCGCGATGATCGGCGACTGGGTCGCATGGAATCCGGAAAGGATCCCGCACGCGATGGTCACAAACAGCACCGGCAGAATCGGATTGTCCTCCCGGAATCCGAGGATGAGTTTTTTCAGTTCCGGCGTCTCCAGCAGCATCGTCGGCGTGGAGAACGAATACTGCCACAGCAGCGAGAAGAAGATCGCGAACGTTCCCACCAGCAGCATCACGCCGAACAGCGGATACACCGCTCCGATGATCTTGTCCACCGGGAAAATCGTCGCGACAATATAGTAGATGAAAATCGCCACCACCGCATACCAGAACACCGGCGTCGACGGGAAAAGACGATCAATCAGCCCCGCCGGAATATTGATGAACACCGCCACCACCAGCAGCAGAAGAAGACACATGAACACCGAGAAGATCCCGAAAAACGCCTTTCCCATCGTCATGCGCACCAGCGCCGGCAGATTTGCCCCGTTGTACCGCAGCGACATCATCCCCGCGACAAAATCATGCACCGCTCCCCCCAGAATATTCCCGACCGGAATAATCAGAAACACCACCGCACCGAACTTGATCCCGAGAATCACTCCGATCACCGGTCCGACTCCCGCAATATTCAGCAGCTGAATGAGCATATTCTTCCAATGCGGCAGCACCACATAATCCACTCCGTCGCAGCTTGTCACCGCCGGGGTCGGCCGGTCGTCGGGCCCGAGGATCCGCTCCACGAACCGTCCGTAATAATTGTACCCCACCACAAGCATCGCGATTCCGATCAGAAATATTAACATTCTCTCCTCCTTGAAAAATAGGTATTGACGCCTTCCATTCTCATCCCCGGAAACGCCGGACTATTCCGACGACCCAGAGCAGCAGGATCACCGCCGGCAGAATCCATGTGATGTAAAACCGCAGAATCCGCGGGAAATTGAATCCGGCCCCTTCATTGGCCTCCGCAACAAAATTCCGGTATCCCCATCCGCGCGACCGCGTGCAGAACAGAACAATCAGCAGCGCGCCGAGCGGAAGAAAATTATCGCTGACAATGAAATCCTCCAGATCCAGCACCGTGCTCCCCTTTCCGAGCGGCTGGAACGACTTCCAGATATTGAACCCGAAAATGCACGGCAGCGACAGCAGAAACAGCAGCACGCTCGTCCACGCCGTCGATTTTTTCCTGGAAAGATGCAGCTCATCCATTCCGAACGCGATCACATTTTCCGACACCGCGATCAGCGTTGTGATTGCCGCAATGCAGAGAAACAGGAAGAACACCGTCCCGCGGATCATCCCGAACTCCATATCCAGAAAGATTCTCGGCAGCGTGATGAAAATCAGCGACGGTCCCTGATCCGGCGACACCCCGTACGCAAAACAGCTCGGGAAAATAATCAGCCCCGAACAGATCGCCACAAACGTGTCCAGCGTAATAATAATCGCCGCCTCCTGCGGCAGCGACTGCGTCTTCGACACATAACTCCCGCAAATGGCAATGCTCCCGATTCCGAGACTCAGCGTGAAGAACGCCTGCGTCATCGCCGCATGCACCGCCGGCCACACCCCGCCCTGCGCAAGATGTCCGAAATCCGGTTTCAGGAAAAATCTCACTCCTTCCATTCCGTTCGGCAGCCGGCATGCCTGAATCGCCAATCCGATCATCAGCAGGAACAGCCCCGCCATCATGAATTTGGTCACGCGCTCCACGCCGGACTTGAGTCCGGCAAAGCACACCGCCACCGTTCCCGCAATCGCCAGATAGGTAAAGAGAATCTGTTTTCCCGGACTTGCCAGAAACGTGTTGAAGAATTCCGGCACCCCTTCCGCGCCGACCGGCCGGAACGCTCCGCTGAGAAAATACCATGTATACGCCAGCAGCCATCCCGTAATCACCGAATAGAACATCAGCAGAATCAGATTCCCGACAAAGAACAGCATCCCCGGTTTTTCCCACGGCAGCGGACGCTCCGGATTCTTCAGCTTCTTGTAGCACCCCACGATATCCAGCTGACCGGCGCGGCCGATGGAGAGCTCCATCACCATCACCGGGAAACCGAGCAGCAGCAGAAAGAACAGGTACATGAGAACGAAAAACGCTCCTCCGTACTGTCCGGCGATATAGGGGAAGCGCCAGATGTTCCCCAATCCGATGGCGCATCCGGCCGCCAGCAGGATGAATCCCAGTCTGGACGCCAGCATTTCCCGGGGGCGGGCAGGTTGTTCGCTCACGGTTGAATCTCCCTGATTATGATGTTGGACCGGCGCGGTTCTTCCGCGCATAAACGGAAATTTATATGGTTTTTCATGAAAAGTCAAGTTGATTTGGGGCTTTCAGACAGGGAAAAACGAGTTTTTTTCTTAAAAAAGCGGGGATGTTTTCCGTGTCCTCCGCGGAGGCGATCGTGTCGTCGGACCTATTTTTCCGAATCTCCTTGAAAAGAACGACGGCTGGAGATATATTCATCCAAATGGAAAAACGAGGTCCCCATGCTGGATGAAATACTGGAAAAAATCGGAAACAGAGAACTGAAGGTTGCTCTGATCGGACTCGGCTACGTCGGACTCCCCCTCGCAGCGGAATTCGGGAAATATTACGACACGATCGGATTCGACATCAAGAAAAGCCGCCTGGAAGAACTCCGGCAGGGTGTTGATTCGACTCTGGAAATCCCGACGGAGGCGCTCCGCGCGGCAAAACGCCTGCGGTGCACCGGAGATCCGGAGGAACTGCGCGACCGGGATGTGTTCATTGTGACCGTTCCGACGCCGGTGGACAAATACAACACGCCAGACCTGCGGCCGCTCCGTCTGGCCAGCGAAACGGTCGGGAAAACGATGCATCCCGGTTCGATCGTCATCTATGAAAGCACCGTCTTTCCCGGCTGCACCGAGGAGGAGTGCGTTCCCATCCTGGAACGCTGCAGCGGACTTCGCTTCAACCGGGATTTCTTCTGCGGATACAGTCCCGAACGGATCAATCCGGGGGACCGGGAACACACGCTGACCCGGATTCTCAAGATCACCTCCGGCTCCACCCCCGAAGCGGCGGAGGCGGTGGACAGGCTCTACAACAGCATTCTGCACTCCGGAACCCATCGGGCCAGCAGCATCAAGGTCGCGGAGGCGGCCAAGGTGATCGAGAATTCGCAGCGCGACATCAATATCGCGTTTGTGAACGAGCTTTCCAAGATCTTTCACCGGATGGGGATCGACACATCCGAGGTGCTCGCCGCGGCGGGAACAAAATGGAACTTTCTGAATTTCCGCCCGGGACTGGTGGGCGGACACTGCATCGGAGTGGATCCGTTCTATCTGACCTACAAGGCGCAGTCGCTGGGATACTCGCCGGAGATCATTCTTGCCGGAAGACGCATCAACGACAGCATGGGAAAATATGTGGCGGAAGAGACCGTCAAACTGATGATCCGCAAGGAGAAAAAGATTTTCGGCTCGCGCGTGCTTCAGCTGGGAATCACCTTCAAGGAGAACTGCCCCGACATCCGCAACTCCCGCGCTTCGGACATCGCAAGGAATCTGATGGAATTCGGCTGCCGGGTGGATCTTCTCGATCCGTATGCCGGAGCGGAGGAGGTCCGGCGCGAATACGGACTTGACACCGTCCGGAACCGCTTCGACGAGATCCGTCCGGAAGCGTACGATGCCGTCGTCCTCGCGGTTGCGCACCGGCAGTTCCTGGAGATCGATTTCACACGTTTCCGCCGCCCCGGCTGCGTGATCTACGATGTCAAATCCGTGCTTCCGCGCGAACTGGTGGACGGCCGGCTATGACAGAGATGATCACACATGCACGGATTCTGGTGACCGGAGGGGCGGGATTCATCGGATCGAATCTGGTGGAGAAGCTGCTGCGGCAGGACAACGAGGTGGTCTGCCTGGACAACTTCCTGACGGGGAAACGGGAGAACATCGAACCGTTCCGGAACAATCCGCACTTCCGTCTGGTGGAGGGGGATATCCGTTCGATTGCAGACTGCCGCCGGGCGGCGGACGGCGCCGACTATGTCCTGCATGAGGCCGCGCTCGGTTCGGTGCCGCGCTCCATTGCGGATCCGATGACCAGTACGGACATCAATATTTCGGGTTTTGTCAACATGCTCTGGGCGGCGAAGGAGGCGGGCGTGAAACGCTTTGTGTACGCCGCCAGCTCGTCGGTGTACGGGGACAGCCGGGAACTGCCGAAGGTGGAGGAGCGGATCGGGAAACCGCTCTCCCCGTATGCGATCACCAAATACGTCAACGAACTGTATGCGGCCAACTTTTCCGCACTGTACGGGATGGAGACGATCGGGCTCCGCTACTTCAATGTGTATGGGAGACGGCAGGATCCGTCCGGCGCGTATGCGGCGGTGATCCCGAAATTTGCCGCCGCGCTGATCCGCCGCGAGCCGCCGCGCATCAACGGAGACGGCTCCAACTCCCGCGATTTCACCTATGTGGACGATGTTCTTCAGGCCAACGAACGGGCCCTTCTGACCGGGAATCCGGAAGCCTTGAACACGGTCTACAACATCGCCCGCGGCGAACGGACCACGCTCAATGAGCTGGCGGAGATTCTCCGGGATGCGCTTTCGGCATACGATCCGGCGATCGCCGCGGTCTCTCCGGAGCACGGGCCGGCCCGGAAAGGCGATGTAGCGCACTCCCTGGCGGATATTTCCAAAGCGGTCCGTCTGCTTGGCTACACGCCGCGTTTCCCGGTCCGGGAGGGGTTGCGGAACGCCGCGGCGTGGTACTGGGAGAACCGGCTCACTCTCCGATGATTTTCACAAGGACGCATTTCCGGCGCCGGCCGTCGAATTCACCGTAATAGATCCGCTCCCAGGGGCCGAAGTCCAGTTTTCCGTCTGTGACGGCGACGACGACTTCTCGGCCCATCACCTGCCGTTTCAGGTGCGCATCTCCATTATCCTCTCCGGTCCGGTTGTGGCGGTACTGGGAGAGCGGTTCGTGCGGAGCCAGGTGTTCCAGCCAGTCGTCGTAATCCTGGAGCAGCCCGGATTCGTGGTCGTTGATGTAGACCGACGCGGTAATGTGCATCGCGTTGCAGAGCAGGAGTCCTTCCCGGATTCCCGATTCGCGCAGCGCCTCCTCCACCTGGTCTGTGATGTCCAGATATGCCCGGCGGGTTTTCACGTGGAAGACAAGTTCCTTTCGGTATGATTTCATGTTTCACTCCTTCCTGTCCGCGCGGAAGAGGACCGGTCTGTTCCGGACCGTCCGCACCGGATTATTTCGATGATAGTATAAACCGCAATCGTGCTTTTTCAAGATCGTTTTCCCTCCGGCCGGAACAGCGGAGGAAAATTTTCAACAAAAAAGTTAGATATTTCTAATTTCTCTCCTTGACTTTTCCATTTTTCAGCGTATAGTTGCAGATATCGATTCTATTGTTTCCTCCTGGCGGGGAACCGGGTCAATTCGGGGGCCCGGTTCTCCGCTTTTTTATTCTCTGCGGATTCCGGCTTGCTTTTTCGGGAAAAGAGGGTATCTTAGAATAATTATTATTCAATACAGAATAGAAAGGATCTAAAAAAATGAAACTGGGTTGGATGCTGCCGGTAAAACCGGATATTCAATGGGAAGTGGCGGCGCAGCTGGGGATTCGGTATGCGGTGACGAAGGCGGCGCCGGAGCTGAGCGGGCTTTCGGATCCGTCGGACTATGAGTCGCTGAAGGAGATATCGGATCGTTTCCGGGAGCGGGGATTCCGGCTCTATGCGCTGGAAGGGGATGAGTTCGACATGAGCCGGATCAAACTCGGACTGCCGGGCCGCGACGAGGACATCGAACGGTATCAGCAGATGCTTCGGAACATGGGAAGACTCGGGATCGAACTTCTGTGCTACAATTTCATGGCGGGGATCGGCTGGTTCCGGACGCGGAGCGACCTTCCGGAACGGGGCGGAGCCCTGACCAGCGGATTCAATCTGGAAGAAATCGACAACAACGTTCCGCTGAAAGTGACGGAGGAGGAGATGTGGAGGAATTATACCTACTTCATCCAGGCGGTGCTTCCGGTTGCGGAGGAGTCCGGGGTCCGGATGGGCCTGCATCCGGATGATCCGCCGATCTCTCCACTTCTCGGGTATTCGCGGATTCTGCGGAGCGCGGAGGCGTACCGGCGGGTGCTTTCGCTTTCGAAGAGTCCGTCGCACGGGATCACGTTCTGCCAGGCGACGTTCCGGGCGATGGGAGAAGACGTCTTCCGCCTGATCGAAGAGTTCGGAGAAAAGATCTTCTTCTTCCATTTTCGCGACATCACCGGGAGCGCCACCTGCTTTCGCGAGACCTTTCACGACAACGGCCCGACCGACATGGCCGCCCTTCTGGACACGCTGACCCGCTTCTCTCCGAACTGCCTGATCCGCCCGGACCATACCCCGACCATGGCGGGAGAAAGCAACAGGAATTTCGGCTACGCGATGCTCGGGAACATTTTTGCCGTCGGCTACCTGAAAGGACTTCTGGAACGAAGCGGCGTTCTGGAAGACGCCGTCTGAACCACTCGTCCTGCGCGGAGAACAGAAAAAAGCCCCCCGCCGGACCATCCCCGGAAGAGATCCAAAATGAAGAGGATGAAAGGGGAATGTGTTGTATTTTAAAAAATTGATGCTATATTATAATCTAAGCATATTTTTCATCAGGGAAGGACAGCCGGATGGCCGCCACATCAGCGACAACAGTATGCACGATCAAAAACAAGCTGGGACTGCACGCAAGACCGGCCTCCCTTTTTGTGCAGACAGCCTCGAAGTTCGACAGCGACATCGTCGTCTCCAAGGATTCGGAAACCGCCAACGGGAAGAGCCTGATGAGCATGCTGGTTCTTTCCGCGGTCTGCGGCTCCAAACTGAAAATTACCGCTTCCGGCCCCGATGCCGAAGACGCCGTAAAAGCACTCAACGATTTGGTTGACAGACGATTTGATGAAGAATGACAAAACAGTCGGCACCACCCCGTCACAGACTCAGAGCGAGAGCCGGAAGGAAGTGATGTACCATGGGATTCCGGCCTCGTCCGGGATCGCCATCGGCATTGCCCTGATCGTGGGGAACGCGGGGCGGGCGACACTTGATGTGGAACCGAAACCGATTACGGAATCCGAAGTTCCCGCGGAAATCACCCGCTTCACCACCGCACTGGACAAAACCAGAAAGCAGATCGCAGAACTGCAGGCCCGTCTGAAAAGCACGCTGACTTCCGGAGACGCAAGCATTTTCGACGCGCATATGCTCATTGTGGACGACCGGGTCCTTGTCCAGGAAGTGATCGAAGGGATCCGGAAAGATCTGCAGGCGGCGGATGTGGTGTTCTCGCGTACCATCCAGCGGTATATTTCCGCCATCGGCGCGGTCGACGACCAGTATCTGAAGGAGCGCGCGGCCGATGTGGCCGATGTGGCCTGCCGGATTCTGGATAATCTCAACGGCGAGGAACGGCAGCTTCTGGATCATCTGCCGGGGCAGCGGATTCTGATTTCCCGGGATCTGACGCCGTCGGACACGGCGATGCTGGACCGGGAAAACGTTCAGGCGTTTGCAACGGAAACGGGAAGCCGCACCTCTCATACGGCGATTCTGGCCCGTTCGATGCGGATTCCGGCCGTGGTGGGAATTCCGAATCTTTCCAGCAACGTCCACAACGGGGACATGCTCATCATCGACGGATATCTGGGAGCGGTGATCACCAATCCGAAACAGGAGACACTGGAACTGTATGCCCAGAAAGAGGTCTCGAAAGAACAGCTGTTCAACGAGCTTCAGCAGGAGAGTTCCCTTCTTCCGGAAACGATCGACGGCTACCGCATCCACCTTGCCGCCAATCTGGACGATGCGGGGGATATTGAAGAGGTGCATAAATCGGGAGCGTCGGGGATCGGGCTGTTCCGGACGGAGTACCTGTTTCTGACGGATCATATTCCGACGGAGGAGGAACAGTTTGCGGTCTACCGGAAGATTATCGAAGGGATGAACGGAGAAGCGACGATCATCCGGACGCTGGACCTTGGAGGAGACAAGCTCTCCTCGGTGATTCATGTGACCCATGATCCGAATCCGTTTCTAGGTCAGCGTTCGATCCGTCTCTGCCTTGCGTTTCCGGAGCTTCTGATTCCGCAGCTGCGGGCGATTCTCCGGGCGAGCGCCTTCGGACCGACCCGGATGATGTTCCCGATGATCACCTGCGAGGACGAGCTTGACCGGCTTCTGGAGATTCTGAACAAGACCCGGGAGAGTCTGCGGGCGGAGAAGAAGAAATTTGATGAGCACATGGAAGTCGGCATCATGGTGGAAACCCCTGCGGCGGCACTGTTTGCGGAACATCTGGCCCGGAAGGTGGATTTCTTCAGCATCGGAACGAACGATCTGGTTCAGTATACGATGGCGGTGGACCGGGGAAATGAGAAAGTGGCCAAGCTGTACCGGCCGGCGCATCCGGTGATTCTGATGCTGATCGACCGGATCGTGAAGGCGGCGAATGCGGCGGGAATCTGGGTTGGAGTGTGCGGAGAGATGGCGTCGGATCCGCGGTTCATTCCGCTGCTGGTCGGGCTTGGGATTCAGGAGTTGAGCATGAGCACCGTATCGCTGGGAGTCGCCCGGAGGGTGATTCGCAGTCTCCGGATGTATGAGGCGGAACAGTTTGCGGCGGAGGCGCTGAAGTGCGGCGATCACCGGCAGGTTCTGAAGATGTCGGACGAACTGCTGCATCGGATCGCACCCGATGTGGTGGGACTCGCGATGAAAGGCGTTTAACAAGGAAGAAGAAAATGGGAAGCAAGGTAAGACTGACGACAGGAATGGGAGACATTGAACTGGAACTTTTCGATGAGAAGACCCCGGTCACGGTCCGCAATTTTCTTGATTATGTGAAGGACGGGCACTACAATGGAACGATCTTCCACCGCGTGATCGACGGATTCATGATCCAGGGAGGCGGAATGGATGCGGATATGAATGAACTGGATACGGAACCGCCGATCCGGAACGAGGCGCATGTCTCGCCGTCCAACAAGCGCGGGACGATCGCGATGGCCCGCACCAGCGAAGTGGACAGTGCGACGGCACAGTTTTTCATCAACCTGGTCGACAACGACTTTCTCGATCACCGCTCCAAGACCCCGGCCGGATACGGATACTGCGTGTTCGGGAAGGTGACCAAGGGAATGAACGTGGTGGACAAGATCGGAAAAGTGGAAACCGGTCCGTACGGCTATCACGACGATGTTCCGGTGGAACCGGTCGTCATCGAAAAAGCGGAGATTTTGTAAGCAGACGGAAAACAGAATCGAACAAAACCGGAACGGGATGCCGTTGACCGGGAAACACGCGCCGGGGATTTTCCATTTTTTCTTTCCCTCCGGCGCGTTTTCCATGTTGACAGAATGAAAAAACGGTTGTAAATTACAGAATTAAAAGAATTCATACATTCAATATCAGACAGAAGGAA
>DDJH01000026.1:13099-14967 GCA_002338895.1 Lentisphaeria bacterium UBA1829 | reverse complement strand
AGAGACCTGTCCATTTTCCGCTCGGTACCCGATATCTGTCCGGAATCCTTCGGGACAATGAACTATTATCTCCGACGATCCCGGAAAGAGTATGCAATCCGTTCCCTTTATTTTGAAAAAAAAGTCCGGCAGCTTCTCTACACCAGTCTGACCACGGAAGTGCACCTGCTGGCGGGAGCGTGCTTCCGGCGGAAGAATGCCCCGTATCTCTCGGTGGAACATATTCTGGAGGGAGCGCTGTTTGTCCGCCAGAGAGGAGAGGCGTTCCGGCTTGATCCCGGCGATCTCTTCCTGATGCAGCCGAATCTGGAGGGGGAATTCGTGGTTGCGGAACCCGGATTCTGCAAAAAAGAGTCGTTCAGCATCTTCGGAACCCTGCTTCCCGCTTTCCTCGAACAGAGCGGACTGGGGAATATCAATGTGATTTCCGGAATCAATCCCTCGCCGATCCATCGTATTTTCCAGCATCTGGGAACTCTGGAGGGCGTTCAGACTCCCGGTACGCTGCAGGAAAATTCACAGCTGACATTTGAACTGCTCTACTATCTCTCTTCTCCGGTCCATGCGAACTTCGCTCCGAAGAAACTCCTGGAACTGAGAACGCATCTGGAAAACACGCTGGAACAGGAGCACTCCGTTCAGGAGCTGGCTCGCGCATACGGATGCACTCCGTATCATCTGACCCGGCTTTTTCGCCGCTATTTTCATCTGACGCCTTATCGGATGCTCATCGAGTTCCGGATGAAGGCGGCGGCGGAGATTCTGCGCAGAGAGCAGGAGCTCTCCGTGAAGGAGGTCACGGAACGGGTCGGATATCGGAATTCCCTGAATTTTTCCACGGAGTTTAAAAAGTATTTCGGAATGTCGCCCCGGGAATATCAGAAGTATCTGGAGCCGATCTGATGAGAGAACGGTTTGGCCGGCCGGTCTCTTCCAGGAAAGAAATTTGACATTTCCCGGATGTGGATTATAGTAGAAAAAAAATGAGATAAAGGTTGATAGATGAAAAGATATGGCCGGCGATGAATAAGAAAAATGATTTTATGAAGATCCGGCGGTATGTGATTGATACGATTGCCGCAAGCAACGGGCAGCCGATCCGCTTTCCGCCGACAAGGAAACTGGCGTCGATGTTCGGGGTGTCTCAGCCGACGGCGCTGCGGGCGGTGCAGGATCTGATCGGAGAGAATGTGCTGATGCCGTGCAGGGGAGGGGGGACGGTTTCCAGACCGTCGCAATGCTCTTCGCAGAGAATGAAAATTTTCGGATTCGTCGCCGACTGCGGGAAACTCTCGTACGATATTTATTATTTTTTGAAGCTGCATGCGGCGGTCGCGCTGGAGCTGACACGAAGGAGCAGTCAGTACTGTACGACGAATCTGTACCTGGAGTCGCCCTCGATGCTGGAGCAGGCGGTCTCCGAGAAGAGTTTGTCCGGCGTGATTCTGGTCGCCGCCCGGAGTGTGATTCTTGAAAATGCGGTGAAGCTGAAACGGAACGGGTTCCCGGTGGTTTCCTTCTGGAATCTGGTGGAGGGGGTCAGCTCGTTCTACGTGTCATGGTCGGATTATTTCCGCATGGTGCTGACCCGGCTGTTTCAGGAGAAGAGGACTCATCTGCTTCTCGTGGTCTGGGATCGGAAGGAGATGCTGGATCTGGTGGAAGAGCCGCTGGCGCGGTGCTGTGAAGAGTTCAAGGTCGATCGGGGACAGGTCATCGTGCTCGCCAAACCCTTCCAGGAGGCTGTGGAGAGAGTGACTGAAATGCTGAACTTCGGAATGAAATTCGAGGGAGTGGTGTTTTCTCCCTGTTACGATGCGATCTATCGTCTGATTGTCGAACGGTTTGATTCCCGGAGCTGCCGGATC
>DDJH01000026.1:6935-13084 GCA_002338895.1 Lentisphaeria bacterium UBA1829 | reverse complement strand
GCACGATGATCCCGCCCGTCCGCCGGAATCCTTCCGCATCCGCCCCTCGCTCTGTCTGTACGAAAACGGAAAAGCGGTGACCTGAGGCGCTTTCCCCTGCTTCCCTTTTTCCCAATCTCTTTTTCAGACTTTTCTGCAAAATCAGTTTTTTTTCGGGAAACAGGGGTTGACAAAATAAAGGGAATGTTTTATAATATAGATAAAGATAGCGATAAATATAGATAAATAAAAAGAATCTTAACAGAGTTGGGCAACCGCTCTTCTCTTTCCCGATTTCCCGGAGGAAGAGGGCTCTGTCATGAGGAAGGAAAAGAGAATCATGCAAAAGAGACGGTGTGTTCGGAGATGGTTTTCGCTGATAGAACTTCTGATCGTGATTGCAATTCTTGCTGTTCTGATTTCTCTTCTTCTTCCGGCGCTGAAAAAGGCGCGGGATTCGGCATCGGCGATGGTCTGCCTCGGCAACGTGCGGACGTACGGTTTCAAGTATATGGAGTTCATCGATACGACCGACGGGGTGTTTCAGCTGATGACCAACAAGTCGGAAAAGGATTATTTTTTCCCGTCGAATGACCGGACCGCACATGCCTGCCCGCTGGATGATATCCCCCGTCAGCTTAATTCCATCTGGGGGGCGACGCCTCTTCTGCCGATTTCATATGCCATCAACGGACACCTGGTCGGCTATGTCAAACTCGATCCGCAGACAGGGTTCATGAGCTGGGTCAGCGAAAGCGATTTCGTCCCCCTGAAAATACAGCAGATCCGCTTCACCTCCCGGACGATTCTCTTCGGCGAATATACACGCTCGACCGGCAGTGTGTGGACCCCGAATCCAATCAATACGGGGATCAAATACAATCTGAAATACCTGTACCCACCCCACTACACCCCCCCTTATATGACCTCCAGCGGTTCCAACCCGGAGTGGGTGAAATACGATCATAAAATGGGACACAATTTCTCCTTCCTTGACGGATCCGCCCGCTATATGACTTACGAGATCATGAAAAGCGGCGGATGGGCCTCCTGGCATAAGGATTCCTATAACTTGAAATGTTTTGCTCCATATGATGAATAACAACGGTTTGCGCAGAAAGGATTTCTGAATGAAGAAAAGAGTGTTCGGCTGGCTGCTGCCGGTTTTATGTATGGCGGGGGNNCGGGGAAGAATCTGCGGATGCTCCGTTCCCGGGCGGAATCCGGATGGAGGATCACTGGGATCTGACCGATGCGTTCCGGAGAAAAAACGGATCCCGGGAAGATCTCTGCCTGAACGGATTATGGCAGTTTCTGGAGATGGATCACCGGAAGATTTCGGATCAGCTTTCCCTTCCGTCCGCCGGAAGCGGCTGGGGCGTTTTCAAGGTCCCCGGCGCATGGCCGAACCGGGCAACCGGAGAGGCGCAGGAAATCCGGAATGCCTCCAGCCGGAAACGGACCATCTCCAATGAAAAGCTGAATGCCGGATGGTATCGGCGGACACTCCGCGTGCCGGAAAACTGGACAAATGGACGAATCCTGCTGGATGCGGAAATGATTCAGTCCGCCGCCCGCTGCTTTCTCGACGGGAAGTTCTGCGGAGAACTCTATTATCCGGGGGGATCGCTGGATCTGAGTGGAAAGGTGACGCCCGGAAAAGAACATGAACTCGTTCTGCTGCTCGTCGCCCGTCCGGATGAGAACAGCACCAAGGCTTTCATGGCGCCGGGACGGGTCGTGCAGGTTCGGGGAAATATGAAACAGAGGGGGATCCTCGGAGATCTCTGGCTGAAATACCGTCCGCGGAACGGGGAGATCCGCGACGTGCGCATCGTGCCGAGCGTGGCAAAGGGAGAGCTCCTGCTGGATGCCGGTGTCGTTCTCCCGAACGGCGGACGGTATCGGTTTGACGGGGTCATCGCCGATCATGGAAAGGTCGTCAAAACGTTTTCCTCCCCTCTGATGACGCTCAAAAAAGGTGCGCAGCGGGTCTCCTTCCGCGAGAAATGGAAAGCGGAAAAGCTCTGGGATCTGGACAGCCCGGAAAATCTCTACACGCTGGAACTGAGTTTGAAGTCGGAAGACGGAAAGGTGATCGACCGCCTCTTCCCCGAACTCTTCGGGTTTCGGGAGTTTTCCGTCGACGGACGGAATTTCCTGCTGAATGGAAAGAAGATTCATCTCCGGAGCATGGGCGTGAATCTGACCGGATCCGGGGCGGACAAGGCCTCCGCCGCACAGATCCGCCGCGCAGTGAAGTTTGCAAAGAAAAGCGGAGTCAATCACTTCCTCCCGCTCGAATACCGCTTCCTTCCCGGAGAAACGGGATATCAGAGAACGTTCTATGAAGAACTCTCCCGACAGGGGATTCTGACCTCCCTTCCTCTGCCTCATGCCTCGCATTACGGGGATCTGGCCAAACCGGAGAATGCCCGCCGCTATGCGTCCGATGCCGCGTTCCAGATCCGGAAATTCCAGAATCTTCCTTCGATCGTCTTCTATGTTGCCAATCACAATTTCGCGGGGGGAGCCAATGCGCAGGATCCGGAACGGATCGCCGGAATTCTTCCCGCTCCCGGTCTCTCCGGAAACCGGAAACAGGCGGCCCTGAGTGAAAAGATCATCGCCGGAATAGATCCCGACCGGATCGTCAATCACCATGCGGGAGATCTCGGAGCGGTCTATTCGATCAATCTGTATCCGAACTGGGCTCCGGTTCAGGAGCGCAGCGACTGGTTTGAACTCTGGGAGAAAAACGGGAAAAAACCGCTGCATCTGGCGGAATATGGTCTTCCGCATGTGGCCAACTGGTCCAGCTACCGCGGTCCGCGTTTCATCCACACTTCCGGCGATGTGATGCATATCTGGTATAATGAATACAATGCGGCGTTCCTGGGGGAGGAGGCGTACCGGTATTCGGAGGAGAAACGGAAGTTCTATGATCTGCAGGAACGGCTCTGCACGGGAAACCGGGAGATCTGGTTCTGGCAGTTCTCCAACTTCCTGATGCGCGACCGCGATGCCGACACGGTCCGGAGTCTGTACCTGAAGGAGAATCTTCCGGACTTCCGTGCGCGCGGCGTCTCGTTCTACCTGCTCTGGGACTGGCAGAGCTTCTGGACCCGTTCCGGACGCGGACGGAAAAAGAAAAATCCCGAACGTCTGAACAATCTGAAACAGCCCGGAATCGTGGCCGATTTCCTCACGCCCGGCGAGACTCCCTATGAGGATCCCTCCTCTTCCTGGAAGCTCACAAAAACAGGAAAAACCATTGCCGAACAGTCGACGGCTCTGCTCGGACGAACCGCTGCGCAAAAAGGTGACTTCACCGAACGCTCCGCCCGCTTCCTTCCCGGCGAAACGGTCGAGAAGCAGATTCAGCTCCTCAACGATTCCCGGACGGAGAAAACATTCGATTGGAGTTTTTCGGTTCCGGAACTTTCGATTCAGCGCAGCGGATCGGTTTCGGTTCCTGCAGGTGAGCGGCGGGATATCCCGCAGAGTTGTTCGATTCCCGCCTCCTTCCGCGGGAAGTCCCTGACGTTGAAGGCGGATTTCCGGTGCGGGGAGTTCTCCGGAGAGGATTCGCTTGTTTTGAAAATCGACAGCGGCATCTATGAACCGATCCGGCAGACGGTCGGAATCTTTGACCCGGAGGGGAGTCTGGATAAGCTGCTCAAACGCATGAACATCTCTGCGCGCAAGGTCGCAAAGGAGGAGGATCTTGCCGGAGTCCGGATCCTGATTCTGGGACGGAACAGTCTGCCGCAGCTGCGCTTCCGTCTGGCGGACCGCATTCGCGGAGGACTGCGGGTGCTGGTGATGGAGCAGAGTACGTCGATTCTGGAAAAATACGGATTCCGCGTACAGGAATATGCGGTCCGGAGAGTGTTCCGCCCGGATGGATCCTCTCTGGAGAACTGGCGCGGGGAAGCGACGCTTCTGCCGCCGATGCTTCCGCGGAGCGAGCGGACCGGTTCCAGACCGTCGCATCTGTGGAACGGACATGAGAATTCGCGGGTCTGGCGTGCCGGAAACCGGGGCGCCGTCGCCAGTGTGCTGCCCGAAAAGCCGCAGAGCGGAAACTGGCTCCCGCTGCTCTCCGCCGGATTCGATCTGCAGTATGCGCCGCTTCTGGAATACCGGAACGGAAAGGGAATCGTGCTGTTCTCCCAGCTGGACATCTGCGGAAGAACGGAAGTGGAGCCGGAAGCGTTGCGGGAGCTGAATCGGATGCTGCTCCGCCTGGACCGGAGTGCTCCGCGCACGGAAAAGAATTTGTATCTTGCAGGAGGAACTCTGGGAGAACTTCTGCTGCGGGCGCGGAACATGCCGTTCGAACCGGCGGAGAAGTGCACGGGTTCGGATGGCGCGCTGCTCATTACGCCCGAGTGGAAGCTCGAGGGGAATCTGCTGGAAAAGGTGCGGAAGGGATTGACGGTGCTGACGGTGGGTCTCACCGGAGAGGAGCTGAACCGTCTGTTCCCCGGTCAGTTCCGGACAAAGGCGGGGAAATGGTATGCCGGGATGGTGGAAAATCTCGCTTCCGTTCCGGAATTTGCCGGGATTACGAGCGCGGATCTGCACTGGAGAAACGGATGGAAGGGGGATCTGTTTCCGGTCGGTTCCAGGGAGGGACGTTCCCTGAAGATTGTTCGGCATGGAAAAGGGGCGATCATCGCGCTTCAGACGGCGCCGTGGGCGTTCGACGAGGAGGAAATGCAGTTCCGGACAACGATTCGGAGACAGAATTTCCTGGTGTCGCGCCTTCTCTACAATCTGGGCGTGCGGGATCGTGACGGTTTCCCGGGAGTCTTCAATCCCGGTTTCCGGAACGGCGGACTGGAGATCCTGCCGCAGAACTGGACGGCTCTGCCCGATCCCGGAAAGACAGGACGCAAAGAAAAATTCTTTGCTCCCGACAGAAAACCGGATGCCCGATGGAAGAAAATTCAGGTCCCCGGAGAGTTTGAAAAACAGTGGAAGGGGTATGAAAATTACGACGGCTGGGTCTGGTACCGCCTGGAGTTCGAACTGCCGGATTCCATGCGGGGCGCGGAGGAAGTGACGCTGAATCTGGGCGCGGTGGATGATGAATCCTGGATTTGGCTGAACGGGGAGTTTCTGGGAGAGATTTCGGCAAAAAGCAATCCGGAGGATTATTACCGGGTGGCGAGAATCTATCGGATTCCGCAGGCGAAGTTCCGTNNAATGTTCTGACGGTTCTCTGCAACGATCTGCGCGGGACCGGAGGACTGATCGGGACACCGTATCTGAATGTTCCGAAACTTCTTGCACTCTATCTGGACGAGGTTCTGGAATCCGATGATCCCTACCGGTACTACGGCTGGTGAGCATGGAAACGGTGCGGGGGGGGCTGATCGTTCAAAAGAAAACGTGAAACAACAAAGGATGTAAAGATTGTCCCTGGGAAGGAGGAGAAGGGGCACATCATTGCTGCAGAAAATCATAACAGAAAAAAACGGAAACAAAGAAGAAAGGATGAGGAAAGATGAAAAGAACACTGTTTGCAATTATGGCGGGGNNTGCTTTCGCTGAGTGCGATTGCGGATCCCGGAGTCAACATCAAGGTGGACGGCAACAAAGAGAAGGTCAAGGTCGTTGATGCCGGAAAAGGAGATCTCAAGGGCCGCAAGGTCAATGAGTTCCGGACCGATTTCCAGTCGCCCGTCTCCGATGAATGGAAGAGCTACAAGATGGAATTCCTTGCACAGAAGTCGGGGAAGGTGGACATTCATATCGAAGGCTTCTGGGCCAGCTCTCCGGAAGAACAGGAACCGATCCTGATCGACAGCATCAAGGTCAACGGCAAACTGATGAAAAACGGCGAATTCAAATATACCTTCCCGCATGGCGGAAAGAAGTATCCGAACGGATTCTGGTACATCAAAAAGGCCGAATTCGTGCCGAAGGGCGGACAGAACGGTACTCCGGCTGTGAAGGTCTTCTACGACTGCCCGCTGATGTTCTCGTACAAAGTGGTGGAGAACAAGCCGTATGTGTTTGAATTCACTCTGAAATCCTGCGATGAGTGAGAACGGCATTTCGCAGGAATGAAGTGAAAATGTTCGGAACAATGAGAAAAGCGTTTTTCAGTCTTCTGTTCGCTCTTTTCTCTGTTTCCCTGCTCTCCTCCGCGTTCAGCA
>DDJH01000026.1:0-6925 GCA_002338895.1 Lentisphaeria bacterium UBA1829 | reverse complement strand
GGAAAACAGGAAAGCGGAATCGAAAAAATCCCCAAAGGCGGAACTGCCGTTGTCACCACCCGTCTGAACCAGCCCGGATTCGTCCAGCTTCAGGCTCTGCTGCTGAACGACAAAGGAAAACTGGTCAAACGGAAAAACGCAAACGGAAAAAAACGGGCGGTGAAGTTCGAAGGCGGCGCCGGGGTCGAACCGGAAAAACTGACTCCCGGAATCCCGGAACCAAAGGATTTCGATGCGTTCTGGGAAAAACAGAAAAAGCGTCTTGCCGCAGTGCCGGTCCGCGCGGAGATGACAAAAGTCAAAACGGCGGAGGACAATGCGGATTTCGAGATCTATGCGGTCTCCGTCGATTGCGCCGGTCCCCGGCCGGTGACCGGATATCTCGCCATCCCGGTGGATGCCGAGAAGAAAAGTCTTTCCGCCTACGTCAATTTCCAGGGGTATGGAATCTCGGTCCAGACTCCTCCCAAGGGGCTCTGGAATACCAACCAGATCTACTTCGAGGTCAATGCGCATGGGTACGACCTCGGAAAAGACCGGTTGTACTACAGCAGTTTCTTCGACAAAACATATTCCAATGGAAAAAGTTACGCCGTTGATCCCATCCAGAACGCCGATCCGGAAAAGGCGTATTTCAACGGCATGGCCCTGCGCGTGATGCGCGCCCTTCAGTTCGTGCGGACCCTTCCGCAATGGAACGGACGCGATCTGACCGCTTCCGGCGGAAGTCAGGGGGGAATGCAGGCCGTCTGGGCCGGAGCGCTCGATCCGGCGGTCACTCAGGTGATCGCAAACATCCCGTGGTGTTGCGATCTCGGCGCAAAAAAGGTCGGAAGACTCGGCGGATGGCGTCCGGAATATGTCCCCGCACTGGGATATTACGACTCGNNCGGCGGATCCGCTGTCCTGTGACCATCCCGAGGGCTTCGCTCGGCGATGAGGTCTGCCCTCCCGCCGGAGTCGCTCTGCTGTACTACAATCTGGGAACACGAAAGAAAAAAATCGTCTGGTACCAGAACAGCACGCATAACCTGGTCTATCCGAATTCCCAGACTTTCACATGGGAAACAAAATAAGAACTGGTGTTCCTTCAGGCCCGTCCGTCTTCCCGGACAGGCTTTTTTCTTTTCCGGAACGGGAGAAAATGGCGTCGATCCCGAAAATCTTTTGCCGGAGTGTTTGAAAACCGGAATGAACCAGGTATAGTTTCAAAAGGGGAGGGGAAATGTGTCGGATGGGTGATCGAGAGCGGGAGAACCGAATCAATTTCGAGAGGAGAGGGAGGTATGAGGGGATTTTTCCGGGTGCTGTTGCTGCTGCTTCCGGCAGGATGGATTTTTGCACAAGTCTCTGATGGAAAAGAAGCTGGATTTCCGAATCAGGAACGGTTTCCCCGGAGGGGCGCTCCTCTTGTCTTCCCGACCGGAGGAAGTGTTTACCGTATGCTGAAGCCGGAGAATTTTGACCGGTGTCGACGAGAGGTTCTCACGCTGCTTTCCGGGAAGGATGAAATGCCGTCCCCGGGAGTTCAGACAAGTTTCCCTGTATGGGGCAGTCTCTATGCCGGTCTGGTCGACAGCGGAATGAAAAAAGTGAATGGTTCGGCGGATTCCTCCCTCTACGTGTTCGGCCTGATCTGCGCCGGCCAGTTTTCCCGGGCGGAGCTCAGGGAAATGGAATTCCTGAAGAAAGAGCCGGAGAATTTTGGGCTCCTGGTCCTTCTGGGGGCTCTTGCGGAAAGAAACGGGGAACTCTTTCCCTGTCTGGAACGGGCCATTGCCGAAAATCCGACAAAGACCATTGAGATCCTCAATACACTAGACTCTTCGCGCCTGATTTCTCTGACGCGGAAGGAGGAGTTTCTGGAGCGCTATCTGCATCTGCTTTTTCTGCACCGGGCGGAGATTCAGCGGAAGAGTCTTGCCGAATGGACGGTGTTCCGCCTTCAGCAGATCATCCGGCTGCAGAGAAAAAGACGGGGGGCCCTTGGANNAGATGGTGACATTCAGCGAGATCCTTTCGCGAGTCGCCCGGAAATCTCCGCCCGTCCGCGGACAGACGATTCAAATTCAGACCTTTCGAAACGGGACGTTGGTGCAGGATAGCACGCAGCCGGAAGAGATCGAACGGAATTCGAAGGTTTGGGAAGGACGGGGGTTGCGTCAGGAAAACTGAAGATTCTGCCGGCGTATTTCCCCGGGACGGATTGTTTTTGTTTCATCTGCATCTGTCATATCGGGGATCCTGGCCGGTCCGGATCTCGGGTGTCCAGATGGCGGGGGACGGAGGAGAGGAGAATGTGCTCTCTCTGCTTTTGAGCCGGAGGAGCATGAAGGTGGAAAAAGCGGCTTCGAAATTTGCATTTGTCTCAGGGGGTGAATAGGATATTTCCCGGATTCGGACACTGTTTTCGAATGGAAATTCCAGAATCCGGGCAGGTGTGCAATCCGCAGCAGGAAAGAATTTGGAATCGGAAGAAAGGCAAAAGGAGCTTGGGATGGATCTCGCATTTTTGATCGCGGCTATTTTCTATGTTGAAAACTATACGACAAAGTATGGGAAAATCATTTTTTCCGGTATGCTTCTGCTCACCGGGGTGATCTGTATACTGGAACTGTGCAATCGGAATGTCGCGGAACTGCTTCTCCTCTACAAGGTGTTGGCCTGGGGACTCGGAATCTATGTGTTCTGGGACAATTATCGGAAATTGCGGCGGAATTTGAAAAAAGAAAACAGGGAGAATCTTTCCTGTTGAATTCCTCCCGGAAGGAGGGGAAGAGATCCGGCATCCGGAGGGGGGATCGGGCGGAGGAGGAGCGTCGGAGTGAGACGGCCGGAATTCCTCCGCAAAGGTCTGCGTATGCCGGATGGAAAGAAAATGCGGTTTTACTGTTCCGCGAGTTCAAAGAACAGGGCGGGACCTTCCGGAAGCTGATGCGTGTCGATTGTCAGCTTCAGAATGCCGTTTTTGCATGTGACCGTCTCCAGAGGACGTCCGCGCCGGCCGTTGATCTGCAGAGGATAGACTTTGAGCTTGTCCGCATGAGAATTCCGGAGTGTCAGAAAAACGGTGCCGCTCTCAATGAGAACCGGGTTCTCCCCGTAGGAAAGGACATGGATCATGGACGGATCCTCGAAGGTCATTTTGCTGCAGAGCGCATTGGTCGNNGCGTAGATCACCAGCAGGCGGTTCGCTTCCCGGATGCCTTTCTCCTTCTGGAGCGATGCGACGCTGACGGCTCCGCGGTTCTTCCGAAGTTCCAGCGTGACATCGCGCAAAACCGCTTTCGCCTTCTCCTCACCCGCCATCCCCTGAAACCGCGGCGTGTTGACCGTCATAAAATTCCGCGCCGCATCCAGATACAGTTCCCGTGTTGCATTTTCAAAACGGTAAATTCCATCGCTCCGGTTGTCTTTCGTCAGCAGCTTCTCCTGTTTGAGTCGACGGATCAGCGCTCCCAGCTCCGTTCCCCCGGCGGACGGTTCCACCGCATAGGAAAAGCCTTCCGTATTGTCGACTCCGAGACCGCCTCCGTCCGCGGGGATCCCGAATACGCTGGACGCCTTCCTCCCCGGCTGGCTCAGTTCCAGACCGTATTTGACCATCAAGGCGAGTTTCGTCTGGGGCGACGAGGCAAAATGATTGTTCCACAGCCCCTTTTCCCGCACCTCCCTTTCCGAGACCATCAGAGAGATTTCCTTCTCCGCCTCCCGCACATCCCCCCGGGCATACAGCAGTGCCGCCGCCGTCTGCGACGCCCGCGTGATCGGATCATGGTGCATGATCCACGGAAAGATCCGGTCCCCATGCTCAAAATGAACAACCGAACCGTGCCGCAGCAGAAGATCAAACCCGAGAAACGACGCATACGCCGCCACCGCAAAGGGCTCCTCATAGCGGTAGCGGTTCCAGTAGACCGCGGCATACTCATTGACCAGAAACGGTTTCCCGATCAGCCGGCCGGCATACATCGCCCGCAGCATCCGGGCGGAACTGCCCAGATCGCTGGATTGCGTCTGCACCGTGCAGCGGTTGGTGGTGTGGGCGTGATACGAGTGGCGCATGACCGCGTCCAGATCGTTCCGCAGAATGTTGTACTCGATGGAGGTGTTCGTTTCCAGAAGGGAGGTGACGGCTTTGCAGCCGAGCTCTTCCCGGACCGTCTTTTTGTACCAGGCGATCATTTCCCGCCATTTCCAGTGCATGAACTCTTTGATTTTGCGGCCTTTGGCGTTTTTTGCACTCATCTCCTCGCGGGTGAAGATCGGCGCATCCGGGTCCCCGCAGAATGTTCTCCATTCCGGAAGAGCCTCCTGCCAGGGAAGATCCGGCGCGGCCAGCGCAAGTTCCTGTTCGTTGCAGAGATTCAGAATCCCGAGAACCGGATCGTCCCGCAGAGACTTCCCCGTATAAGGATTGACATGCTCCAGCAGCGCCCGGAGACCGGTTTTATACTCTTCGCGCATCTCCTTGCGGAACAGCATCCGGAACTTCGAAAAACGGCGTTTCCCCTCCCTGCTCCATTCCGGAAGACCGGAAAAACCGGTCGAGGAGATGGTGTCGATCTGAAAATAGATGCCGTTGCGTCCGCACTCGGCAATGCACCAGTCCCAGAGGTCGATCTTCTCCGGATTGAAGGCCGCCTTCCCGTTCCGGACCGTGACAATGTCGGTACAGTGCGCGCGCAGCATGTTGTAGCCGCGGCGTTTGACTTCCCGGACCAGACGGCTGACGCTCTCCTTGTCTTTCCAGAACGGCGGACTGACCCGCTTCGGCTTCCCGTCATCCTGTGAGACATACGCCGCCTTGCTGCCCGTCGAAACCTCCGCGCCGAAAAGACGGAAACTCTTCTCCGGCGACGATTCCCGCGCAATCCGTCCGTGCCGGTTGATCACCAGTCTCTCCAGCTTCTCCGGAAGCAGTCCGGAAAAATCCAGCGCGGATCCCGGTATCACCTCCGGCGTCTCCGGCAGTCTCAGCGCCCGGAAACGGGGGCCCTCCTGAACCGTGAACTTCTGCGATTCATCCTCCCCGATCGGATACTTCTCCCGCGAAAGCGTCATTCCGGCAACAATCCATACCGCATCCGCCGTCCCTTTTTCCAGCGTGATCTTCCGGATCTTCCCAAGTCCACTCTTCAGCGGGAAAACACTGACATACAATCCGTACATCGTTCCGTTTCGTCCGCTCCACCGCGCTCCGATCCACCCGTTCGGACATTGATGCGGATTCCACTGGTCGGCCGCTTCCCGGTTCAGCTCCACCGTGAACTCCTGAACTCCGCCGGAGCCCTCCACGCGAATGGTCCCGATCCTCCCGAGCCGCTGCGCCCAGCAGGCCGTGTGAAGAAGATACAGATTCCCCGCCTCTCCTGCGTTCGGAGAAACCGGAAGTTCCGCCCGCTCCAGACCCGACGGAAAATATTTCTGCGAACGGAATACCAGCACGGTGCGTCCTCCATTGCTCTCCGGAGAGAGAAGAGAAAAAGGGACTTGCGCATATTCGGTCTGTTGAAACCGAAACAGCGAAGCATCGTTTTCCGGTCCCTGATCCGACCATCCGCCCTTGCCGTCTCCCGCGACCGGATCGGCGTATCCCATATTCGCGCTCTCCCGCAGCGAGACAGGAGTTCCGAGATCCTCCAGTTTCAGATTCCGGATCCCCAGCGTGCCGCTCCCCGACTGGAAGCCGAGAAACAGACGCATGCGGGAACAGGAATCCGGAACCACAAAACGAACTTCAAAGAATTCCCATGGAAATGTCCCCAGTTTCACCGGCACTCCGGGATAGAGGATCTTTTTCCCGCAGATCAGCGCAAAACGAATCCGCGGACCACCGATTCGCGGATCGAGCCGCCGGATCCCGTCGCCCCGCCATTCGCCCGTGAGGCGCAGATGGCGGCCCCGGAACGCTTCCGCCGGGAAATCCCGGAAAATTCCGCGCATGCCGTCTTTCCCTTCCGGATTGGTCAGAACCAGACCGTCGTTGTTGAGTTGGAGCGCGTCATAGCGCGTCCAGCTTTTCAGTTCGTCCGTCTTTTGGAAAGGGGTCTGCCAGACCGCGTCCGCCGCGGTCAGGTGCATCGCAAGACCGCAGAAAAGAAGCCATAAAATCCGTTTATCCTTACATAATCATAAGTAAGATCGCAGCCCCATGCCGTCGCTTTNNGTCCTTTCTCTGTTTCATTCAGATTGTTTTTGGGGAATCATCATGGGAGCCAGCACGCGCTCTCTTTGAGCTTTGTTGTGCGGTACATCGACTGCGCATAGGTGATCGGATCGGTTCTGCCGATGCCGGAGATTGTCTCCACATGGCCGTCGACAAAGGTGACATTCAATGCCGGGGTGTGCCAGGAGTAGACGTTCCCCCAGGTGGAGTACGGCTGGTAGCTGGACCAGACCCCGTAATAGGGCGTCGAGTTCGTTTTGTGCAGACAGTCGGTCAGAAGGAGCTTCCCCGAGGGGGTTTTCAAATTGGAGATCCGTATCGGCGACGGAATGAAATGCTGATTCATACCGTAGCTGTACTGCCCTTTCCAGTATTTGTCGGATCCGGACGTGGCGCAGATTTCCGGCGTCAGGGAGTCCGTGTAGGTGATGAGCGTCTCCCAGTCGGGAAGTTCCCGGGCCCCCGGACAGACAAGAATGTGCCCGTTCGGAAGAATGGAGCTTTCCACAAGAAGCCATCCCCATTTCTTCGCCGAATCAAACGGAAGACAGGCGTCAAAGGTATCGGCATAGATGGTGATTCCCTGAGCCGTCTGCCTCATGTTCCCCGTACAGCGGATCCCCTTTGCCTTCTCCCGCGCCTGTCCCAGTGCCGGAAGAAGGAGCGCGGCAAGAATTGCCAGAATTGAAATGGTGATTAAAAGTTCTATCAAAGTGAATCTTTTCCCTCTCCGTTTGACGCGGACCGACCTTCCCT
>DDJH01000228.1 GCA_002338895.1 Lentisphaeria bacterium UBA1829 | reverse complement strand
AGGCCGGAAGCGGAGTTCTCGGCGGCATTCCGGAAGGCATTTTCGATTCCGCCGAAGCAGTTCATCTGCACCCGGCGTCTGGATCACGCCATGATTCTGCTTCAGGAAACGGATCTTCCGGTTGCGGAGATCGCCCGCAGAATCGGCTACCGGGATGAATATTTTTTCTACCGGATTTTCAAAAAATACAAGCATATCTCTCCCGGGGCATGGAGGCAGACCTTTCAGGAACCCGCGCCCCCGGAGGAGACAAAATCCCCTTCCCGCCCTCTTCCCTGGAAGGATAAGCAGACCGTTTCTTCATGATTTTCTTCGACGGGACAAGGAATCGTCTCCAAAAAATCCATGTTCACAGAACCTTCTGTTTGAGTAATGTTATAGTTTTCGAATGAAAGAATCCGGACTTTTTTTATAAAAAATCCATGTTCATCAAACAAGAAATCCATTTACAGAAAAAATGAAATGGAGTATAATATTGCAAGAGAGCAGGAAATTCAGCCGGATTTTCTGGAAGGGAAACAATCAATCCGAAGAATTCCAATATGGAGCAGAAAATGGAGAAACATACTCTGGTTCTCTCCCGGGAGGGAGAAATCAATACCGTCCGGAAGGCGGTGGAGGAAGCACGAAAGATTTCCGGAGAGGTCGAAATCGTTGTCCGGTCGGGCTGTTACACAGTTTCCGAACCGCTTCTTCTGGATGAGCGTGATTCGAATCGGAGCTGGATTGCGGCGCCCGGGGAAACTGTGGTCTTCCGCGGAGGAGAATCCATCGACAATTGGGAGGAGTGCTCCATCCATGGACGGCGGGCATGGCGCGCGGATCTTCCGCCGGGACGCGCTTTCCGAGGTCTTTGGGCGGACGGGAAACGCAGAGAACGGGCATCCCTTCCGAAACAGGGCTTCCACCGCATCACCGGAGTCTGCGGACATACGGCGAAAACGATGATGGACGATGGACCGCGCACGGTCTCCTTCGCACCGGGAGACATTCAGAATTTTTACAATCCGGAGGATGTGGAAATTCTGGTGCTCGAATGGTGGAACGAATCGCATCTCCGGATTGAATCGGTTGATCTGGAACGGCATACCGTCACCTTTCACCGGCCGCCGGTGCGGGATATGCGGGGAGAGAACTCCCGGTTTGCACGCTACCGGGTCTGCAATGTCCGCGAGGCGCTTCTGGAGCAGGGAGACTGGTATTATGACCGGAAAACCGGGGAACTCTGGTATCTGCCGTATGCGGAGGAGAGCATCGGGAAAACAGAGATCGTCGTCTCGGATCTTCCGGAGATTCTGACGTTGCGCGGAACACGGGAACATCCGGTCCGGAATGTCCGTTTTGAACGCATCTCGTTCCGACACAACGGCTGGGAGCAGAAGCGGGATATGCCGGATTCGCATCAGGCGGCGATCCATGTTCCGGGAGCCGTCCGGCTGGAGTATGCGGAAAACTGCGTCTTCTACCGCTGCGAAATCGCGCATACCACGTCATACGGTCTTGAGATCGGGGAAGGATGCAGCGGATCTCTTGTCGCGGGCTGCCGGATTCATGATCTCGGCGCGGGGGGAATCAAAATTCTCCATGAACGGTTCCCCGGGAAGAGGGAGGAAGCGGAAAGAGGTTCCCTGCCGCGGATGAACGCAACCGTCGTCGATTGCGAACTCTGCGACGGAGGACACGATTTTCCCTCCTGCTGCGGACTCCTGATCGGCAACTCGGCGGGGAATATCATCCGGAACAACGAGATCCATCATTTCACCTATACGGGGATTTCACTCGGATGGGTATGGGGCTTCCAGATGGAGGAGTCCCGCGGGGGGAAAAACCGTATCGAATACAACCACATTCATCATATCAACGACGGGATTCTTTCGGACAACGGAGCGATCTATTCACTCGGCCGTCAGCCGGGATCGCGGATCGTCGGGAACCGCATCCATGACATCGGCTGCTATTTCTACGGAGGCTCGGGGATCTATCCGGATCAGGGGAGCAGCGGACTTCTCTGCGAAAAGAATTCCGTTCAGGCTGTCAGCGGGAAAGCGTTCAATATTCATTTCGGCCGCTTTCTGACAACGCAGAACAACCTGTTTGCCGGCGGGGAGTCCACACCGCTTAATTTCGGGCGGATCGATCTTTCGTTCGACAACGATTTCTCCCGCAATCAGGTTCTCTTTTCCACCGAGGAAGTTTTGGAAAAAGCGATTTTCCCCATCACCCACTTCATCCACGACAATCTGCTTCTTCTTCCGGCAGGTCTTACTCTTCGCTGGCCGGGCGGTTCCCTTTCCCGTCTGCAGGAAAAGAGCGGCAACTGGCTCAATACACAGGAACGCTCCCTGCCGCCAGAGAAGCTGGATTTTCTGACGGATCCGGAATCCTGCCGGACGATCGGATTCCAACCGTTCGATCTCTCGATGGCGGGGGCTCATCCGGAAGCACTTCCGGAAAGATTTTCCGACTTCGCCGCACCTGAACGGGACAACGAACCGTGGGCAGAATCCGAAATCCGGGATTTCCGGCTTGCCCGCAGCGGGAAGGACTGGACCATCCGATTTCATTTTGCGATCCGCAATCTGGAATCGGAACCGGTGGAAGGGAAGTATCAGCTTGTGCTCTGGCAGGATGGATCTCCTGAACGGATTCCGATCCGGGAAATCTCCTTCCGGGCCTCTCCGCGCAGCGAACAGGAATTTCCTGTTGAAGAGCACCTTTCCTGCGAACAGATCGCTCCGGGCACGCGGCAGTGTTTTCTGAAGGCGCAGGGCGACGACCGGATCTGTTTCAGTTCCGCGGAAGGTTTTCTTCTTCCCCCTCCGCCCCGGCAGCTGCCCTGTTACCGGGAGGAGAATCCGGGAACAGCGGAGAGCCTTCCCGGTCTTCCGATGCGGACCATGGAGGAGGAAACCTATCCGGTTCTTAACGGGAAATGTATGCGGATCGGGGGAGCGCTGGCGATATTTGCGTCGATCTGCGATCCGAAAATTCAGATCAATCCGGAGTGTATCTGGGAGGGGTCGGTGGCGGAACTGTTTCTGGCCTCGGAGCCGGGAGGGGAGATCCTACAGTATTTTCTGGTACCGCCGCATGACGGAGAGAATTCGGTCATCCGCGCACAGATTCCCGCGCAGCTTCCCGCGGACGTCGTGTATCGGGCGGAACGGACAAAGGACGGCTGGAAATTTGCCTTGATTCTTCCTTTGAAGGATCTGGTTTCCGATCCGGAGACCTTCTGCATGGATCTGATCACGCGCAGCACGTCGCACATTCCGATGTACAATACGGTCCGGCTTCCGGTGTGGGGATCGCTGGAAGATTATGCCAATTCCAGCTATCTTGCCGTTTTGACAACACGGGCGATCGTTTCGCAGGAAACGGAGAAGAAAGACTGAAAACTTAAAACAGAAGGAGAAGATGTGGTCATGGAACCATCCCTTCGCACTGGAAATTTCACTCTTCTGGAACTTC
>DDJH01000245.1 GCA_002338895.1 Lentisphaeria bacterium UBA1829 | reverse complement strand
CCGCGCGATGCGCTCTCCCGTCTTGAAACCCTTGTGCTGATGGCCGGATTCGATCTGCCGCTCCGCGCAATCCGGGAACAGATCGCCTCCGCCATCTCGCTGATCGTGCAGATCAACCGGGAAAAAGACGGAAGCAGAAAAGTCACCAACATCTCGGAGATCACCCGCATGGAGGGGGAGATGATTACAATGCAGGATATTTTTCTCTTCCATCAGGACGGATGGGGGGCGGACGGAAAAATGACCGGTCGGTATGTGCCGTCCGGCAACCTGCCGTCGTTCATGGACGACATCAAGCGGGCGGGCCTCAAGCTGGATCTGGAAATTTTCACTCGCGGCATGCTGAAAGGAGAGGATCGGTAACGATGGAACTGCTGACCAATCTCACACTGATCGCCTGTCTCTGCTCCGCGCTTGCGGTGACCTGCACGACCGTGGTGATCGTGGACTTTCTCTCCGAAGCCTCCCGCCGTTACAAGGAGCGCTATATTGAGGAGACCTCCATTCAATACGATGATATTCTTCTCCAGATGCCGCCGGGTAAGATCTTTGATTTGAGTCTGGCCTTCTCCGCGTTCGGCGCCTTTCTGGCCATTGCGGCGGTGACGTTTTTCTTCGGGACGCCTTCCGTGCCGAAGTTGATTTTTTTCGGATTTCTGGGACTGGTTTTCGCATTTCCGATTCCCCGGGTCTATCTCCGTTATCTGAAGAATCAGCGGCTTCAGAAGTTCAATGAACAGCTGGAGGATGCGCTGCTCTCGATCAGCGGATCGCTGAAGGCGGGATTCAGTCTGTCGCAGGCGCTCGACGAAATCGCGCGGATGAACCGCCATCCGATCTCCTTTGAATTCAATCTTCTGACGCAGGAGCTGCGGCTCGGGGTCAGTTTTGAAGAGGCGTTCGGCAAGATGTCGAAACGGGTCGGATCGAAGGACTTCGAACTGGTGGCGATCGCCGTCGTGACCGCGCGCCAGACCGGAGGAGAACTGACCAATGTGCTGGAACGCCTCGCCTACGTGATCCGGGAACGGCTGCGGATCACCCGGAAAGTGGCGGCGCTCACCGCACAGGGACGTCTTCAGGCCATCATCATCGGCGCAATGCCCTTTCTGCTGCTGTTCGCGATGGGGTACATCGCTCCGGATATGGTCAACGCCTTTCTGAATTCCCCGCTGGGAATCGTGATTCTGCTTATTGCGATCGGACTGGTCGTCGCAGGCTTCCTGATCATCCGGAAGATCACAACCATCGACATCTGAGGAGGAGTTCGAGGAATATGAATACGATTCTGACTTTTCTGGCGGCCCTTTGCGCGGGCCTTTCCTGCGCGGCGATCCTGTATCTGATCGGAAGCGCCCTCTCCTCCATCGACATCGACAAGGAGGCGGGAGTCCCCATCGACATTCCCAAGAAACTGCCCGTTCTGATCAAACTGGTTCTTCCGTTCTCCAGCAATCTTCTGCCGCTTCTGCGCCATCCGGCGTTCCAGGATTCCGAACGGAAAATTGCCAATCAGCTGATGATGGCAGGATATGATCAGACCATCTCGGCGGAACGCTTTCTGGCGGCCAGACTGCTGCTGGCCATGCTCGGAGCCATCATTCTGATTCTCTGTCTGCTGGCGGGGAAACCGCTCTATGGACTTCTTCTGCTGGCGATGCTGTACATCTATCCGAACGCCTGGCTGAGAAACATGGTGAACAAACGCCATTTTTCGATCATGCGCGCCCTGCCGAATCTGCTCGACCTGCTGACCCTTTCGGTGGAGGCGGGAAAAGATTTTCTCTCCGCACTGAAGGACATCCTGGCGAAACGGCCGATGGATGCGCTCGGAGAAGAGTTCATCCGGGCTCTTCAGGAGATCCGCCTCGGGAAAAAGCGGCAGACCGCGCTCCGCGATATGGCGGCCCGGACTCAGCAGCCGGATCTGACCGCGGTTCTCCACGCCATCGTACAGGCGGATGAACTGGGAATCAGCATCGGCGGACTGCTCCGGATCCAGAGCGATCAGCTCCGCAACAAACGGTTCTCCCTGGCGGAAAAACTCGCAGGAGAAGCTCCGGTCAAACTGCTGATGCCGGTAGTGCTGTTCATTTTCCCGGCCGTGTTCCTGCTGCTGCTCGGACCGGTCATCCTGCAGGCGATGAAGATGATGAGGTGAAAAAGATGATTCTTCACAACGTCACACGGAACACGATTCTGGCGAAAGAGCCCTGCCGCGCACGAACGCTCTGCACACGCGCCCGCGGAATGATCGGACGGAAGTTCTCCGAACAGTGCGATGCACTGATCTTTGAACACTGCAACGCGGTGCATTCCCTGTTCATGTCGCAGGATCTGGATCTTCTGTTTGTCTCACGGGAGAACCGGATTCTCCACGTCCGCGAGAACTTCCCGCCGTGGAGAGTGTGCGAACGGTGCGGCGGCGCCAGTCTGGTGATCGAACTTCCCGCAGGAACCATCCGGAAAAGCGCAACGCAGACCGGCGATGTGATCGATCTGGACGTGGAACTCATTCGAGATT
>DDJH01000172.1 GCA_002338895.1 Lentisphaeria bacterium UBA1829 | reverse complement strand
CGCCGTTCGATCAGCGACGCCGTCGCGGAAAGTCGCAACCGTTCGATGTTCTCATTGATGCTCGCATCCTTCGCGATATACGTGTCCGTCTGCGGGATATAGGATTCCGGCAGATAGTAATCGTAATAACTGATGAAGTACTCCACCGCGTTGTTCGGGAAGAAGGCCTTGAATTCGCTGTACAGCTGCGCCGCCAGGGTCTTGTTGTGCGACAGCACCAGAACCGGACGGTCCATCCGGGCGATCACATTGGCCAGAGTGAATGTCTTTCCGGATCCGGTCACTCCCTGAAGAGTCTGATAATGCCGTCCCTCTTTCAGTCCGCGGACGAGCGCATCGATCGCGGCGGGCTGATCTCCGGCGGGGGCATAGTCCGATACCAGTTGAAACAGACTCATGATGGATTCTTCTTTCTTCTCTTGTTTAATCCGTTATAAGATACCGTTTTTTCCGGAAAATTCCAGTCGCCGCGCCGATTTTCCGTTTTCGGGAACTCATTCCGCATTCCGCATCACGAGCGGGACGGAATGGAGAGTCCCCCGTCCTTGATCCGCCAGAGATAGAGCGATGCGAGCGTCCCGTACGGCGAACAGCGGCGGCGGAACGCTTCAAACTCCTCCGCCGAAAGCGTNNTTCTGTTCCAGCATCATGATTCCCCGCCGGATTCCCAGATCCCGGAAGCTCAGCACATCGGGCCGTCCGAGCGCAAAGATCAGCAGCATCTCCGCGGTCCAGATTCCGACTCCTTTCAGTTTGACCAGCTCCGCCAGAATCTCTTCATCGGGCCGGCGCGCCAGCGCACGGAAATTGATCCTTCCCGAGCACTTCGCCTCCGCAATTCCGCGCAGATATCCGATCTTCGGAGCGGAAAGACCGCAGGCGCGCAGATCGGCGGTCTCCGCTTCCAGCAGTTTTTCCGCCTCGAATCCGCCGAGCAGTTTCTCCAGACGGACGGTAATGGCATCCGCCGCCTTCACGGAAAGCTGCTGCGCAACGATGCTCCGCACCAGCGCGGCGAACAGATCCCGGACGCATTCAAACGACGTCAGCTTCGTCTGACGCACCACCGTTTCAAACTCGGGGACCTGACGGCAGAGCGCCTCGACATCCTGTTTTCGAATCCGGAACTTCATGATTGTTCTTCCTCCTTTTCCAAGCGCGCACCTTCGTTTTTTCCGTTTTGCTCCCTCGAATCGTGCTTTGCGGGAAGATGGATCGTGAAACACGTCCCGCTTTCCCCGGAGGATTCAAAGGAGATGGAACCGTCATACGACTTCACAATCGCCGCGACCAGACTCAGTCCGAGTCCGTTTCCCGGCAGGGACCTGCTCGAATCGGCGCGGTAGAAGCGTTCGAAAATGTGGGGCTGATCCTTCAGCGGAATACCTCTTCCGCTGTCCCGGACCTGGAGCACGACGCCGTCCGGAGCCGTCCGCAGAAGGAGTTCGACCCGTCCGCCCGGCGGCGTGAACTTCAGCGCATTGTCCAGAAGATTCGCGAGAATCCGCTGGAGATCCGCCTTGGCATAGACAAACGGCAGCGTCCCGGGCAGAGAGGTCGTCAGCTGAATCGACCGGTCCTCCGCGACGGTCGAGAACAGTTCCGCCGCCCCGCGGCAGAGCGCGGCCAGATCCTGCCGCACACGCGCCTTCCCGGAACCCGCCTCCAGACGGGTGATCTCCAGCATCGTGTTGATCATGGAAAGCATGTTGCCGCACTCTTCGGCGACATCATAGGCCAGTTCGGAATCCCGTCCTTCCGCGACCGCCAGTTCCGCCTGTCCGCGCATCCGTGTGACCGGCGTACGCAGATCGTGCGCGATATTATCGGAAATGGTCCTCAGCTCCGTCAGCAGCTCCTCCGTGTTTTTCGCCATCGTGTTGAACGAATCGACCAGCCGTTCCACCTCGGCCCCCTCCCCGTTGTAGGCAACGCGCTGGGAGAAATCGCCGGAAGCGATCCGCATCGCGCTGCGGCTCACCCGGTCGACGCCGAGCATGATCCGTTTGGAAAGCAGCCATCCGGTCAGCGCGCCGATCCCGCTGATCACAAGCGTCATCATCGCCAGCACAAATGCAAGGCTCCGGATCGTCCGGTACAGCGGACGCAGATTGTATCCGGTCACCAGCACATTTCCGTCGGGCAGTCTCCGGTTCAGCGTCAGGATGTCGCGGTTCCGGCAGTGCACCATCTCCTCCCAGACCTCCGGGGCGGAGCGCGACAAACTCTCCCGCTCCAGGAAACCGTGCACCACGCTCGCAGAAAACGGCGAACGCACCAGCACCGTGCGCCGGTCCGAAATCAGCAGGAAGAAAATCCGGTTGGTCCCCTCCCCGTAGGATTCTCCGTTGAACTCCTCGTTCAGCGCGGCGATGCGTTCGGCAAGCGGGATCTCCCGGATCGCGACGGATTCTCCGTTTCCATGCACCGTCACCGCATAGATTTTCCCTTTGGCCGTGCCGTAGGCCGTATAGCCCTCCTCGGGGGAGGAGTCGGAGAAAACCCGGAGCGGGACAAATCCGCCGAGCCGCTGCTCCGTCTGCTCCGCGGCCGCCCCGCGGAACACCGTTCCGGAGATCACGCTTCTTGTGTTCCGCACGCCCCCTCCGGTCAGATAATCCTTGAAGAACTCCTCCAGAAAATAGACGAGTCGCTGCCGGTGTTCCGATCTCTGGACCCGGTACTGATGGAACACCACGATCAGAAAGCAGAGAAGCGACGCCGCCGCAAAGGTCGCCGCAAAATAGAAGGTGATCCGGAATTTGACGCTTTTCAGAAACCGCATCATCCGAGCACGTATCCGAATCCGCGCACCGTGCGGATGAGTTTCCGGTCGAAGTCCTTGTCGATCTTCTCCCGCAGACGGCAGACTCTCGATTCCACAATATTGGTCTGCGTATCGAAATTGTATTCCCAGACATGTTCAATGATCGTCGTTTTGGAAATCACGCGCCCCTTGTTCCGCATCAGATACTCCAGGAGCTGATACTCCAGCGGCGG
>DDJH01000094.1 GCA_002338895.1 Lentisphaeria bacterium UBA1829 | reverse complement strand
AGACCGGCAACCAGCCCCTGCCCCGCAGCCTCCTCGTATCCGCTGGTTCCGTTGATCTGCCCGGCCAGGAAAAGTCCCGGGAAGCGCTTCACCTCCAGCGTGCGGCCGAGTGCATCCGGATAGACAAAATCATATTCAATCGCATACGCATACCGTGCGATCTCCACCTGTTCCAGTCCGGGAATGGTCCGCAGCATCCGGATCTGAATTTCGGGGGGAAGGCTGGTTGAAATGCCGTTGATATAATATTCATCAGTATTCTCCCCTTCCGGTTCGATGTAGAGAAGGTGGCGCTCATGATGGGCAAAACGGACCACCTTGTCCTCAAAGGAGGGGCAGTAGCGTGCGCCGATCCCCTCAATGATTCCGCGGTACATCGGAGCCTTGTCCAGATTGTCGCGGACGATCTGCGCGGTCTTCTGATTGGAATAGACCAGATGGCAGGGCAGATTGCGCTGCGTCACACTCGGATGGACCGCATCAACCGGGAAGAACGAGAAGTGCTCCTCCACGTCATCGGAGAGCTGAACCCCCATCTGCGAGAAGTCGATGGACTTCCCCAGAATGCGCGGAGGAGTTCCGGTTTTCAGCCGCCCGACCCGGAGATTCAGCTGTTCACGGAGAGCGGAGGCGAGTTCCACGGAAGGCGGATCCCCTGCCCGTCCACCGGGCATGTTCCGAAGTCCGTAGTGCATTTTCCCGTTCAGGAACGTTCCTGTGGCAAGGACGACGGCGGAGGAGCGGATCTCCTCGCCGAGCTGCGTGATGATTCCGGCGACTCTGCCATTTTCCATGCGGAAAGAGCAGGCGGTCCCCTGGCGGATCTGGAGATTCTTCTGGAGTTCGATCTCGCGTTTCATCGCCTTCTGATAACAGACCTTGTCGCACTGGGCGCGGGGCGACCAGACCGCGGGACCTTTTCCGAGATTCAGGAGACGGAACTGGAGAGCCGCCGCATCCGTAACTCTCCCCATCGCGCCGCCGAGCGCGTCGATCTCGCGCACGACATGTCCTTTTGCGATTCCCCCGACCGCGGGATTGCAGCTCATCTGCGCGATATGGTCCAGATTGATCGCCAGCATCAGTGTGGACGCGCCGGTCCGCGCGGACGCAAGAGCGGCCTCGCATGCGGCATGTCCGCCGCCCACGACAACAACATCAAAAAATTCAGCACACAAAGCAAACTCTCCGATTATTCAACAGAATGGTACTATACACCCTCTTCCGAAGAAAAAAAAGAAAAAGTGTTGAAATTTTCCAAAATGACAGGTACATTATCAAAAATGATTGTGATCGAAAAAAAACGCGGGAAAACAGGGATTCCTCTCCCCTCCGCGACCTCTCACGGAAAACCGGAAAACAAAATCGGATTTATTGGAAATGGGACATTTTTTCAATCTGGCCTTTCAGTTTTTTGTTGTTCTGACCCCGTTTGCGCTTCTCTCCGCCTTTCTCGTCATGACTCAGGATCTTTCGGCGGCGGAACGGCGGAAGGTGGCGCTCCGGACCGGAATTGCCGTGATTATCATCTGCTTTGCATGGTTCTATTTCGGGAATTTCATTTTCATGCTGTTCGGAGTGAAGATTGATGCGTTCCGAATCGGCGGCGGAGTGATTCTGTTTCTCAATGCGCTCCAGATGGTGCGGGGGAACGGAAACGGAAACGGCAGCGCCAAAGTGGTGGAGGGCAAGGAGACCTCCCGGGATTACGACGATATTGCAGTGGTCCCGCTGGCGATTCCAATCACGGTCGGCCCCGGAACAACCGCGGCGCTGATCGTGATGGGAAATGAGACGGCGGACTGGCAAAAGATGCTGCTCAATCTCAGTTCGCTTCTTCTGGCGATTCTTGTTCTGACCACGATTCTTCTGCTGGGAACCCGTCTGGAACAGATGCTTTCCAAGAAAGGCATCACGATTGTCAGCAAAGTTTCCGGACTGTTTCTTTCCGCGATTGCCGCACAGATGATTTTTGAAGGGATCAAAAATATCCTTCTGAAATAGTCAGGTCAGATGGGAGAGACGTTCCCGGAAGGTGCTCAGATCGGGAGAGTTGAGATAGGGATTCACTTTTTTCTGATGACCGAGAGAATCGGCGGGGAGCTCCCCATAGTCGTGCCCGGGATAGACGATCAGGGAATCGGGAAGAGAACGGAGAAGGAGCATGGAACGGAACATGGGTTCGGGACGGCAGAAGCCGCATTCGCCGATGAAGAGCGTGTCTCCGGTGAAGAGAGATGAGTTGTCGGAGGAGCGGTAGCAGACGGAATCCTTTGTATGTCCCGGAGTTGCAATGACTTCGACGAATCCGTCACCGAGCGGAAGTCTTTCGCCGGGATGCAGGGGGTGGTCGCATGGAAAATCGGAGGAGTCGGCAATGCAGACCGGAGCAGGGAAAAATTGTTTCACCGACCGGATTCCGGAGACATGGTCGTGATGGGAGTGCGTCAGCAGGATGTATCTGGGCCGAAGCGTTCCGGGGATCGACTGGAAGATCCTCCGGATGTCTGCGGTATCGCCGCACGGATCGACGATCAGCGCCTCCTGTCCGCAGAGAAGCAGATAGGAAAAATTATGATCGAATCCTCCGACAGGAATCTGAAATACCCGAAATTTCATGCGGTGTTCTCCCCTTTTCCGGGGGGAAAATACTCCGAAAAAACAGGAAATCAACAAAAAAGCCGAAAAAACACGGAAAATATTTCAAAAAAGGATTTGACAGAAGGGATTATCACCTGTAAGTTTATGCGAGTTGAAAAGCTTGAAAAGGAACATATCATATAGCAACACTTAAGGAGTAAAAGATGGGAATTTTCAACAAGGTCGTCAACATTCTGGTACTGGTGTTTGCCATTGCGGGAGTCACATTCTCCTACCTCTTGTTCAACAAGAGAGAGCAGCTGGTGGCGGGATGGGAAGAAATGTCGAACAGCATCACCCAGACAGCGAAGGCCCTCGAACAAAATTCCGGTCTGAAACTGTCGGCCAAACTGAATGCCGACGCGCTGGGGCATCGGAACCCCGAGAACGCCGATCTTTCCGGACTGAAAAGAAGTCTGCCGGAACTTTCCAAAGCCGCGCAGCAGGTGACGACTCAGCGCAACTCCCTCGCGGAAGGACTGAACAAAACCGCCGCAATGCTTGAAGTGCGGAATATCCAGACTTCCGAACTCCAGAATGTCGGAACCTACGCGGAGAAGCAGAAAGTGCTGCTGGAAAATGCGCAGAAAGTTGCCGACCGGAACAATACCATCCTCCGGAACTATGTTGCCTCCGCCAACAAGGTGATCAGCACAAGCCTTCAGGCATTGAAATCCAATCCGAATGCGGTGTCGAACAACTTCAACCGCGCAATTGACGATCTGAAGAACCGGAAATCCGCCTACGAGAAAGCGCTTTCCGATATCGCCCGGGCGGTCGGGACCTCCGCACCGAACTATCGCGGCAACTATCAGGACGGCATCAAGAAACTGGTGGCGGCGGCGAACAAGATGAAAAACGACCTGAACAAGACCCGCAACGAACTCAATCAGGAACGCAACAAGACCCGCAATCTGACCAATCAGGTCAAAAGCAGAGACAACACCATCAAAGCACGGGACAACACGATCCGGAAACTGCAGGCGGAAATCACACGTCTTCGCCTGATCATCAATCCGGACGGCGGCCCGGTCGAGCCCGACGAGATGGCGCTCTATTCGAGAATCGAAGGACGGGTTGAAACCGTTGACAAACGCTGGGGCTTCGTGGTCATCAACCTGGGCGAAAAGATGCCGGTTGTCGAGAAGTTCAAGAAGGGTGACCGCACAAGATATATGCTCCTTGCTCCGGGATTCCCGCTGACCGTGGCCCGCAACCTGACCTCGGATAAACCGGAATTTGTGGCAAAGATCATTGTCACTCAGGTCGGCGACAACTATGCGATCGCCAATATCGACAAGAATACGGCTCAGTCCGCCGTGATGCCCGGAGACAGCGTCTACTTCACCAAAGAGGATATCACCGCTCTGCTGAAGCTCAAAGACGAACTCATCAAAAAAGCCGCGGCAAAAAAGAAATAACGAGGAGGGATTTCCACCATGTATTCATCCCTGGTCTTTACAATCACCTCAGCGCTCTCGCTGGTTCTGATCATTGCTGCGATCGTGTTTCAGGTTATGGAAATGCATGCCTATGGAATGCTTCCCTTCTGAATCCAGACGAACAGCCTGCAACAAGGAGTCTGCCGTATATGGCAGGCTCCTTTTCTTTCCGTGCATCCTGATTCTGCTGCTTCTGCTCTGCGGATGTGAATTTTTCTCGACGGAACAGGAACGGCGCGGAGTGAATCCGAAACCGTTCAACTCCCAGCCGGCGTGGGAAACCAATCCTTACAATTTCAGAAACTGAGAGATGGAAGAAAAGCCGCTCAACATCCGCCGGATCGCTCAGTTGTCTGGGTGTTCGCCATCGACGGTTTCGCGAGTTTTATCCGGACGGAACACATCAATCCGGATCAGTGAAGCAACGCGGCGGCGGATTCTGGAAGTCTGTCGGCAGCAGGATTATCACCCGAGCATCCATGCGGCCCGTTTTTTTTCCGGACGGGCGGGAGTGATCGGCTTTCTGGTTGCAGCGGAATCCATGCTGGACGACGACAATCTTTCCCGGTCGTTTTTTTCGGTCTGCCGGGAACTGTTCCGCTACAACTATCGAACCCTTCCGCTGCTGGGGAACCGTCCGTTCATTGAGACGGGGGATTATCTGAACATCTTCAAGCGCAACGAGATCGACGGTCTGATCATCTGGGGAGCGCAGGAGAAGCACACCTTTCTGCATGATCTGGCCGCATCGGGCTATCCGTTTCTTCTTCTGACCAACCGGGTCGGGAACTATCCGGCGGTGTACGCGGCGCAGCAGGAGGCGGTCCGACAGCTGACTTGCCGCTGTATCGGGAGAGGAGCGAAGCGCATTGCCGCGATCATGTCCCGCAACGGGGACAGCTACCGGGCACGTCTTGCCGGATTTCTGGAAGCGGCCGCCGATCATGAGCCGTATCTGGTCTACGGCGAAGAACTGACTCTCTCCGATGCGCTGCCGCTGGCGGATGATGTGCTGGATCACGCACCGGATGCCGTGATCTGTGCCAATGATGAAACGGCGCTTGCTGTGGAAACCCGCTGTCTGGAACGGGGAATCCGCATTCCGGAGGATCTTGTTCTTGCTGGGGGAGACAATATCAAGCTCTCGCGTCACTGTCCGATTCCGCTGACCACGTTCGATCAGAAAGCGGCGGAGTGTGCCGCGGCAAGTGTGGAAATTCTGATCTCCCATCTGCAGAACGGCACGGCTCTGACTTCCCGGGAAATTCCGACCGAACTGATCTGGCGCGCAAGTCTTCCCGGCGGATCCCGCTGACCGGACGGACGCATCCCTTCTTAAGAGCGGAACCCTCTCCGCAACCCCTCGTAGACAGCGACGGCGACCGAATTGGCCAGATTCAGACTTCGATTGAAGTTTCCGGGCATCGGGATCGTATAAAACTGATCCGCATATCGTTCATGATACTCCGGGGCCAGTCCGTGACCCTCACTGCCGAAGACCAGGAAGGAGCCGGGTTCCATCGGGCAGTCCCAGAAGATTTTTTCTGCTTTTGTCGAGAAGAAGTAGAGCGGAGCATCGCCGGCCTCTTCGAGGAGGCTGTTCCAGTCCGGATGACGGCGGAAATCGACATGCTTCCAGTAATCCATTCCCGCACGGCGGAGATACTTGTCCTCCAGCGAAAAGGAGATCGGATCCACCAGATGCAGACGGCATTCGGTACAGCAGCAGATCCGGCCGATGTTTCCGGTGTTCTGCGGGATCTCCGGAGCAACCAGAACCACATGATAGAGAGGATCTTTCATCGTCTGTTCCCCCTTTAAAGAATCCGTCCGACGGCGATTCCGCCCAGCACGGCCAGCAGTCCGAAAACGTTTTGGCCGAGCAGATTCCATGTCGCCTTTCCCCAGGAACCGGCGAGAGCCAGATTCATCGTCTCCAGCATCAGCGTGGAGAACGTTGTGAATGCGCCGAGAAAGCCGATCATCAGGACCGGAACCCAGGGCTCCAGAATCTGCAGTCTGTTCCGCACCACGGCGAACAGCAGACCGGCAAGAAATGCGCCGAGTCCGTTCACGACAAGGGTTCCGAGCGGGAGCCAGGCGGCACATCCGGCGACCAGTTTCAGACAGAAGAAGCGGCAGAGAGTCCCGACCGCTCCCGCCAGCGCAAGAAACAGAATCAGTTTCAGCGGATGCATGGCAATGGAGCTCCCTTCATTCCGCTTTCAGATGATACAGGACGCTGACTGCGTTTCCGCGGAGATCTTCACTGGCATTGATTCCCGCGTTCATCAGCGTGGAGCCGTGCATGGCGAACGGACGGTCCTGCATCCGGTAGATGAGTCCGGGATCCAGACCGGGGATGCGGAGGCGGACAACCGGACTCTGGGCACAGGGGGAATCGCTGGATCGGACGGCGGTCATCAGGACCTCCTTTCGATCGGCGGAGACCCAGCACCATGCGGAGACATCGTCCAGACCGAAGTTTTCCGTGACGCGATAAAAGTTTCCTTCCCGGATCAGATCGTTGAACTGATGGTAGCGGCCGATCTGTTCGCGGATCTGCTTCTGTTCGTCCTCTCCGAGAGCGGTGATGTCGAGTTCGTATCCGAAGGTTCCGGCGAGGGCGACATCGCCGCGAAGGCGGAACGAAACCGTCCGATGCGTCTGATGATTCGGGCAGACCGACACATGCGCACCCATCGTGCTGGAGGGATAGAACAAAGAGGTGCCGAGCTGAATGGGGATCCGTTCCAGCGCATCGGTATCGTCGCTGCACCAGATCTGGGGAACATAGTAGAGCATTCCGGCGTCGAAGCGCCCTCCCCCGCCGGAGCACCCCTCGATCAGCAGGTTCGGGAACTCGTTCAGGAGCCGCTCGTGGAGTTCGTAGACGCCGAGCACATACCGGTGCGCCACCTCCCCCTGCTGTTCCGCAGGAAGAGAGGCGGAATAGATTTCCGTCAGATTGCGGTTCATATCCCATTTGATGTATTCGATGTTGGCGGAGTGCAGAATTCCGGCGATCGTCTCGAACAGATAATCGACGACCTCTTTGCGGGACATGTCCAGCACCATCTGGGAACGGCCGAGGGAGCGGCGTTTCCCGGGCACGGAAAGTACCCACTCGGGATGCTTCCGGTAGAGGTCGCTGTCTTCCGAGATCATTTCCGGTTCGAACCAGAGTCCGAACTTCATGCCGAGGCGGTTGATCTTTTCCACCAGTTCCCCCAGATTGCCGAGTTTCCGGGTATTGACGAACCAGTCGCCGAGCGACGAGCGGTCATCGTTTCGTTTTCCGAACCATCCGTCGTCAAGAACGAGCATTTCGATTCCGAGAGAGGCGGCGCTTCTGGCAAGTTCATAGATTTTGCGGTCGTCGAACTCGAAGTAGGTCGCCTCCCAGTTNNCAGTTGTTGACCAGGACCGGACGGCGGACATGTTTCCACGGGCTGCGGATCACATGCTCCATCAGGAACGAGTGGTACTGACGGGAGAGCCCGCCGAGTCCGTTTTCGGAAAAGACCAGCAGAGTTTCCGGCGAATGGAATTCCGCTCCCGGCTCCAGTCTCCAGCAGAACGTCTCGTCGTTGATTCCGATCATTGCGCGGAGGGCCTGATACTCATCCGACTCCACTTCGACGGCGTAACTTCCGCTGTACAGCAGCAGCATTCCGAAGACCTCTCCGGCGCGTTCGGAAGCGGAACGGGAGGCCAGAACGATTCCGGGATTGTACTGATGACCGGTCGATCCGCGAGCGCTTCGGAAGCCCTGCATTCCGGGGTGGACCGGGACGCGCACGGCATGACGCTCCCTCGCCCATTTTCCCTGAAGATAGACCATGTCATATTCGGAGGATTCGAAATCGAGCTGCGCGCTCATGAGTTTTTCGATCCGGACCGGCTCCGGCCCCGGGTTGACGATGGTCACGGAGCGGGCGATCACATCGGAATGTTCAAAGACGCTGTACCGCAGGACGATCCGGACATCGGAAAAGGAATCCGCCATGACCACTTCCAGAGTTTCGCACTGCTTTTCCGGAGCGAACGATGCGGGAAGTCCGGGAAGCGGCGCCTTGCCCTTCCGGATGGTATGAGAGGAGTAGACGGTGGAAGTGACGGAGCTGCCGTTCTGTTTCTGAAGGCGGATGGCGGTGTTGTGGAAATCTCCGCTTCCGAANNTGAAGGAGGAGATCTCAAGATTGGCGATATTGAGCGACTCGTTTGCAGTCAGAGACTCCGGATAGGGGGAGAAGGCGCGGTCGCGCCGCCGGGCAAACGAGGAGAGATCGTCCCCGGAGTCGATGGAGGCGCCGTAGTAGAGGTGGCGCAGTTCGCCGGAAGGACCGATCTGCATGACGTAGGAGGTATGTTCCGTATCCAGATGGAATGTTTTGTTTTTTTCGGAGAATGAAATTGGCATGATAGGCATCCTGATGGTTGATCGAACTGTTTTCTGGAAAGTGAGAGATAATATACTCCATTTGGGAGGAATTTCAAAGGAGGAGCGGAAAAGAAGCGGAGAAAGTTTTTTACATCTTTTTTGATTGGAAACGATCGAACATCTGTCAAGGTTTGATTCTCTTTTTTCTTTTTTTGACTTGAAAAGCGTGTTTTTTTACAGTATGTTATCTTTATTGAAGAAGATGAGGTTCGAAAGGACGGATCTCGCACATCCCGTCGGAGGAAGAAAATTCCGGAAGAAATATCGGGAGACGGGAACTTTTTTGACGGAGGAATGTCTTA
>DDJH01000056.1:24373-27240 GCA_002338895.1 Lentisphaeria bacterium UBA1829 | reverse complement strand
GAAAAGAACCTTTCCTCAAAAGGTTTTTCCCTCTCGCAAACATACCAGAAAATACCAAGACCTCCCTTTGAATTCTAAATTGACTCATTTGCATAACAAAAACTTTTTTTAAGCAAATAATCCCTGTTTTCACTCTGTTTTTCATGGAAAAGAAAAAAAAACCATTGTTTTCCGGATTTGCAAAGACTATATTCTTCTCCAGAGAAAGAAAAAATCCACACCTCTTAAAAGGAGAATTCAATGAAAAACTACCAGATCATCATGGAGTCGGTCAGCAATGCGGTTCTCAAGGAGACGGAACTTCCGGAGTTGAAAGAGGATCAAGTTCTGATCCGCAATGACTATACCGTGGNNGTGGTCAGCGCGGGAACCGAACGGGCCTGGTCCATGGATATGCCGAACGCACACTCGAACTTTCCTTATATGCCGGGATACAGCGGAGCGGGCGAAGTGGTCAAAATCGGCGAGAAGGTGACAAAGGTCAAAATTGGCGACCGGGTGGTTGTCAACTGGGCCGGACACCAGCTCTATTCCGTGAAGAATGAAAATCTGGTTCAGATTCCGGAAAAAGTTTCGACTCTGGATGCGGCATTTGCGCATATTGCATCGTTTCCGCTGAACGGAATCCGCAAACTCCATCTGGAAATCGGCGAGAGCGCCATGATTGCCGGACNNCGACAGGGAATTCTCGGAATTTTCGCTCTTCAGTTTGCCGGTCTGTGCGGAGCTGTTCCGCTGATTGTCTCCGATTTTTCGCCGGAGCGTCGCGGACTTGCTGAAAAACTGGGGGCGGATTACGCTCTGAACCCGGGGGATCCGAATTATCTGGAACAGATCCGGGAGATTACCGGAGGCGAAGGGGTTCGGGCCGTGGTCGAGGTCACCGGAAGCGCTGCGGCTCTTCAGCAGGCGCTCGAATACATCGCCTGGGAAGGACGGATTTCCCTGCTCGGATGCACCCGCGTTTCGGATGTGCCGATTGATTTCTACAAATACATCCATCGCCGCGGAATTCAGCTCTTTGGCGCGCACACCTTCTGCCGCGCAAAACAGGAGTCTGCTCCCTATCACTGGACGGAACAGGACGATTACAGAGCGTTTCTCAAACTGGTCGAAAACGGAAAGATCAAAGCAAGTTCCATTATTTCCGAAATTGTTTCCCCGGAAAAGGCTCATGAGATCTACCGGATGCTCGCGGAATGCAAGAATCCGCCGCTCGGGATTGTTTTTGACTGGACCCGAATCGGGAAATAAAAACACCCTGTCTCAAAAATTCGATCGGCCCCTCCTGCGCATGGAACGGAGGGCGCCGGAAAAGAGCAAGGAGTATTTCGCATGCAGGATGCTCAGAAAAGATCGACACCGATTTCCGATCGAGTGAAAAACGCGGAACAGGAAGCTCTCCGCCAGATCCAGTCCGGATTGATTCAGGGAGCCGTATTCACTGCGACCGGGGCGGAGGCGTATCCCGTGATTGCGGTCGGGAAACAGTGTATTCATCCAGTGGAAAAGCCGATGACGGAGCACTCCCGTTTTGATATTGCGTCGGTCGGGAAGGTGTTCACCGCCGGGTGCTGCGCGCTGCTGGTTGCGGATGGCCGGCTGGATCCGGACGCTCCCTTCGTGACGTATCTGCCGGAGTACTGCGATCCGGAGTGCAGAATTACCGTTCGCGATCTCGCGATGCATGTAAGCGGTTTCGACAACAGCAAACCGTATGACTCCGAAGATCCGGAAGTTTTTCACAGGGAACTGTACCGGAAACGTCCGGTCCGGCCGCGTCTGGAGGCGTTCGAATACTCCTGCTTCAACTTCATTCTTCTGGGGAAAATCGCGGAACGGATCTCCGGGACCGATCTCGAAACGCTGGCTCGCGAACGGATCTGGAAACCGCTCGGAATGAAACGGACGCAGTGGAACGCTCCCGGAGAGGGGCCCGACGAGGTCGAACTCTGGTTCCCGAACCGTCCCGCAGGACAGCACAACGACGGGGTCTGCTTCCACTGCGGATTCCCGCTCGGCAGCGGAAGCTGCTTCTCGACCGCCGGTGATCTGCTTCTCTTTGTACGGGATCTCCTGGATCAGAGCCACTTCCCCCGGATCTATTACGAGCTTCTGACCACGTGCGGATTTGAGAAAAACGGCGATCGCCGCTCGTTCGGATGGGATATGCGCGAAAGCCAGAGGCCGCGGAATCTTTCCCCCCGGACCATTTATCATACTGGGTGGTCCGGGCAGACCATCTGTGCGGATCCGGAAAGCGGATTCGCCGCCGTTGTGCTGACCTCCAGAACCGGAGATCATGACGAGGCGATTTTCGGCCGCGCACGGATCATCGAAAAGCTCCGCTCCTGATTGGAAAAACGCGAAAGCGACGTGAAAAAATAGAGAAGGAAAAAAGAGGGAAAAATGAAAAAACGTATTAAAATTGCACAGATCGGAGTCCGCCATGAACATGCGAACGGCAAGATGGNNGAGTTTGAGATTGTCGGAGTCTGCGCCGAATCGCCCGCCGACCGCGAGACGTTCGGAAAACATTCCTGTTATGAAGGGCTGAACTGGATGTCGCGCGAAGAGATCCTCGCATATCCCGGACTCGACGCCGTGGCGGTTGAAACCGAAATGACCGAACTGGTCCCGACCGCCATGCTCTGCGCCGAACACGGACTCCATATGCACATGGACAAGCCCGGGGGAGAGGATTTGCAGGAATTCGGGAATCTCCTCGCACTCTGCAAAGAAAAGAATGTGATTTTGCAGATGGCCTACATGTTCCGCGGCAATCCCGCCATTCAGTTCTGCATCGAAGCGGCCAGAAAAGGGTGGTTCGGACAGATTTTCGAGATCTACACTTCCATGAGCCGCGC
>DDJH01000056.1:22609-24328 GCA_002338895.1 Lentisphaeria bacterium UBA1829 | reverse complement strand
TGGCTTGCCGGATACCGGGGCGGGGGAATTTTTGATTTCGGTTCCCATCTGGTTGATATTATTGTGTCCATGCTCGGAGCGCCGGAGAAGATCGTCTCCTTTCAGCAGCAGATCGACGGCGACGGACTCAATGACAATGGACACGCCGTGCTTCTCTATCCAAAGACGATTGCAACGATTCAGACCGCGTTGCAGCAGGCCGATTCTCAGCAGTCCCGCCGTCTCTTCGTCAGCGGAACCAAGGCGACGTTCGAGCTCCGGCCCCTCGAGCAGGGTTATGCCGCATATCCGAAGTTCAATGATCAGCCGATGAAGGCCCGTTTCTTCCTCCGGGAAGGAAACGAGGCGTATGAAGCCGGAGATCACGAACTCACGTTCGGTCCCATGCGCGATCGCTATATTGATCAGCTGGAGGATTTCGTGGCGTATGTGCGCGGAGAAAAGGTGAATCCGTATACTTTGGATTATGAGTATCTCGTGCAGAAGGCTGTCCTCGCCGTTTCCGGGTATATGGAATGGAAGGCGGAATGATCGGAATGGATGGGGGGTTGTGGATGGTGTGACGGGCGGTCGGTCAGGCGGACGGATTGATGAAAGATGAGAGGGGCGGGGGATTTCGTGCTGCGCANNCACTCTGTCCTTGACCCGGAAAACCGGCGAAGGAGTTCGCCGCTTTTCCGTAACGGAGAAAGAAAATGGAAGAGGTGGGTATGGAGAAGATCAGGATTGCTCAGATCGGAGTGTGTCATGAACATGCGTCGGGGAAGATCATCGCGTTGCGGCGCTTGTCCGCGCTGTATGAGATCGTCGGCGTGGTGGACGACAACCGGACGTCCCGGACCCCGAAGTTCGCCGGAAGCAATCTCGGGCCGTATGAGGGGCTGGCCTGGTTGACGGAAGATGAGGTGTTGAATCGTCCGGATATTCAGGCGGTTGTGGTCGAGGTGCCGAACAATGAGCTTGTTCCGGTCGCTCTCCGCTGCATGGAGCGGAATCTGCCGATGCACATGGACAAGCCCGCCGGAGAGGATCTGGCTCTCTACCGGAAGCTGCTCGACGGATGCCGTGAACGGAATCTGCCGTTCCAGATGGGGTATATGTTCCGTGGAAATCCCGCGTTTCAGTTCTGCATCCGGGCTGTCCGCGAAAAGCTGATCGGCGATGTGTTCGAGATCGAGGCGGATATGAATCACTGTTACGGCGGCNNNAGGTGGAAGCCGTGGTCACAAATCTTGAAACGGGCCGGGCGGAATATCGGGAAGTTCCCCGGCGGGATCATGTATAATCTCGGCTGTCATCTGATTGATTTTGTGCTTGCCGCAATGGGACGGCCGGAGAATGTCACGCCGTTCCTGCATTCGGCGCCGCAGGATCCGGACTCGATCCGGAACAACTGCATGGCGGTGCTGGAGTATCCGCACGCAATCGTGACTCTCCGCTCCTGCAGCCGGGACAGCGCAAAAAATGATCGCAGAGTGAAGATTTCCGGAACCGCCGGTTCCCTGATCTTCAGCCCGGTGGAACGGTTCGACGGAAAGCCCGTGGAAATCGCTCTCACCCTTGCAAAGGATTCCGGCTCCTTTCCCGCCGGAAAACACACCCTCCGCTTCCCCCCGCAGGCGGACCGGTATGAAAATCAATTCATTGAACTGGCGAAGATCCTTCGCGGAGAGATGAAAAATCCGTATAGTTATGAACATGATTATCTGGTGCACGAGG
>DDJH01000056.1:0-22592 GCA_002338895.1 Lentisphaeria bacterium UBA1829 | reverse complement strand
CCGCCGGATACACAAAATGGAGGTGAATGGAAAAATGCATGCGATGATTCTCGACGACAAACTCAATTTTGTCTGGGCGGAGGTCCCCGATCCGGTCCGGAAAGAGGGTGAGGCGCTTATCCAGGTTCATGCGGCGGCGGTCAACCGCGCCGATCTGATGCAGAAGGACGGGTGTTACGCCTCTCCGCCGGACTGGCCGCAGTGGTGCGGTCTGGAGGTCTCCGGCGAGGTTCTGGAAGCGCCCGCCGATGCCGCGGTCAAACCGGGGGACAAGGTCTGCGCGCTCCTCGGCGGCGGCGGATATTCCGAACGGGTCACAGTGCCTGCCGGAATGGTCATTCCGATTCCGGAAGGACTTTCCATGATCGAGGCCGCATCGCTGCCGGAAGTCTGGTGCACGGTGTACCTTAATCTGCAGCTGGAGGCCGGCGGCATGAAGAAAGGCGATGTTTTCTATATGCAGGCCGGTGCCAGCGGAGTGGGACTGGCCGCAATTCAATACGCCAAGCATCTGGGGGCCGAGGTCATTACGACCATCGATTCTCCCGCCAAGGCGGAGTTCGTCCGGAAGCTCGGAGCGGATTATGTGCTCGACTACCGCACAGAGGATGTCCGGCCGGTGATCGAGGCGCATCCGCCCACCGTCGCTCTGGACTGCATCGGCGGAAAGCTGATGGGAGAATGCTTCCGCAACATGGTGTTCGGCGGACGCTGGATCATGATCGCAACCATGGGCGGCGCGGAAACAACCATCAATCTGGAAACGGTCTGGCGGAAACGGATCCGTCTGATCGGAAGCACGCTCCGCAGCCGCACGCCGGAGGAGAAGAGCGCAATTCTTCAGGCGCTTTACAAGAACCTCTGGCCGCTGTTCTCCGCACGGAAGCTCATTACCAATATCCATGCGGTTTTCCCGATCCGCGAGGTGGAGCAGGCGCACGGCGTGCTGCGCCGGGCTGAGAATATCGGAAAGGTCGTGCTGACATTCTGATTGTCGGACAAATGATGTTTTGTCTGTCCGCTCCGGAGAATACCCCCGTTCTCCGGAGCGGTTTGTGTCTTCTTTCCGGAAAGGGGGAACGGGATGGATTGAAATTCTCCAACTCCGTGATATAGTATCCCCCTATCGCTTGTTCAGAAAAATCGGAGAGAGAATGATTTACGACAGACCGCTGACAGAGGAACAGCGCCGGATTTCCCAGAAGAACTATAACTATTTCAGCGCGGTGAACGGCGCATCGTACATGTGTCTCGGCGAAACCGTGATTATTCTGTTTGCCGTGAAACTGCATGCGCCGAACTCCATTGTTGCGGTGATCGGGGCGATGATGTTTCTCGGATTTCTTCTTCTTCCGCTTGGCGTGATCCGGACCGGTCAGGTGGGGGCGGCGCGAAGCCAGGCGGATTTCTGGGTCTGCCGGAACGTGGCGGCGCTGCTGGTGGCGGTGAGCGCGCTGGTTCTGCCGCTGAGTCAGGGACTCGCATGGGGAATGCTGCTGCTGGGAAGTTTTCTGTTTTACGGATTCCGGGCGGCGGGAGTTGTGATGTCGCAGCCGCTGATCGGGGATATCTCGTCGAATCTGGACCGGGCGCGGCTGATTGCCCGCTCGACGGGGCTTTTCTATGCGTTCGGACTGGCGGCAATGGTGACGATCAGTCTGATTCTGCGCACGTATGACAATCTCTGGGTGCTGGTCGGCGTGATTGTGGCGGGTGGNNGGCATCCACATTCATTCGTCGGATTGATGAGACGTCCAGCATCCGTCGTTCGGCGCAGTCTCCGCTGCTGCCTCAGCTTCGGGCGGCCTTTTACGATCCGACCCTCCGGCGGCAGATCTATGCGGGTTTCATGGTGAATCTGGGAATCATTATGATGGCGCCGATCGCGATTCTGACCATGAAACGGGGATATGGCGTCAGCGACACGCAGGCCATTCTGTTTTCCGTGATTCAGTTCGCGGCATCGATTGCGGCAACGCAGATCAGCGGGAAGGTGACGGAAAAGATCGGTCCGCGCAAAGTGGCGATCTATGCGTATTCGCTGATTTTTCCGGTCTGCCTGTTCTTCCTGGTGGCGCCGGGGACGATCCGGTCCGTCTGGATGTGGGGGCTGTTCATTCTGCCGTTTGCGCTGATCGGATCCATGGTGGTCTCCGCTCAGAATGCGATGGTTCACTATTTTCTGATGGCGGTTCCGAAAGAGCGCCAGGTGGCAAGTTCCATGTTCATCAGCGTGGTGACGGGGGCGGCGGCGGGCGTGACGGGGATGGTTGTCGCAAGCGGGATTCTGAAAATTGCGGAACGTCTGTTTGGAAACGGGCTTGCGATGTACCGGGCCTATTTTGTCGGAGCGGGCGTGCTGTTCCTGGCGGGACTCATCCTTGTGGTCCGGCTGGTACCCGTGATCGACACCTTCCTCCGGGAATACGGAATGGAAAAAACACGCGCCATCATCCGCGAAGTGCTGCCTCGAAAATAAAATCGCAGATTGCCGTCTTGCAACAAAGATGCAACAGTCCGGCAACATCCCTCCTGTATGGTATGGTCCTTGAATCCGGGACAGAGTCGCTGGACCGGAGGGAAAAGGAGAAACGGATTGTGAACAGAAAATCTATTTTGTTTTTCTGGGAATCTGCGGTCTTTCAGGCGGCGTGTGTCGCCTGGGGCTGGAGATAAGTCCCGGAAAATCCCGGCATAAAACTGCAGAGGGTTGAAAAAAAAACGGATCGGATATCAGATGTTTGCGGGTGTGTGTCCGGACTGTTTTACCGGTCTTCCGAAGGGTGAGCTTCCTGGCGGCGGACCGGTTTTTTTTGCCCGGATCCTCGACTCGGAGGGCGGGAGATGCGGAAATCTCCGCCTTCCCGACTTTACAATCGGCACTTCCGGGTGTAAATTACCGGAAATCGAAAAAGAAAAATCAAACTTTTCCGAGAAAGAGGAGCAAAAATGGAAAATTGGACAGAGAGATGCCACAAATACACATTTGTGGATGGAAGCAGCGGATTCCAGATCAACTTCGCCGGAATGGCATTCACGGATGCCGATATCGAGGCGATGAGCAAACGGTTCGTCGGCGTGCACGAGGAGATGCTCAAGATCGAGCGCGGCGAGATCAAGAATCCGGATGAAAACCGGAAAGTCACTCATTTTACCGACCGCTCCGTCTACACCGGATCCGAGGAGTATCAGGAAGTGGAAGCCTTTGCGGAGGCAATCCGCAGCGGCCGGATCGTCGGATCGACCGGGAAGAAATTCGAGGCGGCATTCATCAACGGAATCGGCGGATCCGCTCTCGGTCCCCAGCTGATCCAGATGGCGATCAACGGCCCCTACTGGAACGAGAAGTCCGACGCCCAGCGCAACGGATACCTGAAAATCTACTTCCTCGACAACACCGACACCGCCGGACTGGCGGATGCGCTTCAGGTGGCCGATCTCGAAAAGACTCTCGTGGTCAACATCTCCAAATCGGGCGGAACGCAGGAGACCAAGAACAATATGATCGTCTGCCGGGAGTATTACGAGGCCGCCGGACTCGATTTCACAAAGCACGCCTGCGCGATCACCATGAAGAAGAGCGAACTGGACCAGCTCGCCCGCGGCGAGAACTGGCTCAAGGTGTTTGAGATGGCGGAGTCCATCGGCGGACGGACCAGCGAAACAAGCATCGTGGGCCATCTCCCGGCCGCGCTTGCCGGAATCCGGTTCAAGGATCTGCTCGCAGGAGCCTGTCACATGGATGGTCTCACGGCCAATCCGCAGCTGACTCACAACCCGGCGTATATGCTCGCCGCGATGTGGTACATCGCCGGCAACGGGAAAGGCGATCGCAATATGGTGATTGTGCCCTATTCCGACCGTCTGATTCTGATGTCCCGCTACCTCCAGCAGCTCGTGATGGAGAGCCTCGGCAAGGAGAAGGATCTGGACGGAAAGACTGTTCATCAGGGACTCAACGTCTTCGGCAACAAGGGCGGAACCGATGCGCACGCCTTCATCCAGCAGCTCAATGACGGACGAAACGACTTCTTTGTCACCTTCATTGAAATTCTGGAAGACACGCTCCCCGCGCCGATCTCCAAAGGAATCGCCATGGGAGACTATCTGCACGGATTCCTTACGGGGCTTTCCAATGCACTGCGCAACAAGGGGCGCCAGGTGATTGAACTGCGGCTGAACGATGTCTCCGCCTTCAGCGTCGGAATGCTGATCGCTCTTTATGAGCGGGCGGTTGCCGCGTATGCGGAACTCATTCACATCAATGCGTTCCACCAGCCGGGCGTTCAGGCCTACAAGCTGGCCAGCAAGGGCGTCATCAAACTGCTGACCGACCTGGAGGGCGTTTTTGCGGAAATGGCTCCGGTTTCGGGAACTTCCGCAGAGCTTGCGGCAAAGGCAAACTGCTCCGCGCAGGAGTACGAAGTCGATGGAATTCTCGCAAAACTCTCCGCCAATACGGAGAAACGCGACAATCCGATCCGGGTTTCCCGTTCCTGGAATCCGGACAAGGGCTGGATTTATTCGATCGAAAAGAAATAAGAACTCCGCATCGGAGAAGATGCCGGGGCGGGAAGAGTTCCATCTCTTTCCAGCTCCGGCAGATCCGAATGGATCCGCCGGCGGGGAAACTCTGCTGGCCGGAATTCATGACGGAAGAGGGTTTGTGTGGGAATGACGGAGTCTGACGGACAAATGACGGAGGTGCTGAAGCGCTATCCCGTCAAATTGAACACCTATTGCAAAGCGCTGGCGGAGTCTTCCCCGGCGGTGGCGCGGCTCTATCTGCCGGATCTCCGGGAGCTGGAGAATCCCGGTCTTGTGCCGGATGGACTGGCGGAACTGGAACAGAGTCCGGTGCCGAATCTGATCCGCCGCTACCGGGACCGCGCGGTTCTGCTGACGACATCGGAATGCTTTGTGCGCTGCCGCTTCTGCTTCCGGAAACGGCTCTGGGCGGACGGCGCCGCACGGTTTACACTTTCCGATGAGAATCTTGCACAGGTCTGCAAATGGCTGGATCAGAATCCGGAGGTCAGCGATGTGCTGCTGAGCGGAGGGGATCCGCTGGTTCTCAATGACGACCGCGTGATCGACATGGCATCCAGAATCCGCGCTTCCGGCGCGGTGGAGACCGTCCGGATCTGCTCCCGGGCGCCCGCTGTGGAGCCGGCCCGAATCACAGAAAAACTGACGGAACGCCTTTCCGTCATTGACGGATTATGGTTCGTGACGCATTTCGACCATCCGGATGAGCTGACCGGGGAGGCGGAGAAGGCGTTGCGCCGTCTGGTTTCGCACGGGATCCCGGTGCTGAATCAGAGCGTGCTGCTGAAGGGGGTCAATGATGATGCGGAGACGCTGCGTCGTCTGTTCAAGCGTCTGGCGGCGCTGCGGGTGAAGCCGCATTATCTGTTTCATATTGATCCGGTGGAGGGGGTCTCCCATTTTGCCACCGGCGTCGACCGGGGACTGGAAATTCTGGAGGATTTCCGGTATACGCTCTCTTCACTGGCAATGCCGTTTTATGCGATTGATCTTCCCCGGGGAGCCGGAAAGGTGGTCCTTGTTCCCGACTGCCGCGGCGCGAAAGGGGGATATCGCAGTTCCGTGACCGGAGAAATCGTGGATCATCCGCTGGCCGGCATGCCGGGCGCCGGAAAGGGGAAATAAAAAATGTTTTCCATGATCCGTCAGATCCGGTCCACGCTGTTTCCCGCCGAGAAGTTCGCGCTGATCCGGATCTCCGGACTGGTGTTCCTCGCCAGTCTGCTGGAGCTGGGCGGAATCGGACTGGTGATGCCGATCATTGCGCTGTTCCTGAATCCGGAGTTGTTTGACCAGAATCGAATCCTCATTCAGATCAAGCAGATGACAGGGAATCTGCCGTACAACTCCCTTCTGATTCTGCTTTGTACGGCAACGGCGCTTTTTTTCCTGTGCAAGAATTTGTTTCTGTATTGGATCGCGGGAGTCCAGATCCGGTTTGCGTATCGGCTTTCCGCGCGTCTGGGGGCGGATCTGCTGAAGAGGTATATCGGGGGAGGGTTCCGGTTCCGTTTGAACGAGTCGACTGCGCGGTCGCTGGAAAAACTCAATCAGACCAGAAATGCTCTGCCGGATCTGTTCAACAGTTTGATGATGCTGGCCTCGGAAGTGCTGCTGGTGATGATTCTGCTGGCGGCGGTGTTTGTGCTGGCTCCGCTGACGGCGGTGGGGATTGCGGTGGTGGCGGTCTTTTTCTCGATTCCGGTGTTTCTGCTGGTCCGGCGTCTGATCCGCAGTATTGCGGAGGAGTGTTATCAGAAGAATTCGCGTCTGACGGGATTTCTGCTGTTTGTGCTGGGGGCGCTGAAGGAGATCAAGCTGGCCGGACGGAAGGAGCGGTTCATCCGGGAAGGGCGGGAGCTGGAGTTCCTGGCGGCGGAACCGGCGATGAAACTGTTTTTGTATTCTCAGCTGCCGCGGTTTTTTATTGAGGCCGGTGTGATTTGTCTTGGGATGGGAACGATTATTCTGCTGCTGGTGTGCCGGGTGGCGCCGACGTCGATTGCGCTGCAGATTTCGTTTATTGGTCTGGCACTGTTGCGGATGATGCCGTCGATGTCGCGCATTCACTATTATCTGGCCAGAATCCGCTCCCAGTGGAACTGGTTTGCATTGATTTCGACGGATCTGAACACGATTCCGGCGGAGGATGAGACGAATGCCGGGCCGGAGCTGAAGCTGGAACGGGAGATCCGTGTGGAGAAGGTCTCGTTTGCATATGGAGAGAAGCCGGTGCTGAAGGATCTTTCGCTGACGATTCCGAAAAACAGTTTTCTGGCCCTTGCGGGGCCGACCGGTTGCGGAAAGACGACTCTCAGCGATCTGATCTCCGGTCTTTTTCCGCCGGATTCCGGCCGGATTCTGGTGGATGGACGGGATATCCGGGAGAATCTCGGATCCTGGAGAAGACAGATCGGCTATGTGCCGCAGACTATTACGCTGTTGGAAGGGACGGTGGCGGAAAATGTGGCTCCCGGGGTGCCGAAGGAGCAGATCGACCGCGCCCGGGTGGCGGAGTGCCTCCGCATTGCACAGGCCGAAGAGTTTGTGCTCCGCCTGCCCGGAGGAATGGACTGCGTCCTGACGGAGAACGGACGGAATCTTTCCGGCGGACAGAGGCAGAGGATCGGAATTGCCCGTGCTTTGTATCCCCGTCCCGCTTTTCTGATTTTCGATGAGGCGACCAGCTCGCTCGACAACCAGACGGAGTCGGCGTTTGTGGAGGCTTTGACGGCGCTGCGGGGACGTGTCACAATGCTCGTTGTCGCCCATCGCCAGACCTCCATCGAACATTGCGACCGCGTCTTCCGATTCACCTGAAATCGTCCCCCTCTCTGCCCCGGTTTTCTTCGCGGAATTGATGCTTTTTTTCAAAAAAAGATTTGCATTTGCCAACGATGGCATTTATTTTAAATCAAACCTCGGAACGAGGAAAAGGAGAGGATGAAAATGAAAAAATACGTGCTTGTCGGAACCGGCTCCCGCTGCGGGATGTATCTGGAAGCGCTGGCGGGAGACTTCCGCGATGCCGGCGATATCTGCGCCCTCTGCGACATCAATCAGACCCGGATGAACTACTGGAACCGGCGCCTTCAGGAGAAATACGGGCACGCTCCGCTGCCGACCTACAAGGCGGACCAGTTCGACCGCATGATCGCCGAGATCCGGCCGGATCAGGTGATCGTGACCAGCATGGACCGCACGCATCATAAATACATCTGCCGGGCGATGGAACTCGGGTGCGATGTGATTACGGAAAAACCGATGACCGTCGACGCGGAAAAGTGTCAGCAGATCATAGACACGGTCAAACGGACCGGGAAACACCTCACCGTCACCTTCAACTACCGCTACGCTCCGCGCAACACCAAGGTCAAGGAGGTTCTGCAGAGCGGCATTGTCGGCGAGATCACCAGCATCCACTTTGAATGGCTGCTCGACACCAGCCACGGCGCGGACTACTTCCGGCGCTGGCACCGCAACAAGAACAACTCCGGCGGACTTCTGGTCCACAAGGCCACCCACCACTTCGATCTGGTCAACTGGTGGATCAACTCCGCACCGAAGACCGTTTTTGCGATGGGCGATCTCAAATTCTACGGCCGGGAGAACGCGGAGAAACGCGGCGTGACGGAGTTTTACAGCCGGGCCCGCGGAAACGCCATTGCGGCAGAGGATCCGTTCGCGCTCCATGTCACCGCGGAGGACACCACGCTGCAGGAGCTCTACTACAACGCGGAGCACGAGGACGGGTATTTCCGCGATCAGAGCGTTTTCGGCGACGGAATCTCCATTGAAGACAACATGGCGGTGATGGTCCGCTATGAAAACAACGTCGTCATGACCTACTCCCTCAACGCCCATTCCCCGTGGGAGGGCTACCGCGTCTGCTTCAACGGCACCAAAGGACGCCTGGAATTCAACGTCGTGGAAAAATCCTATGTGAGCGGCGGCCATGAGGACTTCAATCAGCCCGGCATGCGCGAGCTCGAAGGCGACAAGAAGACCCTGATTCCGGAAATCATCTTCCAGCCCCACTGGGGCAGGCCGCAAGTCATCACCTATGACGCGGGCGACAAGGGCGGCCACGGCGGCGGCGACGTCCGGCTCCTCAACGATGTCTTCCGCGGCGCCAAGGACGATCCCCTCGGCCACGCCGCCGGCTATCTCGACGGCGCCCGCTCCATCCTGACCGGAATTTCCGCGAATCTCTCCATGAAAACCGGTCTTCCCGTCAACACGCGCGATCTTGTGAAATTCTGAATTTCCCGATCCGAAACCCAACCCTCAAACAGAAGGCTGCATCTCCATGAAACTGCTGAAACGAGAAAAAACTCCGACTCTTCCCGTCCGTGTCCTCCAGTTCGGCGAAGGAAACTTCCTCCGCGCATTCATCGACTGGATGATCCATGAAATGAACCAACAGGGCAAGTTCAACGGTCTGGTCCAGATCATTCAGCCCCTTCCCGCCGGCATGACCGACGCCATCAATGCCCAGGACGGTCTCTATACCCTGATCCTCCGCGGAATCGCCGACGGAAAGGTCGTCGAAAAACGGGAGATCATCGAATCGGTCAAAGGGTGTCTGAATCCTTATGCCGACTGGGACGCCGCCGTCCGCGCCGCCTGCTCTCCCGATCTCCGCTTTGTCTTTTCCAACACCACCGAGGCCGGTATCGAATACAAGCCGGAGCCCCGGATTCCGGGACAGTGTCCCAACACCTACCCCGCAAAGCTGACCAGTCTGATGTTCGAACGCTGGAAACACTTCCACGGCGATCCGGCAAAGGGAATATTGTTCCTCCCCTGCGAACTGATCGACAAAAACGGCGCAACGCTGAAAACCCACATGCTGCACTATGCCGCCGACTGGAAGCTCCCGCCGGAATTTTCCGCCTGGCTGGAAGAGTCGTGCTGTTTCTTCAATACGCTGGTCGACCGCATCGTGGCGGGGTATCCGCGTGCGGAGGCCGCGAAGATCTGCGAGGAGCTCGGCTATCAGGACAATCTGATCGACTGCGGGGAGATCTTCCACTTTTTTGTGATCGAGGGCCCCGAATCCATTCTGAACGAACTGCCGCTGAAGGAGTGCGGCCTGAACGTGGTGGTCACGGAGAATCAGACGCCGTATCGGACAAGAAAGGTCCGCTTTCTCAACGGGGCGCATACGGCGAACGTGCTGGCGTCGATTCTCGGCGGACTGACGTTTGTCGACGAGATGATGAATGATCCCGTTTTCGGAAAGCTCGTCCGCAAATCCATCTACGGCGAAATCTTCCACACGGTTCCGCTGCCCGAAAACGAAAAGCAGTTCTTTGCGGATTCGGTCGTGGAGAGGTTCCTGAATCCGTTTGCCCAGCATCGTCTGCTGTCGATTTCGCTCAACTCGGTTTCCAAGTGGAAGGTGCGCGTGCTGCCGAGTCTGCTGGATTATCTCAGGCTCAAAGGGACTCTTCCGCCGGCGCTGGCGTTTTCGCTGGCGGCTCTGCTCCGGTTCTACCGGCTGGGAAAGGGGGGGGACGGGAAGGCGTCCGCTTCCTGCGGAGATGTGTCGTGGCCGGTTTCGGATTCGCCGGAGGTGATCGACTTCTTCGCCGGAATCGCCGGAAAACCGACCGGAGAATATGTCCGCTCCGCTCTGGCAAACTCCGCATTCTGGGGAATGGATCTCAATACCGTGCCCGGACTGACGGATTTCACGATCGAGATGCTCGACCGGATTGACCGGAAGGGCATCCGCGAAGCGGCGCAGTCCGTTCTGTAAGAGGGGGAACGCCATGCGGAGCATCCGAATCAACCCTCTGGACAATGTGGCGGTGATGCTGGACGATTCCTCGCCGGAGGTCCCGCGCGGACATAAATTCGCGTTGCGGGACATCGCCGCCGGGGAGAACATCATCAAATACGGTCTCCCGATCGGCCACGCCACCTGCGCCATCCGCCGGAACGAACACGTCCACACGCACAATATGAAGACGAATCTGGACGGGATTCTGGAGTATGTTTACAATCCGGTGAAAATTCCGCAGAATGCGTCATCGGAACGTATCACATTTTCGGGATTCCGCCGTCGCGGCGGCGCGGCCGGGATCCGCAACCATATTTTCATCGTGCCGACCGTGGGATGTGTAAACCGTCTTGCCCGAACCCTCGCCGAACGGCTGAACCGGACTCTTCCCGCGGGGAGTGTGGACCGGGCCGTTGCGCTGGAGCATCCGTACGGCTGTTCCCAGCTCGGAGGCGATCACGAGATGACCCGGGCGATTCTCTGCGGTCTTGTCCGCCACCCGAACGCGGGCGGCGTGCTGGTGGTCGGGCTCGGATGCGAAAACAATACGATCGACTCCTTCCGGGAGAAGCTCGGCGATTTTGATCCGGAGCGGATCCGCTTCCTCGTCGCTCAGAACGAAGAGGACGACTGCGGGGCGGGAATGAAAATCCTGAACGAGCTGGTCGGCCTCGCTTCGAAGGATGTACGGACGGAAATTCCGATCCGTGAACTGGTGGTCGGCCTCAAATGCGGCGGATCGGACGGTCTCAGCGGAATCACCGCCAATCCGCTGGTCGGCCGCTTTTCCGATTTCCTGACCGCGCATGGCGGCAGCACCATCCTCAGCGAAGTTCCGGAAATGTTCGGCGCCGAAACCCTTCTGATGGCCCGCTGCCGCAGCCGGGAGGTCTTTGAAAAATGCGTGACGATGATCAACGACTTCAAACGCTACTTCACCCGCTACGGACAGGCCATTTATGAGAATCCCTCGCCCGGGAACAAGGCGGGCGGAATATCGACTCTGGAGGACAAATCGCTCGGCTGCACGCAGAAGGCGGGATCTTCCGCGGTCTGCGATGTGCTGCTCCCGGGAGAGCATGTCCGGGAAAAGGGACTGAATCTGCTGACCGGTCCCGGCAACGACATGGTGGCCTCCACTCTTCTTGCCGCATCGGGCGCCCAGCTGATTCTGTTCACCACCGGACGCGGAACGCCGTTCGGTTCGGTGGTCCCGACCATGAAGATCGCTTCGAACAGCGCGCTCGCCGGATTCAAGCGGAACTGGATTGATTTCGATGCCGGACGGGTTCTCGACCGGGATCCCGATACGGTCGACCGCGAATTCCGGGAGGCCGTCCTTGCGGTACTCAACGGAAAGGAGACCGCAAATGAACGCGGCGGCTATGAGGAAATCGCCATCTTCAAGGACGGTGTGACACTCTAATTTTCCCGCGCTCCTGCTGCGGTCGCGGATACCAACAGGTAACAAGTAAGGAGAAAACAAGATGCAGACCTGGCCCCTTCATGCCGGATATCCGCTGGAGATTCTTGACGGTCTCTGGGATTTTGCCTTTCAGGAAGGAGTCCTCTTCCGGGAGGAGCAGTGTTCAAAAATTGAATTTCATGATGTGACAACGGTTCCATCCTGTTTTGATCTTCAAAACATCTGCCGGGGGCTTCGCGGAACCGGATTTTACCGGAGACGGGTCCGGGTGCACAAAGGACGGATCCGGCTGGTGTGCCGGGGATTCGGCTTCCTGCTTTCCGTTTACTGGGATGGACGGAAGATCGGAGAGAGCAATCTGATATATTCGGAAGTCCCGTTCGATTTTCTTTCGGAAGAGGAGGGGGAGCACGAACTTCTGCTCGCTGTTTCGAATTTGTACGACGCTTCCGCCGCACCGCTGATCCATCCGTTCTATGATTTCTACGGATACGGGGGGCTCTATCGGAGCGTGGAACTGCATCAGCTGCCGGACTGTTCGGTGGACCGGGCGGAGGTGCGGATCGTGGATGCGGAGAATGGAAAGATCCGCGTTCGTCTGCGTCTTTCCGGGAATCTTCCGGAGCGCTGTCCGGCGGCGTTCTCGTTGGACGGAGCACCGTTCCAGGAGCTGTTGCTTGATTCCGCGGAACCGGAGATGGAGCTGCAGATGGAGAACCGGGAACTCTGGTCGCCGGAACATCCGGTCCTGCATACGGTGACGGTCCGGACGCCGTTCTCTTCCGTGACCGAACGCTTCGGACTGCGGACCGTGAAGACGGAGGGAAAAAAACTGCTCCTCAATGGAAAGGAAATCCGTTTGAAGGGAATCTGCCGGCACGAGGCGCATGTGCTGTTCGGGGTCTCCCTGCCGCCGTCGCTGATTCTGGAGGATGTCCGGCTGCTGAAAGACCTCGGATGCAATTTTGTCCGCTGTGTGCACTACCCGCAGGATTCGCGCTTTCTGGATCTCTGCGACGAACTCGGACTCCTGGTCTGGGAGGAGACGCTCGGATGGGGGAATCCGCCGGAACACTTCCGCAATCCCGCATTTGCCGCCGCGCAGAAGGCGCAGGCGCACCGTCTGATCGAAAAGAGCATCAACCATCCGTCGATCATCATCTGGGGCTTCCTGAACGAGGGGCACTCCAATTCGCCGGAAACGGATGCGCTTTATTCCGAACTGGCAGAGATCCTGCGCTCCGCCCGGGACGGACGGCTGATCTCCTACGCAACCATGTTCCCCGACGACGACCGTTCCCTTGCTCTGGCCGATATCATCAGCGTCAACCGCTATCCCGGCTGGTACGCGTCCAATCCGGATCTCCCGCGTCCGCTGAAGGAGATCGAAGCGGAAATGGACCGTCTGCTGAAATCGCTCGCAAAACGGGGGTTCGGGAATCGTCCGGTGCTGATCAGCGAGATCGGAGCCGGCGCAATTCCCGGATGGCACGACACCTTCCGTGTCCACTGGAGCGAGGAGTATCAGGCGGATTATGTCCGCGAAAGCTGCCGGGTCATTCTCGGAAATCCGGAATTTCTGGGGCTGGCGGTCTGGCACTTCTCCGACTGCCGGACCTATGCGTCGGCCCGTGCGCTCTGCCGTCCGCGTTCTCTGAACAACAAGGGCGTGCTGGACGAGTACCGCCGTCCAAAACTCACATACGACGTTCTGAAACAGGCCTATTCCTGTCAGAAATGATCGCCCTCTTCCGCCGGGAACGCACCTGTCCACGCCTCCCGGCGGAACTTTTTTGAAAAAATTCTTCGCATTGCATTTGAACTCTGCAAAAAAACAAGTATGGTATGGGACAACGATTCGCGGGTGTAGCATAACGGTAATGCACCAGCTTCCCAAGCTGGCTACGAGGGTTCGACTCCCTTCACCCGCTCCATTTTTTTCCCGGAGCCGGCAGAAATACAGGATCGCCGGATTTCTGGTATTCCGCATATGAAAAAGAGGCCGCGCGAAGGATTCGCAACGGCCTCTTTTCTTTGCCCCGAAGACAGAAACGATGGGAAGACGGGTCAGGTCTCGGGAAGCAGTTTCAGGACAATTCCGGGATCGGAGAAATCCCCTTCCTTCGAAACGGTCACAGCCTTTACGACCTCTCCGGAGATTTCCGCGATGTTTTCATGAATCCGGAGGAAGGCGGAAAGATCGACGGCTTCCGATTGGGCGAGATCCTGTCCGATCAGGCGCTTTTTCCCATTTGCGACGGGGAAACGCAGCGAGTCGAACTCGCCGAACACGCCGATCGGGACTCCTTCGCAGGGAATGGAAAGAGCGACCGTTGCCGGAGGCGTATAGAATCCGCGGTCATCGGAAAGCCTCGGCAGGAAGCCGATCGAGATGGCGCCGTTCGGATGACGTGATGTGACAAGATAGGGTACTTCTCCGCTTCGGGAAAGAACCTGCGGAAGCGGCAGATTCCGCGCGAGGACAGCCGGAGCACCCTGGGAAATTTTCTGATTGAAAACCCGTTTCAGCCAGACTGTGTCGGGTCGATAGGTCCAGCAGTCGGTCAGAATGGTCTTGGACAGCGTGACCGGCTCGTGATAGGAGGATTCCCACGCCGGAGCAATTCTCTGCCAGCGGACCGCGCGGAAAAGTTCCAGTATTTTTCTGTCTCTGGATTGGATCGGTCCGAGATCTATTTGGACTTCCGGCCCTCTCTCGGAACGCATGACTCCGAACGACGTGCCGGAGGCCGCGCCAAGATACAGCTCGTTTTCCACATTGAGAAGAACGCCGTCGGAACAGGAAAGATAGAATGCCAGACGGTCGATGGAGGTCGGAACGGTGAGCGGATAGAGAAGATCGTAAATGCGGACCATGTCGCTGAAGGAGAGCAGGCAGGAGATCTTCTGAAGCAGGTCATCGCCCATATCCGCAAACCGTCCGCTTCCCCACTGCTTTCCTTCCGGCGACGTTTCCGCCGCGTTCAGCGGCGAAAGACCGATCGAATGCTCAATCCGGATCTCCGGATTGATTTCCCGTGCGATTTCGGAGATCAGACGGCGATACTGCAGATCTCCGCTTCGGATGCCCCAGTCCACTTTCCAGAGACGGATTCCCGCTTCCGAGGTCCAGCGCAGCCGGTCGCGCAGAAATGCCTCCTGTTCCTTTCCGGACGCCGGATGCTCGCGTGTTTCTCCCGTGACCTGCGGCGCGATCCAGAGTCCGACATCGCGCCAGCCGCGACTCTGCACCTTCCGATTGAGCTTCTCCAGCCGTTCCTCCGGCGAACCCGTGCAGAACGGAAACCGCTGCGGATCGGGAAGAACCGATCCGAAAGAGGAAAGATTCTCCTTCGGATGAATCCCGTAAGCGACATCCCATCCGTCATCCAGCATCAAAGAGAGATCGCCGCGGATTCCGTCAAACTGATCGCTCCACCCGTTCTTCCCGAACAGCAGTTCCGCGTTCAGATTTTCCCGGGCGGAATGCGCCCCCTGATCTCCGGTAAACACCAGATTTTCCGTATGTTCCCTGCTTCGTAAGGAGGAATTCTGAATCCCCCATGTGCACCAGTAGTTTGGAGTCGTTCCCGACTGTTCCGGTATCAGATTCATTTTCCTGTTCTCCATTTTTCAAAGGGTTTTCCTCAACGCGAAAATATACTCTCCCGCACTCCTTTGCAAGAGATCCTTCGAAGAAAAACGGAAAATTCAACTCATCGGCAGTACAGAACACGCAAAATACTGCTTCCCCGCGCACGGTGACACATATTCCGCACGCGGGAGATTCGGAGAAGCCGGCCTCTCATTCCATCGATTTTCCGGGTCATGATACTGTTTTCCGGCCGTTGTCCGCAGGAGATCCTCCGGACGCATGGGAAAAACATCCTTTTCCAGTCGTCCCTTCTCGGCAACCGCCCTGTTCCGGAAGGAATTCCAGCAGGGAGACCGCATTGTGCGTCATGACAAGATCCCGCGTGAAAAAACCGTCCGGGAAAATCATTTCTTCCGGAGAATGGAGTTGCAGCTCTCCCGCATCCGTCGGATGGAAGGGAATGTGATTCCAGAAATTCCGGATTCTTCCGCTTCTGTTTTCCGTGTTGATGGTGACCTGCATGGGTAAGGCTCCTCGTTGGAAATCAGTCCGCCTTCTTCCCGACCAGCTCGTATGCGGCAACCACTTTTCCATTCCAGTCCGTTTTCAGAGACAGAACACTTTTTCCGTTTCGGGTCCGGAACGGAACCTTCCCCAGACGTTTCCCCGCAAGATTGAGCGCATAAAGCTGAAAACCGGAAAGATCCCGATTCACAATAAGATCCGCCTCGCCCCGGCGGAACAGCAGAGCCGACGGTTTTTCCGACCATGTTTCAAGAACCGAACAGTCCTGTGTCTGGAAAGTCATTCCCCGATTCACCGTCTGCGTCAGATGGAGAATCAGAAACCGTCCGCTTTCTTTAAGACTCTTTCCGTCCATTGCGGAGAGAAGAAGCGCGCAGAAACTTCTGCGGTTCTTCACGGACGCAAATTTCCCCTGCAGACTGTTGCCTTCCTTCAGCAGGAAAGCCTCGCTCTTTTCCGTTTGCACCAGAAAGGTCCCTTGCTCGGCGTCGAGGGTGATTTCGCCTGTGTCGTTGCGGAAGCGGGTGCGGTCCAGCTTCAGTTTTCGAACGGCATCCGGCACCCCGCTGACCGTTTTCCGTTCCGCGGCCGTTTCATCCAGGGAAACCGCATGGACCGTTCCCGGCGGGAGCTCCGCATCCCGGACGGAATCGCAGAGCACAAGACCGGTTTTCCCCAGCAGGGCAAGACGGTTCAGAAGAGCCGATGGAGTATCCGTCCTGTTTCTTCTGAAATAGTCGCGCGGCAGCAGGATCGGATAGACCTTTTCCGATTCCCGGACATCGCCCCGCAGGAAGAACAGCACTCCGGCACGCTCCGACAGCAGACGCAGAGGATCCGACGTCATCGAAAACGTGCCGATTGCCGGATTCCCTCTCCGCATCGAATAGTCGCCGAAGCCGTAGCAGAACCGTTCCAGAGACGACCACCCCTGCGCCGCCGCACAGGCCCCCGTCTCAAACGCACCTTCCACGACAAACGGATTCGGATTGACAAAATCCCACTCCGATACCGTAAACGGTTTTCCGAACAGACGGCTCCGCGCCATGGCCAGCAGCATCCCCGTATAATTCTCCACCATCAGCCCCGTCGCCGACCGGATCGGCGGCTTCCACATCACAGGACCGATGAAAATGGGATGATTGTTGTAAAAATGGTTGTCCACATAATCGTACAGCTCCCGGGAAAGCGACGTTCCGATATCGGTATAGAAATTCTGATCGGTGACCGGCGCCCGCACTCCGAGTTCCCGGCACGCCGCCCGCAGACGGAGGAACGCCGTACGGTATGTATCCACCAGGAACTGATTCCAGAGTCCTTCCGCATTCCCTGCCGGACCTTTGATGCCCCTCTCCCGCTTGTATTCCTCAAATTTCTTCCGATACAGGCTCAGGAGAAACGGATTCTTCTTGTGGACATGGATGATGGAATCTTCGTTGATCAGACTGATTTTGCAGATCGCGGGATCCTCTGTCCATGTCAGCCCCGTGTAGCGGTTCCGGTGCGTCAGAAGTTTCCGCATGAAACGGAGAAAGTTCTCCATCGCCGGCGGATGGACAAACAGAAGTCCCTTGTAGGAACTGGAGGCAAGCTCGTCCGGAACGCCCGGGATCTCCCCTTTGCCGATTGTCCGGCAGGTGTAAAGATCCACGGTGATGTAGATGCCTTTTTCCTTGAATTTTCTGACGAGCATGTCCAGTCGCTCCAGCCGGACCGGATCGAAAGCGAGCGGATCCTCTCTGGTCGGCTTTGCAAGCAGTCCGTCGAAATGGTGGAAGCGAACCAGATTGTATCCGGTCGCGGCGATATGCTCCACCATCCGGTCCATCAGTTCGTCCGACATGAAATGAAGCCCCTGGGCAATGTTGACGCCGTAAAACCGGACCGGTATTCCGGGACGCTTCTCAAATTCAAAATGTCCATTCACATTTTTCAGGAATCCATATTTTCCCGCCGGGGCATCCAGGCGGCCGGAGAAATCCAGAATGCTCCCCTTTTCCACATGGAGAAGAACGCTGCGATCCTTCAGCTCCATGAAATCCTTTCCGGCATGCATCACGATTCTGCGGGGAGGATCGAACGAGAGTTCGATGTCCGAAACCGTCGCTCCGGCAATCATCCAGACACTTTTTCCCGCGCTTTCGAATTCGATCTTCCGGATCGCACCTCCATTCAGCGGAATCCGGGAGACATAGATTCCGATCGACGATGACGCATTGCGTCCTTTCCACCCGAGACGGGCATTCTTCAGCGGCGCTCCTCCCCAGAAATTGCCGACATCCTCCTGACACTTGACCTCATATCGTACAATCTCCTTCTCCACGAATTCCGCGGACGCCGACTCCACCGAAACCGTTCCAATCCTCTCCACATCCTGAGTCGGCCACGCGACGCAGTGGAGCAGATACAGATATTTTCCCCTGACCGGACTCTTCAACTCCAGCTCCGCCTTTTGCGGAAAGTACGGCCGCGCCTTCCCCCGAAGCACAATACAGCTTTTTCCCGGATGCTCCTTTTCACTCAGAATCCGGAACGGCACTCCGGCAAAAATCCGCTGGTCCTGCGGGAAGGAACGGAAATCGTTTTCCGCCCCCTGATCGGTCCATCCCCCTTTCCGATCCTCCGCAACATCGTCTGTAAAACCGGAGTTCGCCGCGCCGGTCAGCGGCAGCGGCGTGCTGGAATACGGAACAAAGCGCAAGAGCAGCGAAATCGATGCCGACTGAATCCGTCCCTGTTTCAGCTTCTGGGAACAGTAAATCCGCAGGCTCCAGTTGGCGGATCCGTACGCGCGATTGTCCTGCAGACGATACCAGAACGGTCCTTCCAGATACAGAACGCCGGTCTGCAGAGGGATCTCCATTTTCCGGCACTTCCCCTGCACCGCGTTTTCCTTCGGGTTGTATTTCCTGGAAAAGGAGATGTTCTTCCCGTCGGCGCGAATCGCCCGACTGCCGAATTCGAGGACCGGAAACGCCGTGCTGACCATCACCGTCCGTCCGGCAACGCCGGAACCCGCGCAATCCGCCTGAAACGAGAGGCGCAGAGAATTTTCCCCTTCCCGTTTCAGACGGTGTTTCAGGAGAAATTCTCCATCCGGCAGGATCCATTTTCCGGCAAGGACCTGTTCATCGGCCGTTTTTCTGCAGCCGGCACTTTTCCGGAAAGAACTGGAGGAGATCAGCGCGTACTGCCAGTCCTGGCGAAGCAGCACCGTGGAAAATTCAAGATTCTCCTTGCGGACGCCGTTGTACTCCGTCACCTCGAATCCGGCAAGCGCAAACAGGGAAAGGGAAAGAAAGGAAAGAATGAGAGCAAAGCAGTATTTCATGGGAAAAGATCTCCTGATTCAACCTGAGTTCAGAACGGTGCCCATCCGCCGAAGATGGCGTATGCGGAAGGACCGCCGGTCAGAGCGGGGGCGTTGCTGCCCAGCGGGATTCGTTTCCAGCGGATGGAACCGGCATTTCCGCCGATGTAGAGCATGTTTTCCGAGTCGCCGTGCGAGGGGAGCTCGACCAGATTCACGGAGTAGTTGGCCGGATACCCTCCGTCGGAACCGATTTTTGTGGAGCTCAGGAGCATGATCCGGGAGGGATTTTTCCCCTTTTTGGTGTTTCCAAGACGATAGCCGCTGCAGACGGTTCCGCCGTCGATCATCTTGCTCAGTCCGAACCAGCCGTTCGGAGCATAGGTGGGCAGGTTGAAAACGCTCGGTTTGTCCATCTCCCAGCGGGAGGGGCAGTAGAGCTTGGATTTCAGGACAAATGCGGAGGACTGCGCCGTGGAGCTGTTGCTTCCCCAGTCATATTTCTTCACATGCGCTCCGAGATACGGCATCACATGGTTGATCCACTGAAGCCAGAATCCGGAACAGTCCTGATTGAACGGAAGATAGTCGTTATAGTCTGATGCGTACTGATAGTAGGCAGTCCCGTACTGTTTCAGATTTCCGGTGCAGAAGATCGCCTGCGCCTTCCCGCGGGCCGAATTCAGCGCGGGAAGCAGGAGCCCCGTCAGGATGGCGATCACGGCAATCGTCACAAGAAGTTCGATCAGGGAGAAGTGCACTCTCTTTGATCCGACGTTTCGTTTCTGAAACAAATTTTTCATGTTCCTTCTCCGATAAGGGGTTGTTTTACTCTTCCAGCGTGACGGCTCCGATCAGCGGAACGGAGAGTCCGGTGGAAATCAGTTTCAGCGATTGAAGCTCCTTCTCCGGGTGCGGATTGGACTGCCGGGTGCAGTAAAAGCCGACTCGGACTTTCTCCGAATTCCAGAATGAAACGCCGATCCGGGCATTCGGAAGAACTTTGAGGCCGTGCCAGTCGCCGATGTCGCGTCCGCCGGTCATGGGGATCCGCGCCCGGGAGCCGTCGGCATAGGTCAGCTCGCAGATCAGAAGAACCTCGCCGTCGACATTCCAGCCGCACGACTGGAGAAAATAAAGACGCTTCGCCTTGCCGGAAAGAGGAATCGCCGGACTTGCCTTCGGAAAATACGGTTTCTTCTTTCCGCCCAGCACGCAGACGGCCTTCTCTCCGCCGAGAATCTCAAACGGGATACCGGAACAGTTCCGGTGTCCGGGTTTCAAATCCGGGAGTCCCGCCTGCGGACCTTCGTCGAACCATCCGCCCTTCCGGTCGCCGGAGACCTCGTCGGTGAAAGCCATGTTCGCCGCGCCGGAAAAATCCACCGTGCGGAAACGGGCGTCCGTCCCCGTTTTCCAGAGCGAGGCGCGCTGCTGCGCCTCCCGTTTTTTCCGGGCGTCTTCCGAACGGCGGCGCTGCTGTTCCCCGATCTCCCGGTTCATGCGCCGGATCCGTTCCGCAAGCGCCGCACGGTCCAGAGCTTCCGCATCCGGAAAATAACGCGACGTCTCTTTCTCCAGCAGAAGAAGCTGACGTTCCTGCGGAAACAGATTCAGCGCAAGGCCTCTGCGCACGTCCGCAGCGTCGAACCGCCCGATGCGGCGCCGGGAGACCGGATCGGTCACCACCCAGTTCCCGTCCGCCAGATCGGTGACGGAGAGGTGCACCGGGAGGACCTTCTCTCTGCGCCAGTTGACCAGCAGAATCAGTTTTGCATCGCCCCGGTCGATCACCTGAGCCTCCGCGGCCCGGAGTTTTTTCCCGTCCGCCGTCCGCAGACGCAGATGCGCCTTCACGCCGGCCCGTTCGAACGCCTGCGCAAAGAAATCCCGGAGCGCCATTCCGTGCAGATCCTTTCCGCAGCGGAAAACCCGGTCACTCCGGAACAGGGAGGCGGCATTCAGACTCCGGCCATATTCATCCCGGGTCAGGGCGTCGTCGGAACAGACGATTGTCCCCCCGCGCTTCACGAACGCCTCCAGAGCGGACAGCGTTCCCGGGAGCGAGTGTTTCAGATCCGGCAGAAACAGGATCCGATACTTTTTCAAGACCTCCGGGGAAAGCTCCTCTTCAAACAGGAATTCGGCGGGCAGATTCTCCCGCAGAAGAGCGTTGTACCAGTTCTCCATGTTCGGCAGAGACTGGCTGTGCTCCAGCATTCTCTGGCTGGTGATGGAAAAGAGAATGGCGGCCTGCGGCGCTTTCAGACGCGGCATCGGGAGCACCAGTTCCCGGAGCGGCTCCAGTTCGTTCATGAAGGAGCGCAGCCCCAGAAGGGTCTCATGCGGATAGCAGTAGGGGTTCAGCAGCCCGGCGCCGCGGTATTTCATGGATCGGGCATATTTTTTTGCGCCCTCGAGGTCGGTCCAGAGCCATTTTCCGCCGCTCCAGTTGAAGAGGCTGCTGGCGGAAACGCCATGAAAAATACTGCTCCAGAGCGAAGTGGAGAAATCGTCCGGGAGAGAGGGAATGCGGTTTTTCCCGTCGTACCGGAGGCAGTAATGCTCCTGATCGGCCACCGTCAGCTTCGGATTCCCCCGGACGACCGCCGTGGCATAATCCGCCACCAGGGAGAAGAAGTGGACTCCGCGTGTGAGGACCGCCTCCATCTCGTCGGATTCCCATCGACCCTCGTTTTCGGAAAATCCGTAGGAGTATCCTCCTTCGATTGCCAGCACGTCGAGCACGCGCATCGTCTTTCGCTGATCCATGGTCGATCCGCCGCCGGTCAGCAGTCCGGCGATCAGGATCTGCTGGCAGAAATGGAGATCGGGCCGTGCATCCACCGCCGTGACGCTCTTCTTCATCTCGTCGAGCAGTTCGACGAAACGGTCGGACAGGAACTTTCTCCATGCCGCGCGGAGCGGCGGACACGACGCGAAATCGGGCACTTGCGCCGCCGAACGGAAATCGGCAAAACGCGTTCCGAACCTGCGGTTCATCTCCGCAACAGTTCCGAACTCCTTCTGCAGCGCCCCCGCGAAGCGGGCCCGGTTGAAGCGGCACCGACAGTCGTATGTGCTCTCGTTGATCAGCTCATACAGAAAGGGATTTCCGTTGTTCGCCCGCGTGAACAGCGACATATCCCGGAGCTGCCCGAGAATCACCGCCTTCCCCACCGGATGCTCCGGACAGAGCGGCACAAACGCATGCCATCCCGGATTCTGATGCAGAATCTCCTTCGGCTGCGGATTCACCGGATCGTTCAGCAGCGCCCCCGCGTTCCGATACAGATAGTAAATGCCCGTCGGATCCACCGACAGCGGCATGGACGAAAAATTCCCGCAGTTCCGCTTGCGCTGTTCATCCTTTTCCACTCCCCAGACCGGCAGATTGTTC
>DDJH01000134.1:2088-2882 GCA_002338895.1 Lentisphaeria bacterium UBA1829 | reverse complement strand
GGAGAAGCGCCCTGCCAGATCCAGCATTTCGGCTTCCGAAGCATCCCGGAACGCTCCGCAGGCCGGATTTTTCCGGACCTTGCCATAGAAGTCCAGAAATGAGATCACGCACTGATCCGTATACGGAGCAAGCTGCGCGCAGAGAGAATGGAAATGCTGTTCGTGCCAGGAGACCGTCCATCCGGAGGAATCGGAGAAGATCACGGGGTCGCAGCGCCACACCACTTTGTCGCGCCCAAGACGGTCCGAAAGTTCCCGGAAGGTGTCGATCCGAGCTTCCTTCGGCGGGAGGTTCGGTTCGACCGTCCGGTCATAAGGGGTCAGCGTGAACTGGAAATAGAAGACGAATCCGCGTTCCGAAAGCTCCGGCAGATCCGCCATCAGCGGACGCGGATTCTTGGTCCAGAACACGATGCAGTCCACATCCTCCGGTTTCAGGGAGACCCGGCTCACCTTTCCGGAAAAAGGATTCCGCACCATGCAGAACCCCTGCCGGATCCACTGCATGAACTCTCCGGCGAAGCAGGCGGGAATATCGGTTCGGCGGCTGGCGGAAATAATCATTGCATCTCTCCTTTGCTCATCGGTCTCCCGATAGTATACAGCCGTTCCGCCGCATTGCAAGCGAATGCCGGAGGCGGGAACAGAGGAAGATTTCCCGGACGGAGAAAAAACCTTCCTGCCGGAAAAAAGAGACGGACAGAAAAGAGGACCTGCCCCGGGAAAATGTCGAAAAAAAATTCCCCCGGACGTTGGAAAAAACGGGAGACGATGGTACAGTACTTTCAAAAAAA
>DDJH01000134.1:0-2052 GCA_002338895.1 Lentisphaeria bacterium UBA1829 | reverse complement strand
ATGCCAGCCCAGCCAGCCGCCAATCCGGACAAACAGTTTGTCCACCTTCACGTACATACCGATTACAGCCTGCTCGACGGAGCGTCCGCCATCTCGTGGGCAACCCGCATCAAGGACAAGGAGGCCCGCAAATCCAAAAGCGATCTTGTCAAGATGTGCCTGGAGAATCATGCGCCCGCCATTGCAATGACCGATCACGGCGTCATGGGTGGCGCGATCGAATTTTACGAGGAGATGGGAGCGGCGGGNNTGTACGTGAGCGCCGACCAGCAAACTGGTCCACGATCCCTCCATTCCGCACATCCGCGGATACCACCTGATTCTGCTGGCGACGAATCAGACCGGATATGTGAATCTCTGCAAGATCGTGTCGGACGCCCAGCTGCACGGATTCTACTACAAGCCGAGAACCGACAAGGAGTTCCTTGCCGCGCACAGCGAAGGACTCATCGCTCTTTCCGCCTGCATCCAGGGAGAGGTTCCGCGCTCGTTTCTCGACCGGGGGGAAGAGAGCTCCCGGAAGGCTCTGGCGGAGTATCTGGACATCTTCGGAAAGGAGAATTTCTATCTGGAAGTGCAGTATCACGGGATCGAGGAACAGAAGCTGGCGAACCGTCAGCTTGTCAAGCTCGCCCGGGAGTTCGACCTGCCGCTGGTGGCGACCAACGACATTCACTACGTCCGCAAGGAACACGCGAAGGCGCAGGATGTCCTTGTCTGCATTTCGACCCGGAGCCAGCTCAGCGACACCGACCGCATGACCATGATGGATCATCAGGAGTTCTACTATAAAACCTACGATGAAATGTACGACATCTTCGGCACCGAAATTCCGGAGGCGATTCCGAATACGCTCCGGATCGCCGAACGCTGCGATTTCAAATTCCGCATCGACAAGACCATGGAAAACCACTATCCGGTCTATCAGGTTCCGGAAGGGGTCTCCCAGGCGGACGTTCTTCGGAAGATCTGCATCGACAACGTCAAACGTTGCTACGGCTTCGAGCTGGACAATCCTCCCCCCGACCAGCAGGAGCTTGCGGAGACCATCCGGAAACGGATGGATTATGAGCTGAGCGTCATCATCAAGACGAAATACCCGAGCTACTTCCTGGTGGTGTGGGACTTTATCAATGCGGCCAAGAAGAAAGGCATTCCGGTCGGACTGGGACGAGGATCGGGAGCCGGAAGTCTTGTCGCCTATCTGACGGGGATCACCAACATCGACCCGCTCCGGTACAAGCTGCTGTTCGAGCGTTTTCTGAACCCGGAACGAGTCTCGCCGCCGGACTTCGACATCGACTTCTGCGAACGCCGCCGGGAAGAGGTGATCGAATACGTGCGCGAAAAATACGGGCGCGACTCCGTTGCCCAGATCGCCACCTACGGCGCGCTCAAGCCGAAAAACGCGATCAAGGACTGCGCCCGCGTGCTCGGCTATCCTCCGGCGGTCGGCGACCGGATGACCAAACTGCTCCCGAACGATCCGAAACTCACGCTCGCCAAGGCCATGGAAGTTCAGGAGTTCAAAGATCTTCTCGATCACGACCCCGATGCGAAAAAAATCTACGACGAAGCGCTCCCGATCGAAGGGCTCAACCGGACAACCGGCATTCACGCCTGCGGCGTCATCATCGGCGACATGCCGCTGGACAATGTGGTTCCGCTTCAGCGCAGTCCGGAAGGCACGCCGGTTGTGCAGTTCATCGCCCATCCCTGCGAGCAGCTGGGGCTGCTGAAGATGGACTTTCTCGGACTCCGCACGCTGACCGTGATCTCCGACGCGCTTGCGAACATCAGGAAAAACCGCAATATCGACATCGACATCGACCGGATCCCCCTCGACGACAAAAACACCTATGACCTTCTCAACCGGGGTGACACCATCGCGGTCTTCCAGCTCGAATCCGGCGGCATGCAGACTCTCTGCCGTCAGTTCGTCGTGGAGACCATTGAACACATCATCGCTCTTCTGGCGATCTACCGTCCCGGCCCGATGGAGTTCATTCCCACCTTTGTCGGCTGCAAAAAAGGTCTCCAGCCCTCCATGAT
>DDJH01000028.1:608-4917 GCA_002338895.1 Lentisphaeria bacterium UBA1829 | reverse complement strand
GTCGGGCGTTTCCCATCGCTGGAACGTCCCCTATCTCCGCCACAACGCCGAGGATGTCGCCCGCGATGTCGAAGAGATGCTCCGGCGCGGAAACTCCTTCAATTTCTACATGTTCCACGGCGGCACCTCGTTCGGATTCCTCAACGGCGCCATCGAGGTCGGTTCCCACTTCGAACCCTATCTGAACAGCTACGACACCGACGCCCTGCTGAACGAGGCCGGCAACCCCACCGCAAAATACTTCATCGTCCGCGACCTGATCCGCCGCTACTGCCCCGATGCGGAAACCGGTACCCCCGCTCCTTCCACTCTCCGGAGTTTCCCTTCCGCAGAATTTACCGAATCCGCGGAACTGTTCGATCAGCTTCCCGCTCTGTCCCGTCCGATCGAATCCACAACCCCCGAACCGATGGAACAGTTCGGTCAGAACTTCGGATTCATTCTCTATCGCACAACCCTTCATTTTCCCGAGGAATACGCCCCGCTCTCCCTCCGGAACCTCGCCGACAAAGCCTGGATCTTCGTCAACGGCAAATGCTACGGAAAGATCGACTGCAACCGGGAAGAATCCGTCCTGATTCCACCCGGACGAGTGGACATCCTCGTGGAAAATCAGGGTCGCATCAACGCAGGCATGGGACGGGCGGAACACTGGAACAAAGGAATCACCGGAGCATTGATCTCATCGCGCCGGCTTTACCACTGGACAATCTATCCTCTTCCGCTGAAAGACCTTTCCTCCCTCCGGTTCACGTCCGGCCTTCCGGAATCGACCGGTCCGCGTTTCTACCGGGCGGAATTCACCTTGGACACCCCGTCCGACACCTATATCCGCATTCCGTTCGGAACCCACGGACAACTTTTCCTCAACGGCTTCAACCTGGGCCGCTATCGTGTGCAGGGTCCGCAGTTTGCGCTGTACGCCCCTGCCGGCCTCCTGAAAACAGGGAAAAACGAATTGATCGCCTTTGAACTGGAAGGACTCCGGGAACCCCGGATCGACTTTCTGGACCACCCCGATCATACCCCGGTCCTTGAAATGGTCCGCTAACCCGCCGAAAAAGGGGCCGCAGACCCGAAGCAGGTCCATTCAACACCTGCTTCGGTCCCGCTGAACAAGCCGGATAACAAAAAAAAGAGGGGCCGCAGGCCCGGTGCAGGTGCATTTGGCACCTGCTTCGGTCCAGCTGAACANNCTGAACAAGCTGGTCGCCCCATGGGCGAAACTCTTCCTATCGCCGATGAAACAGACGCCCCTGTTCAGCAGAACGCATGGACAAGAAAACGACTCCCGACGCCGATTCCCATCCCCCATCGAATCGAGGACTCAAAGGGGAGAGGTTCGAGCGCAACAATCAGAATATGCCTCCCCTTCGAGAGCGGCAGATGACGGCGATACTGATTCAGCGGTGCTCCGCCGAGCGTGGGACCGAAAATGACCGGCCGCTCGGAACAGGCAAATTCTCCTCCCGGACGCTCGACGTCGAGAAAAAGACGCTGACGCCCGAAGAGCATGTGCTGATCATCATGCAGAACTTCGACAGCGGGATCCAGATAGACCTGATTGGAGGTCGGAGAATTAAACATCAGCGTATATTCCCCGTCCTCCTGCAGATCGAACTGAAAACGGAGAACGACCTGTCCGCCGGATCCGCGGAAGGGTTCCGGAACTTCCAGCTTTCCGGCAATCGGATTGCAGAGCTGAGTCTTCCACTCCATCTTGTTCAGCGCAACCCGGTACCAATGAGGATTCGTCTGCATGGAGACATCGACATGAATCCGGAACGACGTATAGTCCGGCTCCGGAGAGGAAGCAACATTCACCTGCTGCGGAATCCGTCTGCGCAGTCCAAGAATCTGATCGGTGAACTCCTCGATCGTCGGCGGAAACTCCAGTCCGGTGATGGCCGTGCTGCGGACCACCAGCTCATGTCCCACCGGCCGCCTCCAGATTTCCGGAATTCCATCCGGATTGAGGATTCCGAGAATGGCTCCCGCGGTCGCGGCGGTGCAGTCGGTATCCATCCCGCAGTTTGCCGCGTCGCAGATGGTCTTCCCGAAATCGCCTCCGCCGGAAAGAAGCGCCAGAGCCGTAAAGGGAACGTTGATCCGGACATTGGTTTTGAACTCGGTTGCATAGCGTTCGAAGAGCGCGTCGCGGACCGTTTCCCAGTTGTGCGTTTGATCCCAGAGCGAACATGCGGTCCGAATTCCTTCCGCGAGGATCGAATCGGAGGAAAGATAGGTGAGTGCGGTGTCAATGAGTTTCCGGACATCCGTTTCAACAAAGGCGAGCGATTCCAGCGCGGCGAAAAAGACCTCCGCTNNTCCGCTTCAATTCCATCGCCGCTGTGATCGATGCAGGCATCCTCCCGGGCGAACTTCACCGCGAGTTCCGGATTCCCGGGTGCCAGGCACGCCCAGAGCTCACTGCGGATCGCCGCGCCCATTCCGTTGACATAATAATTGTCGAAGATCCCCGTCCACGGCGGACGGATTCCAAGTGCCAGATTCCGCATCGCGACGGCATATTCATCGCAATGGAAATTCATATGCTTTTTCCAGATTTCCGCAAGAATCTCCCGATTCACTTCCGGCTTTTCCATCCGATCCAGCGCCGCCACATACATTGCCTGCAGCTCCAGATCATCGTTCGGCATGGATCCCGTCGGGACCGGATCGTAGTAAGTCAGATTGTTTTTAAACGGGATTCCTTCAAAGGGCCCGCCGAGGGTTCCTCCGATATTTTTCCCCATCCAGCATCCCAGAACCTTTTCCCGATCTTTCTCGATCCCGCTCATAACAGACACTCCTATGTTTGGATAAAATTCTGTTATATTATACATCAAAAGAAAAAAAAGTGAATGAGAAATTGTTCAAAAAAAATGTGTTTTCATACATATTTTCCCCGGATTTCTTTTCGAAACCGGGAGGGGGACACTCCGGTCAGCGCTTTGAAACGGGCCGAGAAATAAAACGGATCGGCCAATCCCAGCTGCCGGGCAATCTGCTGAAGCGGAAGATCCGTACACGCCAGAAGCGATTTGGCCCGCTCCGTCCACCGCTTTTCCCTGTACCGCCGCGGCGAACAGCCCGTCTCCTTCCGGAAGAGGTTGTAGAACGCCGTATGCGACATGCCGCATTCTCTGGCGACGTCATCCATATTGGAATCCGAATCCACAAGGAGAATTTTCTGTGCCTTGAGGATCCTCGGATCCATCGCCGCCGATTTCTCCATCCGGTCACAGGCTCTCTGCACCACCGATTCAATCAGCAGCTCCGCCAGCGGACACTCCCGGCCCACCATAAGATGCTCCAGTTCAAATGCCTCCTCCAGCGCCTCCTGCACCTTCCTTCTCTCCGTTTTTTCGAAGTGGAGTTTCGCCGCCGAAGGGAACTGTTCGTTCGGACGGAACACTCTGTCCAGCATCATGTGCGGACGCAGAGAAAAATGAAACCAGATGTACCGCCACGGTCCGGAGGAGTGAAACACATGCTGCGGACCCGGTGCATAGAAAACCAGATCGCCGGCGGAAAGAGAAAAGATCTTCCCGCCGAGCTGAAGTTCGCCCTGTCCTTCCAGCGTGAACAATCCGCCCCAGCGGTCCACGATGCTCTGCGTGAAGTGAACCCGCCCGGGAAACGAATGGCTCCCGATACTCAGATAGAGAGTCTGCGACGGATGGATCGGCAATTTCATGATTCCCTGCAAAAAAATGGAGTGTTTCTTTTCCGGATACGATAACTCCATTTCCGCAAAATGCAATCGGAAAAGCGTGTTCCCCGGAGCGGAGTGTCCGGAAAAGAGTGGATGAATCGGGAAAAAAGTTGCGATTTCGGAAAAGTGGGATTATATTGTTCCAAAAATGTCGAATCGGATGAAATCACATCTCCTGTGGGAGAATTTTCCGTTCCGGACACTCGTTTCCGAGCATGTTCTGGAAAAGATGCCGTCGCATGTGCACGACGACTTTTATGAACTGGTGTTTGTCCGCGACGGAAAAGGATTCCATCAGCTGGAAGAGGAGGTGTACCCCATCCGGGCGGGAAATCTGTTTCTGATCCATCCGGGAGCACGGCACGCTTATGTGAACTCCAGGATCACGATTTACAATATTTTGTTCGAACCGTCGTTTCTGAATCATTTCCAGCAGGATCTGTCGGGGTTTCCGAATTATCAGCTGCTGTTTCATGCGGGAGGGGAACTGCCCGCCCGGAGTCGGATGCTGAGCGTGGAGCCGGACTGCTTCCCGAGGATCACGGCGCTGCTCGACGATATCGTCTCGGAAGAGGCAAAAAGGGAGCCGGG
>DDJH01000028.1:0-601 GCA_002338895.1 Lentisphaeria bacterium UBA1829 | reverse complement strand
TTCTCAGCGATTTTCTGTATCTGTTTCTGCTGATCTGCCGGCATGCGTCTCCAGCGGAGTCGGTGGAGAATCCGCACTATGCGTACAGGCTCAGCGCGCTGATGGCGCATCTGGAAGAGCACTGCGCGGAGTGCTGGAGTCTGGAACGGATGGCGGCACAGGTTCGGATGTCGGTCAGTAATTTCCGGATCCGCTTCAAGGAGCTGACCGGGAAAAGTCCGATGGAATATCTGCTGAATCTCCGTCTGGAAAACGCATCGAAACTGCTGCGGATGGAGAAGAAGAATCTTTCGGAAATCGCGCTGCTCTGCGGTTTTGCGGACAGCAACTATTTTTCCCGGCAGTTCAAACGGAAATTCGGCGTCTCTCCCCGCGTGTTCCGTCGGAAGCGCACCGATGCCGACGGCGCCTGAAAGAGAATTGGGAAAATAGTCGGAAAATGATTTGATTTCTGCTTCTCCGAATGCTATTGTTCTAGAAACAGAGAAATGTCGTGAGGAACATTTCCGGATTGTGTCAAGGAGTTCCCCGGATGAAACGGAGTTTTTGGAAAAGTCTGTGTCTCGGGAGCATGGCGGTCCTGCTCTCTTTTCTGACCGCA
>DDJH01000176.1:28248-28524 GCA_002338895.1 Lentisphaeria bacterium UBA1829 | reverse complement strand
GTTTTCCGGGAAGCACAAGCACAAGGGCAACCGGCTGATGGCGGCCGATTTCTCCGCGCAGCTCTTCCGGGTTCTCAAGCCGGGCGGCGTGCTCCATTTCGCAACCGATGATCCGGATTATATGGCTTCCACCTGCCGCAATCTGGAAGAGTCCGGGCTGTTCGAGAACGCCCCCGCCGCCGTGCTGGACGATGTGAAGGAGTTCCAGACCGATTTTGAACGGGACTGGCTCGCCATCGGACGGACCGTGCCCCATGTGGCGTATTTCCCGAAAAA
>DDJH01000176.1:4654-28231 GCA_002338895.1 Lentisphaeria bacterium UBA1829 | reverse complement strand
TGATTGGATTACAATAAAAAAATCCCTCCGATCCGCAGGTCCGGAAAGGAGGGACATCTCCTGGAAGGGGAAAGCGACGGAGGCAATCAGTCCTCTTCGTCGCGGGGTTCCCGGGTCATCAGACCGTATGCGGCGTCCTTTGCGGAGAGATTGTTGTACAGGACGTTGAAGACCGCGTTGATGATCGGGGTCTCGCAGTTCTTTCTCTGCGCGAGCATGTGGGCGGAAATCGCGGTCTTCACGCCTTCGGCAACGACCATGCCCATTTCCGCTGTGATCTGCTCCAGAGTTTTTCCCCGTCCGAGCTCTTCACCGACATGGCGGTTGCGGCTGTGACGGCTCATGCAGGTGACAATCAGATCTCCGATCCCCGACAGTCCCGCAAACGTTTCGCGTTTTCCGCCGAGCGCGACGCCCAGACGCGCCATTTCCGCAATGCCGCGGGTCATCAGCGCCGCCTTGGCGTTGTCCCCCAGCCCCAGTCCGTCCGCTGTGCCTGCCGCTACCGCGATGATGTTTTTGAGCGCGCCGCCCAGCTCCACGCCGATCACGTCGTCGTTGACATAGACCCGGAACGCCGGGCTCATCAGCCAGTCCTGCACCTTCTGTGCCGCCTCCATGTCGTGGGAAGCGGCGACAATCNNCGTCCAGAATGCCCGCCGCGATGGCCAGCACGTTCTTCAGCGCACCGCCGAGTTCCACGCTGATGACATCCCGCGACGTGTAGATCCGGAAGTTCCGCGTCATGAACGTTTCCTGCACCAGCTTGGCAAGACCGATGTTTTCCGAGGCGGAAACCACCGCGGTCGGAATTCCGCGCGCCACCTCTTCCGCATGGCTCGGACCGGACAGCGTCACATATTTCAGATTGTCTCCGAGAATCTCCGCGCAGATCTCGTGCATGCATTTGAGCGTATCCGTTTCGATTCCCTTTGCCACGTTGACCAGAACCATCTGTTCCGGAACAAAGTATTCCCGGAGCATGTTCAGCGTTCCGCGCATGAACTGGGAGGGCGAGGCCAGAACCACGATTTCCGCATTCTGCACCGCCTCGGAAATCGAGGAGGTCGCCTTCAGATTTTCCGGAAGATCCACGCCCGGGAGAAACCGGTTTTTATGAGTCGTCCGGATCGCTTCGATGTTGTCTTCAAACGGACCCCAGAGAGTCGTTTCCGTGTTGTTCTGCAGAGTGGTCAAAGCAAGTGCCGTTCCCCATCCGCCATCGCCGAGAATGGTAATTTTTTTCATCATCTACCCCCTTTTGTTAAAGCGGTTTTCGGTTCCGTTCAGCAGACGTTTGATATTGGAAAGATGCTTGAGAATCGCCAGAATCCCCAGCAGAATAAACAGAAGAACCGAGGGAAGGGAATGCGTCGCTCCGGGAAGGTGAAAGGCATACAGAATCGTCGCCGCCGCCGGAAGCACCACCGCCGCCGTAATGCTCGCAAGCGAGACATAGCGCGTCGTCAGAAAAACCGCCCCCCAGGAGAGAAACCCGAGCACCACCGCAACCGGACAGAGCGGAAGAATCGCTCCCGCCGCCGTCGCAATTCCCTTGCCTCCCTTGAACTTCAGAAACACCGGATAGATGTGCCCGAGCACCACCGCCAGAGTCGCCGCCGCCGGAAGAAGATGATACGGATCCTCCAGAACGCCGTTCCCCGTTAGCAGCACCGCACTTCCGGCCGGCAGGAGTCCTTTCAGAAAGTCCAGCAGAAAACAGAGCTTGCCCCACCAGGACCCGATGACCCGCGTGACGTTGGTCGCTCCAATGTTGCCGCTGCCTTCCTTCCGGATGTCCAGACCGTGGCAGCGGCCGATCAGATAGCCGAACGGAATGGATCCGATAAGATAGGAGAGAAGCAGCAGAACTGCAAGGGAGAGTGTGAAGGACATGTTTTTTTTCCTGTTTTTCCAGGGCCGCTTTTTCAACCGGCTCTTGTCTGTTTGATTTTTTGCGGTATAGTATACAGGTTTTTTACTGGTTTTGCAAGTTGAACGGAGGAGTTAAAATGAAAAATTGTTCCGGGCGCCTGATCGTCGCGTCGCCGTCGGTCTGCGCGGATGTGCTTTATGCCGGCGGATTCCATGCGCCGGACGAGGTGGTGTATTTCGAAGCCGCAGGGGAGAGGGGACTGATTCTCTCTCAGCTGGAGTTCGCAAGAGCGAAGGAGGAGGCCTCCCGGAAAGTCCGGGTGCTCAGTCGCGAAGAGTTTCTGGACGCTCGCTCCGCCGACCGCTCCGATCTCGCCGTTCTGGTGAATCTGACGGAGCAGCTGGACCTTCGCTGCTGGAAGGTCCCGGCGGATTTCCCGCTTGCTCTGGCGGATGCGCTCCGCGCCCGCGGAATCGGCGTGGAGGCGGTCAATGGACCCTTCTTCCCGAAACGTGAGGTCAAAACCGCTTCGGAAATCGCAAAAATTGCGGAGGCGGAGGCGGCGACCGAAGAGGCCATGCGCTATGTTCGCGACCGGATCCGGAAGGCAAAGGTGAACTCCAGAGGCGTTCTCTGTTCCGGAAAAACGGTCCTGACCTGCGAAATGCTCCGCGCCGAAATCGAGGGGCTTCTGAAAACGCGCGGCTACACCGCTTCTCAGACCATCACGGCCTGCGGGATTCAGGCTTCCCAGCCCCATAATCTCGGAGCCGGACCCGTTCTGGCCGGAAAACCGATTGTCGTCGATATTTTCCCGCGCTCCGATACAACCGGATACTGGGGGGATATGACCCGGACATTCTGCAAAGGAATCGCAGAACCCGTGGTCCGGAAAGCGTTCCTCTCCGTCCGGAAGGCCGGAGAGATCGCGGAACGGATGATCCGGGAAGGGGTCTGCGCGGCGGAGGTGCATCTTGCCGCTGCGGAGTCCATGGCCGCCGACGGGTTCCAGACCGGACACACCGCAGACGGAATCCCGTGCGGATTCATTCACGGGCTTGGTCACGGTGTCGGACTGGAGATCCATGAAGGGCCCCGCGTCTCCCCGATGAACCGGAATCCGCTCCGGAAAGGAAATGTGGTGAGCGTGGAACCCGGACTCTATCACCCCGCATGGGGCGGGATCCGTCTGGAGGACCTCGTCGTTGTGACCCGCGACGGATGCCGGAATTTCAACACCATGGAAAAAGAACTCGAAATCGAATAACCCGATTCACAATTTATTATATCCCGTTTCGCGGAAGAGCCTCACCTGCGCTTCCCTGCGGACAAATCTTGCGAAAGGAGTCTTATGATGACGGAATTCAAATTGGCAGTCACATCGGAAAACGGTCAGGTGTTTCAGCATTTCGGAAAAACCCCCGAATTCACGGTCTTCGAAATCGTGGACGGAAGAATCAACGGAATGAAAACGGTCCCGACCGGAGAAAACGGTCACGGCGCTCTCGCCGGATTCCTGAAAAATCTCGGCGTCAAGGTCCTGCTCTGCGGCGGAATCGGTCCCGGTGCTCAGGATCTGCTGAAAAAGGAGGGAATCGAATTCGTCGGCGGCATGCAGGGCGATGTGATCCAGTCCGCCGGAGATTATCTGAAAGGCGAACTGAAGTGCGATCCCCACTTCACCTGCAATCATCACCATCACGAAGGGGAACAGGCCGGAAACGGCGGAAACTGCCACTGCGGCGGTCACTGATTCCCGGCCGGCTTTCCGTTCTCCGTCCGGATCCTGGCCAGAAGTTCGTACGGCATCGGGGTCCCTCCGGAGAGCGTCCGCCCGTAGTCCCGCTGAAGGTCGGCTATGACGGCAACCGCTCCGGTCAGAAGGATATGGTACTCCCCATCCTCCGGCCGGGGCAGACGAAGCGAAACAAACGCCATGCGTCCCGGCTGGAGTCCCGCAAGACTGCGACGGATCCCGTTGACCGTCAGTTCCGCCGAAGGATCATCCGCCGTTTTCAGTAGCGCCAGAGAAAATGTCACAAAGCCCGGCGAAGTACCGAGGTTCTTCGTGGAGAAGCGTTTCGTAAACGAGTCGCCCCGGACCGCGTTCCATCCCCCGAAGGAGGCCGGCCCGTGATCGTAGATCAGAAAACTCCCGTCCGGATACTCCACCTGAACACCGTCCGGCCGGGCCAGACGCATCACCGGAGCTTCCGCCGTCTCCCGATAGATGTCGTAACCGGGGTAGACTAGAAAAAACGCTCCCAGAAGTGCCGCGCCGTCATAAAGAAACAGCCTCTTGTATTCCCTCCGGCGGAAGCGGCGGATCAGCTCGTCCAGACAGAGCCCTCCCGCAATCGCAAAAAATCCGANNTTGTAAAATCCCGCCGTCGCCAGCCAGTACAGAAGCGGAAACAGAAGAAACACCACCATCCGCTTCCGATGTCGTCCGGATACCGCCGCAATTCCCATTCCCGCCAGCGCCAGAAGCAGAAGAACCCCTGTCGGAATCAGCGGAAGCGTCCGGAGAAGCGGACTGCGCTGCCGGTTGTATTCCGGATTGATGTTGTTCGGTATGTCATAGTGATTCCAGAAGAGAAAACATTTGCGCAGGGACAGTTCCAGAAACGCCAGAGGCTCTTCGAGAAACCAGTCGAAGATCCGCCGTGGAACCGAGCGCGTTCCGGCATTTTCCGTCCAGATCCGGAACGACTCCGGGTANNGGGTACTCCAGTCCTCCCGGCGGAGATTCTTTGGTGTTCCCCAGTGCGAGGACCGCGCTTCCCGCCGTGCTCGGACCGCTCAGCTTCCCCGTATGAACCGTGTTGACCGCCATGAACGGAAGCTGCGGCACGTATGTCCCGAGAAGAATACACACCACGCAGACGGCAAACTGTTTCCAGCTCCTCCTGCGGATTCTTCTCTCTCCCCAGAAACACCCCAGAAGCAGCGGCAGAAGAAAAATCAGCGCGTTGCCGCGGGAGAGAATCGCCACGGAGAGCACCGCTCCCGCCGCCAGCCAGCGTCCCCATCCCCCGCGGACCATCGCCCGCAGCGTCAGATACAGCAGCAGCGTGAACCAGCAGAGCTGGGAAACCGCAATCAGGCGGTAGGGCGTATACAGAATCGCCAGTCCGGAAAGCGCCAGCAGAATTCCCGCCCATATTCCGCTTCTCTTCCCCCCGAGCATCCAGCCCGAGAGCGATGCAAAATAGACCGCCGCCGCTCCGCAGAGCGACTGCGCAAACACCACCATGAACACCGATGGCCCAGTCAGACTCTGGATCAGCGGAAGAAACACCGCATAGTAGAACGGCTGATAATAAAATTCTTTCGGGAAATTCCCGTTGATGATCTGCTCCGAGATTGTCCGGTACGTTGCCATGTCCGTCGTATCCGGCGGGGCAAAGACGGCGGGATCGGCCTGAAGAAGCTGGAGTCCCGCAATCAGACGCAGCAGAAATGCGCCGGCGGCAAGCGCCGCCGGCAGATAAAACGAGGATCGTTTGAAAAAAGGCGTGTCCATGGCAGGTTCATCAGAACGCCATGAGCTCTTTTTCCTTCTCCTCCATCAGCGCGTCGATCTGCGCGATGCTTTTGTCGGTGATTTTCTGGATTTTTTCGAGCATGTCCTTGAGTTCGTCTTCCGTGATTTCAGAGGCCTTCTGGGCCTTCTTCGCCGCTTCATTGGCGTCTCTGCGGATGTTGCGGACCGCGACACGGGCCTCTTCCGCACGGCTCTTCACCTGTTTCCCGAGCGTCAGGCGCCGTTCCTGGGAGAGCNNCACGCGGCCGTCACTGACCGGAGAAATCCCCAGATTCGATTCCTGAATCGCCTTCTCAATCAGTTTGACCGCACTCTGATCCCACGGCTGGATGGTGATCAGCCGCGCTTCCGGGGTTGCAATTCCTGCAATGTCGCGGATTCTGGATTTGGCTCCGTAGTACTCCACTGTGATGTTCTCCACAAGGGCAGGGGAGGCTTTCCCTGTGCGGATGGCCGAGAAGTCGTTTTTCATCGCTTCCTGGGCCTTCTGCATGTTTTCTTCCATCTCATCCACGAGCAGCAGCATGTCGTCTGTCATTTTTTTCTCCTGTTTATCTTGTTTGATCTGTTTTTCAGGAACTCATCTTTTCAGGAAACCACGGTGCCGACGGAGTTGTCTCCGTGCAGGACCTTGAGAAGTGCGCCCGGCTCGTCAAAGTCGAACACCACAATATGCAGTCCGTTCTCCGAGCAGAGTGAAAACGCCGCCGCGTCCATGACGGCCAGTTTCCGGGAGAGAACCTCCGGAAACGAAATCGTTTCAAACCGGGTCGCCGCGGGATCCTTTTTCGGATCGGCCGTGTAGATCCCGTTGACCTTGGTCGCTTTGAACAGAGCCTGCGCCTTGATCTCAAGCGCGCGGAGTGCCGCGGTCGTGTCGGTCGTAAAGAACGGGGATCCGGTTCCGCAGGCGAAAAGCACCAGTTTGTGTTCCGCAAGCTGGCGGAGAGCTTCATCCCGGTTGTAGCGCGGAAGGAACGGTTCCATTCCGACCGCGGAGTGCACCGCGCAATCCACCCCCGCCTGGCGGAACGCCTCTTTCAGGCAGAGCGCGTTCATTGCCGTTGCCAGCATGCCCATCTGATCGGCGGTCACGCGGTCCATTCCTCCCTTGGAATTCGCCAGTCCGCGCCAGATGTTGCCCGCGCCGACGACCAGAGCGATTTCCACTCCCGTCTCCAGCGCCTCCCGGATGCGGGCCGCCACCGACGCCACCGCTTCGGGATCGTATCCGTGCCCTTTGTTCCCCTGAAGGGATTCTCCGCTGATCTTCAACAAGACTCTCTTGTATACCGGTGCACTCATTTCCCTGTAAAACTCCATAAAAAGTTGAATTTCGAAAATATAGTGCTTCTTTTTCCTGAAATCAACCGGAGAAAGGATTTCTTTCAAAAAAAACGGTCCATGAATCCGCTTTTCTGCGGAAACGGATTTGTAATTTGAGCAATCCGGAGGCAAATTATCGAATCGTCCGGACGGGGTGCGCCGGGGATGGGGAAATCCGGAAAAGTCCGTTGAATGCTGGAAGGAGCGCAGAAGGAAATGTCACTGCTCAGGGCCTGTTGCAAAAGTCGCCGGATCCGCTGGGTGCTGGCTGTGCTCACGGCCTGCCTGGTGCTGCTCGCCATCACGGATTTCTATTTCGAAACCCATGGCCTGCCGGAATCCGTGATCCGGAAAATCGAACGGTCCGCGGAACAATACGGATACCGCATGGAGATGGAATCGATCCGTGCGGGAATCTGGAACGGGGTCATCTGCTCCGGCGTGCGCCTGACCGGAGGAGCCGAACTGCCCGAGTTCTCCGCTGAACGGGTGCGCGTGGACTTTGCTCCGCTTCTGATCTTTCAGGGGGTGCTGTTCCCGTTTGCTCTTGAAATCAATCAGGGGTACGCCGCGTTTCCACTGTTCCCGGAGTTCGGCGAGGAGGGACGGTATGACCGGCTTGTCATCTCCGATTTGAATGCGTCTCTGGCGGGGGCTCCGGGCATTATCGAGGTCTCCCGGGCGGACGGCTCCCTGAATGGAATCCGTTTCACCATGCAGGGCTCGATCGACAATCTTCTCCACTACTCCGGCGCCATGTGGATCAATGAACTCTGCGCGTCCCTCGCCGGCGGAGAGGAGCCGGAGGAGAATCCGCCTCCCCGGACGACGGATCCCGGCCTGCAGCCGGTCTCCCCGTATGTCGCATTCCTGCGGACGGTCCCGCTGGCGGTCCGGAAAAAAGTGCTCTATTCCCTGCAGAGAATTTATGAGAAACAGTTTCAGCAGGAGCCCTCCTGCAAGCTGAATTTCCGGATCAACATGACCGATTTCAAGCAGACGACCGCTACGGCATCGTTCCGGATCCCCTCCTTCCGCTACGGCGGACTCAACATCGAGTCCATTCAGGAGGAGACTTCGCTGAAAGACGGCATCATCTCGCTGAATCGAGTCCATCTGGAACTGGGCGACGGATATTTCATCACGGCGTCCGGAAAGTATGACGGAAGCGGAAACGCCGCAACCGGACAGGTGAAGGGAACCTGCCGGATTGCGGATCTGCTGCTGTTCCTGGATGCGTCGCTGCAGAAGAGCATTGCGGAAAATGTCCGCATCGCCGACGAGACGGTCTCGTTTGAAGGTTCTCTGGAAAATTTCTCCCTCTCCAGCCGCAAGTATCACGGACGGCTGAATGTCCAGTTTCCCCATTTGAACATCCATCAGCTCGATCTGCGGAATGTGGCGCTGGATGTGACGTCCGACGGTCAGTCCCTTTCCGCCACCCTCCTGAACGCCGCCTTGAAAGAGGGCGGATCCATTCAGGGAAAATTCCGCGTGGCCGACGAACGCTTCGAAGCCTCGCTCAAAGGCCGGGCCGGAGCCGGAGAACTGGAAAAAATCCTCTCTCCGGAAATCTCCCGTCTGCTCCGGGAAAACGTGATCCTCCGGACCCCCGCGAGCCGGACCGACATCTCGTTCTCCGGCTCCCTCGCGTTTCCCCTGCACCGGATCCGCGATCTTTCCGGGGAATTCCGGGTCCGTCTGACCGATCTCCAGGTCAAGGGAATCGTTCTCAACTCCCTGGAGTCGAACGTGCTGTTCACCTCCTCCACGATCCGCGCCGAAAACATGGAGGCCGTTCTCCCCGACGGTTCCCGCGTCACCGGCCGTCTCTTCTGCGAACCGGGAGCCAAATATCTTTCCGCCAGCGTCGTCTGTTCCGGATCGCCGGGATATATGATCAATGCGCTCGGAAAGTCGCACAAGGATTTCGTCAAGAGTCTGACCCGGGACATTCAATGGCCCTCCGCCGCCAATACCGTCGAACTCTCCGCCGATCTCTATGCCGATTACGGAAAGGAACCGTTCTATTTCCTCAGCGGAAGCATGGTGATCCGCGATTTCGCCTATCAGAAAATCCCGTTCCGCTACGGCGCCGCCCGGTTCATCATCGATGCGGACAACCGGCTGATTCTGCCGGATGTGATTCTCGAAACTGCGGACGGAAAAATGTCGATGTCCGCCGACTACATGCCCTCGGGCAGAAATCTCTCCTTCCAGCGGCCGGACGGAATCCTGAATTTCCAGCTCTCCAGCTCCATCGCCGGAAACGACATGATCCGCGCTCTCTATCCGGGATGGGCAAGCGAATACATCGACTTCCCGTATCCGATGCGCGTGGAGGCAAACGGCGTTCTGCATTACGGAAACGGGGAAAAAAGTCATTTCGAGGCGGTGATCTCCAACGGAACCTGCCGCTGGCAGGGAATCCGGATCGACGATGTGGACGCAACGCTCAAATATGCCGATCACACGGTCTCCTTCCGCGGCGGAGAGGCGCATTTCAGCAAAGGACGCCTGCAGATGGATTATCTGTACAATTTCCGGACGAGAAAAGGCAATGTCAGCGCCCGTCTGACCTCGGCGAATCTCTACTCTCTTCTGGAGAATTTCCATGCGGATTCCGGAACGCCGCCGGACTACCGGAATGCAACTTGCTCGCTGAATCTGGAGGCGGATATGGCATACGACTCCCGGGACCGTCTGCTGCTCGACGGCGGCGGCGCCATGACGGTCCGCGGAAGCAATCTCTGGACCGTGCCGATCCTCGGAAGTTTCCTGCGGATCATCGGACGGGCATGGTCGCTGGAAAATTTTGGGTCCATCACCCGTATCAGCGGCGATTTCAAACTCGAAAAGGACCGTCTGGTCTTCCGGGATCTCCGAAGCGACGGCGGACTGGTCTCCCTGAACGCCTCCGGAAACTACCGCTGGCAGGATGACAGTTTCGATGTCCGCGTCCGAGCCGAGCTCCTCCGCAGCGCTCTGCCGTTCGATGCCATGACCCATCTGCTCACGCCGGTCTCCTGGATTCTCGAACGCCGTCTTCAAGGCAACTTCAACACCTATCAATGGGAGTAGACGCATGAACTTTGAACATGATCTGGAACAACTGAAAAACGAGCTCGGAGTCATTTCCGACCTCCAGGCCGCGGCCGCTCTGCTGGACTGGGATATGAGAACGTATATGACGCCCGGAGCCATCGAATCCCGCGCCTTTCAGCTCGCCACGCTCGAAGAGGTCGCACACGCCCGGGCCGTTTCGGCGGAACTGGGACATCGGATCGACCGTCTGGCGGCCCGCTGTCCCTCCCTGGATCCCGATTCGGATGAGCGCCGCCTGATTGAAAAGGTCCGCCGGAACTTCGAACGGGAACGCCGGACCCCCGCCTCCTGGGTCCGCCGCAACGCCGAGGCCTGTTCCCGCGCCAACACCGCATGGGAACGCGCACGGGAGGAAAAGTCGTTCCGGATTTTCGCTCCGCATCTTCAGGAGCTGCTCGAACTGAAACAGGAGTATCTCGGATTCTTTGAACCCTATGTCCACCCCTGCGATCCGCTGCTCGACCGGTTCGACGAAGGAATGACCTGCGCCGATCTGGATCCGATCTTCGCCCATCTGAAAAAGGAGCAGAGCGTGATTCTCCGGAAAGCGCTGGAGAGGCCGGTTCCGGATCTGTCGTTCCTGAAAGGGCGTTTCCCCGCGTCGAAACAGATCGCTCTGACGGAGCAGGTCCTCACCTGGATGGGATATGACTGGAACTGCGGACGGCAGGACNNAGGACCGCTCCGTTCATCCTTTTACAACGACAATCGGTCTTTACGATGTGCGCGTGACAACAAAAATCTATCCGGGAAAACCGTTTTCCGCTCTGTTCAGCTCGGTGCACGAAGGCGGACACGCCCTCTACGAACAGGGGATCGAAAAGAAATATGCCCGGACTCCGCTCGGGGACGGCGCTTCCTTTTCCGTTCACGAGTCGCAGTCCCGTCTCTGGGAGAATCTGGTGGCGCGATCGTCCGAGTTCTGGACGTTCTGGTATCCGCAGGTGCAGAAGCTCTATCCCTCCGCGTTGAAAGGAGTCTCCTTCGAGCGGTTCCTTGCGGCGATCCATCTTGTGGAGCCCTCTCCGGTCCGCGTCGAAGCGGATGAGCTGACCTACAATATGCATATCATTCTCCGCTATGAACTGGAAAAGGCGATGCTCGAGGGCCGTCTGAAGGTTGCGGATCTGGCCGACGCCTGGAACGCCGGAATGAAGGAGCTGCTGGGCATCGAGATCCGCAACGATACCGAGGGCGTGCTCCAGGATGTCCACTGGGCAATGGGCGAATTCGGTTACTTCCCCTCCTACGCGCTTGGAAATGTGATTTCCGCCCAGCTCTGGGAGGCGGCGCTTCGGGATAAACCGGAAATCCCCCGGGAGATCGCCGCCGGAAACTGCGCGCCTCTCCGGGAGTGGCTCCGGAGCCATGTCCATCGTTACGGGGCAAAATATGATACAAAGGAGATTCTGAAGATCGCTGCCGGAAAGGCTGCTGTCGACCCGGAACCGTATCTTCGGATGCTGAAAGAGAAATATCTTTGATTGTTCACTGAGATCAGGAAGGAAAGGTGATTGCTATGACGGACTGCAATGCAGTGTTGGAACGCCTGAACCGGGAAGACCGGTTCTGTGCATACAATGGAATTCGTCTGACCGTGGTGCGCGAAGGGTACGCCGAGGCGGAACTCCGGGTGACGGAACATACGATGAACGGACTGGGAATCGTTCAGGGAGGGGCGCTGTACACGCTGTGCGATCTCGCGTTCGCCGGCGCGTCGAACTCCTACGGGCGGCCGTGCGTCGGACTGAACAGCTCCATTTCGTACATCCGGCCCGGATCGGGCGAGAGTTTGAAGGCGGTCGCCCGGATCGTCAACGCGGGAAAAACCATCTGCGTGTGCGATGTGGAGGTGCTCAACGCCGCCGGAAAGATCGTTGCAAAATGCACGCTTTCCGGTTATTTCCTGGATGGAAAGTCATGATGCGCGCNNGGTCCTGCCGCTCGGCGCTCTGGAGATCCGGCTGGACGATCCGCGTCTGGAGTATTCCGGTTTCGTTTCAAAGACGTTTGTCGAAGGACCCCGGAGAAACCAGCGCATGACGTTCAGCCGCCGGATTCCCCATCGGAATCATCTCGAACACGACAATCCCGGCGGAAGAATCCGCTTGAAAACCGACAGCCGGAGCATCCGGGTCAAAGTCCGCTACAACGGCCTTCATCACCCCGATGTCCCGCTGGAGAGCACCGGAATCTTTCTGATCGACGGCGAGTTCAAGCCGGAAAACACCTTCACTGTGGACAACCGGAAGCGGACCCGCTATTTCCGGAAGGATCTCTCCTTCCGCATCCCCGCCGACGGCGCCATGCATGAATATGAGGTGATTCTTCCTTCCGGAGATTCCGTGGAACTTCTCGGAATCTCCGTCTCCGACCGGGCAAAGTTCGGAAATGTCAAACCGTTCGAAAAGCGGATCGTCCTCTACGGCGACTCGATCGCGCAGGGCGGCGTTCTCCAGGCGGTTCAGAACTCCTTTTCCTATCTTCTCGGCCGGGCGGGGAACTGGGATGTGGTCAACGTCGCCATGGCCGACACGCTTCTGACCCCGTGGCACGCCGAATTCCTCGCCCCCTTGAAAATGGATCTCCTGCTGGTGATGACCGGAACGCATGACTGGAAAAGCGGCACCCCTGTCGCCGTCTTCAAAAAGAACCTCGAACGGTTCGTTCAGATCTTCCGCAAAAAGCAGCCGGAGACCCCCATCGTTCTGGTCACTCCCCTGAAGGACGGCAGTTCCACCGCTCCCTATCGAAAGGCGATGCAGAGTTTCGGAAAGGAGCACTCGATCCGCGTGATCGACGGAACCGCTCTTCTTCCCTCCGATTCCTTCTTTTCACGGGATCGGATTCTGCCCAATGAAGCCGGTGCGGCGGAACTGGCCCGGAAACTTTCGAAACTGCTGTTCCCGGATGGTCGAGCCGGGAATGAAAAATAAAAAAAGAGAAAACGGCTGTTCCCCGTTTTCTCTTTGAAATTGCGCCTTCCGCAGCAAAAAGAAGCTCAGTCCTTTTTGAGCAGTTCGGAGGTCGATTTTTTGGTGGTTTTGAGGAACCGCTTGTCGCCGGGTTTGGCGATGCTGTTCTTATTGCCCGAAGAATCCACCTTGATCGGATTCATGATGCGGTCAACCTCTTTTTTCACAAAGAGTTCATAATCTTCCTTATAGAATCTTGCCCGGTCCTTGAGGGTGATGGTATCCCGTTTCTGGAGGAATGTGACAATGCCGTCGTTGATTTTCAGTCCGCTCGGGGTGACCTTTTCCAGTTTTCCGCGGACCGTCGCCCCGGACACCAGAAGGAAGGAGACCTGTCCGCCGGTCTTGATCGGCAGTTTCGGCGGCGGATTTTCCTTGCGGACCCGGTTTGTGATCTCGTTTCGCGACGGTTTTTTCGGTGCTGCTTTCTTNNTGACCGGAGCGGGTGCCGGCTTCTTCGCGTTGGCCGCCGGGAGCGTCGACGGCAGAAGAATTGCCGCAGAGAAAAGCACTGCTCCCAGAACTTGAAGTGTTGTTTTCATGATCCTTTCCTCGAATGTTATGTGGTTGGGATACAATAACATCAAATTCCGGAAATGCAAATGGTCCGGCGGGAAGATGCGAGTCGGGAGAAAAGCGAAGAAAAAAACGGGAATGTTTTAAATTTCTTAACTTTCTTCCCCTCCCGAGCTTGAAAAAATGGAAAAGGATTGGTATAGTTCGACGCAGTCTCTTCTGAGACTGAATTGCAGCAGACCGTTTTCCGTCGTTCATAGGACAGACTTCAGAAAGGAACCGATACAGCATGAGCAATACGTCCCGATATTTGAACCTGCCGACTCTCACCATCCAGGAAGGATACGGCGCCGGAAGGGAGATCGTGCTCGACCGCGACGGCATGATTGTCGGAAGAGATTCCGATTGCGATATCGTTCTGGATGACCGCAACGTCTCCCGCCACCACCTTCGAATCACCGGAACACCGGGCAATATGGCGGTGGAAGATCTCAACAGCGCAAACGGAACATTCGTCAACTCCTCCCCGATCCGGAAAAAACAGATCAAGCATCTGGATGTGATCCAGGTCGGCAGCGTGATGATGGTTTTCAACGATCCGGACAATTCCGGATTCGGATCCCAGTCCGTCGTGCTGGAGGAGGTGAAAAACGAAAACTCCGGATATACCTTCGAATTCCTCCGTCAGACCGTGACCAATCTGGAAAAAAACATCGCAACCGTTTTCAAAGGGAAACCGGAGGTGATCCGCGATGTGATCGTCTGCCTGTTCGCCGACGGACATCTGCTGATCGAGGATGTGCCGGGCGTCGGAAAAAGTATTCTGGCACAGGCACTTGCCAAATCGGTGCAGGCGCAGTACCGCCGCATCCAGTTCACACCGGATATGCTGCCGTCCGACATCACCGGAATGAACGTCTACGATGAGAAGAATCAGACCTTCAAATTCCTCCCCGGCCCGATTTTCGGCAATGTGATTCTGGCCGACGAGATCAACCGGACCACTCCGCGAACCCAGTCCAGTCTGCTGGAGTGCATGTCGGAATCCGTGGTGACCATCGACGGAAAGGGACATGTGCTGCCAAAACCCTTTTTCGTGATCGCCACCCAGAACTCGGAAGATTATCACGGGACCTATCCGCTGCCCGAACCCCAGCTCGACCGCTTCATGATGCAGATCCGGATCGGGTATCCGAAACCGGAGGACGAACGGGATATTCTCACGTCGCAGACATCTTCCCATCCGCTCAGCTCCATCTCCTATGTAATCAAGGGAACCGATGTGGTTCACTGCCAGGCGCTTGTGCGGACAGTCCGGGTGTCGGAACAGGTGAAGGACTACATCATCCGGATCGTGAACGAAACACGATCCCATCCGGCGCTGACCAACGGATGTTCTCCGCGGGCGTCGCTGGCTCTGATGCACTGTGCGCAGAGTCTGGCCGCGTATCGCGGAAGAGGATTCGTGACGCCGAAGGATATCCGGGATATTCTGCCGGCGGTGTTCTGTCACCGTCTGCGTCTGAAGCTGCGCTATCAGGCGGAATGGAAATCGGTTGCGAACGTGCTGAACTCCATTGTGGAAGCCATTCCGCTGGAGAATGAGGAAACGCCCGGGTGATGATGATTGCTCTTCCTACGGTACATGGCGCTCTGTTTGTGCTGGCGGCCGTGATCAGTCTCGGCGTTGCGTATGTGAATGTGGGGCTGGCGACTGCGCTGGTCGCGTCGTTTTTCTCCGCGGTGACGCTGGCCAGTTTCCTGATGGCGCAGTTCTCTCTGTACCGGATCCGTCTCGAACGCGAGCCGATGATGGACACCTCCTGCAATACCAACACGAATCTGCCGCTTCGGGTCATCAACAATTCTCCGTTTTCCCGCCAGTCCATGACCGTGTGCGAGAAAGGGGGGCTGTTCCCCGAGGGAAAACTCAATGTGGCGGTGCGTTCGCTCAAACCCCACGAATCGCTGTTCCTGCCCCGTCCGGTCCGGGTGGTCCATCGCGGACACTATTCGCTGAACAGAATCGTGCTCTATGGCGGGGACCCCGCAGGAATTTTCCGCCGGCGCAGAGTGTTCCATCTGCCGGGCGACATTCTCGTGGCGCCGCAGACGGTGGAAATTGAATCGCTTCCGCTTCATCGAAACCGGAAAGTCATGCCCGGACAGGAGGGGCGTCCGCTCTCCATCGCCGGAATCGGAAAGGATTTCTTCGGCGTGCGTCCCTACCGCCATGGCGACGAGATGCGCTTTATCCACTGGAAGTCAACGGCGTCCAAACGTCAGCTGATGGTCAAGGAGATGGAGGCGCAGACCGTCGACCGGGTCGCGATCGTGCTGGACACCAACCGTTCCGCCGTCGGAATTTCGGAGTACGAGAACAATTTTGAATTTCTGGCATCGGTGGCGGCAACCATCGTGGAGTATCTCGGATCCATCTTCTGCTATCTGAGCTTCTATATCCGGATGGAGGACCGGGTCGTGGAACTGCACGGCGATGCGACCGGAATCAAGGGAAAGATCCTCTCGCTGCTGACGGAGGTGCGGCCGTCGGATTCCGACTACGCTGAGCTGATGTCGGGCATTCTGGAACAGCTGGAACCGGGAACGGTGCTGTATGCGCTTTCCCTTTCGTCCACTCCGTCTCTGCTGGACGCATTGGAGCTGCTGCTGGAACAGCATGTGTATATCCACTGGATTTATGCGCCGATGCAGAACTTCCCGCATGTGGATCCCGAGACGCCGATGGTGCTGAATCCCGCCCGGATTTCTGTGGACCGGTCGCGCCAGATTCTGCCTTACGTGGTCTCCTGCCGAAGCGAGATCCGGGAGGTGCTGACGCAATGCTGAACTGGTATCGGAGATGGAAGGAGATCCGGGCGGCAAAAATTGTCGACTGCTCCCATATGAAAAAGATGCCCGAACGGAGCCGGCTGCATCTGGTGTTTACGATTCTGTATGCCATTGCGATGGTCGCCGTGCTGTGGCAGCACTGTCATCCGGTGATTACGATTCTGATTCTGGCGCTGATTCTTCCGCTGTCGCTGCCGGCGTATGTGCCGTATGCGCGGCTCGGGTTCTCGGCGCGGTTTGTCATTCAGCTGCTTCTGGTGATGTTTGCGCTGCTGTGGAGCTTTTACCGGCTCAAAACAGGAACTCTGATGGACAAGGTCTGCGTGGAACTGCTCGGAATTGCCGGTACAACCTTCCTGATGGGGCGCCGCTCCCGCGATTACGGATATCTCTTCCTGATGAGCATGTTCCTGCTGATTTACGGAGCTCTGCTGCCGCGTCTTCTGTTTCTGTATCTGTTTGCGGGGGCGGTGGTCTGCATTCTGGCGATTTTCTATTACAACCGGCCGCTGAATCTGGCGGGCGATCCGGAGATCCGTCACCCGCCGCTGCGTCCGGCCGGGACGTGGTACTACTTCGGAATTCATGCGGTCCTGACGCTGGTCTTCTTCGTCGGAATCTTCATGCTGCTCCCCAAACTGCCGACCCGGACGGAGGGCGCGTTCGAGGTCTCCTTCTTCACGGACAAGGATTCCATGCTCCCGATCCCGATGCAGAAGTGGCTCCACAATGAGAAGAAAGAGCTGAAGATGAATCCACAGGCTCCGCTGCAGATCCGAACCGGAAAACCCAATACGCTCAGCACCTCCGGTTCGCCGGTCAAGGTCAAAAATGCTCCGGCCGCCGCGACAAAGGCGGAAGGGGACGGCGGAGGGGCCGCTCAGGGGGAGGATCTGCTTTTTACGGTCAAATCCCCGGTCAAATTGTACCATGTCGCCCGGATTTACAATGAGTACGACGGAAGCGTGTGGAGAATTTCTCCGCAGCTGAAGCAGCCGCGTGGACACCGTCTGCGCGCATCGGAGCGGGAACCGGCGAGCATGGACATCGAACTGCGGTACACGATCCGGAAATGGATCTCTCCCCGTCTGTTTGCACCGTATCTGCCGGTCAGTTTCAATTCGTCGAACGCAACGGTCCGGATTCTTCCGGTGGATCTGGTCTGCGGGGAGCTGGCCGGACGGAACTATCCCGCGCTGCCGTACAACTACAAGGTCTCAACGCGAATCTTCCTGCCGGGAGCCGAACTGCCGCCGGGAATGGAGGAGGATACGCGGAAGGTCTCATTCTGGCTGGAAGGTGTGTCGGAATACCGCTATATGGCGCTGCCTCTGAAAAAAATTTCCGAACGTCTGCGCGCTCTGGTGAACCGTCTGACGGAGGGAAAAAACAGCGATTTGGAGAAGGCGCTGGCTCTGCGGGACTATCTGCGGGAAAACATCCCCTACAAACTCTACTCCGATCCGATCCCGGAGGGGAGGGAGTGCGCGGATTATTTTATCTTTGAACTGAAAACCGGCCACTGCGAATACTATGCGACGGCGCTTGCCGTGATGGCGCGTCTGGCAGGACTTCCCTCCCGCGTGGCAACCGGCTTCTCCCCCGGAAACTACAACACGCTGACCAATCAGTTCGAAGTGTATGAGTATCATGCTCACGCCTGGACCCAGATCTTTGTCGAGGACCGCGGATGGCTGACTCTGNNCCCCGCCGCAGAGTCTCGTTTCCCGGACCACTCCCGCCGGCATCGGCACATTGCGTGATCCGTTCGGAGATGAATGGAAGATGACTCCGCCGGAGCTCACGGAAAAGACGCAGACCTATGCGAAGGAACTCTACCGGGAGCGGATGAAGGAAAAGACCGTCGAACTGACAAAAGTCGAAGAGATCCTTTCCAAGACCCTGCTGAAAGAGGAGGATTCGAAAAAGGAAAAAGCGAAAAAACCCCTTCCGAAAAAAGGTCTTGCCGGTCGTCTCAATGAGTTTTTAAAGGAGAGCAATCAGAATCTGCGGGAGTTCCTGAACCGCTCCCTGGAGTTTGCCGGAGAGAAGGGCGGATTGATCCTGGTCCTGCTTCTTCCGGCGCTCTCTCTGCTGCTCCTTGTCCGGATCCTGATCGTTGCCCTCCGTCAGCGTATTCTTCTGAAGAAGGCAAAACAGTGTTTTGTCCGTGCAAGCGACCGGACCCTGACGCCGGAACAACGGGTGCGCGCCCTCTACTGGGGAACCCGTCTGCTGCTGAACCGGGCAAATCTGCCGCGCCGGCACAATCAGGAGCTTCTGGAATATGCCGGGTCGCTGGCGTCGGTCGATCCGCTCCTTGCGCGCAACACCGCGGCGCTGTTCGAATGCTTCTATCAGATCGAATACGGCGGATGTTCGTTCGATGAGTTCGACGTGCGCAATCTCTATGGCAAGGTCCGCCCGATCCGGCAGATCCTGACCCGGATCATCCGCGGCGGGCGATGATTTCGCGAAGAGTGGTTTCGCTGACCGTTTCCGGAAGTGTTCCGCCGCAGACCGTCAGAAAATAACGGTAGACTTTCAGTGCCTCCTCCTCCGAGGCAAAAGGGGAGGGAAGGGCAAGGAGAGTGTCAAAATCCTCGATCAGTCCGTCCGCCAGCTCCGCATAGTAGGTTCGCAGCGCCTCCTCCGTGCTCGCCGCATTGCGGAAGATCCGCTGATAGGGCTCCATCGCGCCGAAGGAGCGCACCCGCGTGCGCGGATAGCCGGAACACATGAGATTCCACGCTTCTCCATCCGCATTCTGATCTCCGGCGGAACGGAAGTCGGTCCGGAAAAGGACGCAGGGAATCTGAAGAAACCGCGCCGCCATGAATTCGACAACGGTTCCGGAATCCAGTTCCGTGCCGTCAAAGTTGAACAGCGCAAGGGAGGAGTCCAGGAGAAGACGGAAGTCGTTGTCCCGGATTTCCAGCGGAGTCGGGCGGAGCTGGTTCTCCTCCTTCTGCGGCAGATTTGCCTGATATTTTCCGCCGGACCGTTCCCGGATGGCTTCCGCCAGAAGATGGTTCCCGATCAGTTCCTTGTGACAGAACAGCGCGCCGGCAAAATAGAATCGATGTGTGGTCATGGTCTCTCCTCCGTTTCTGCTGAAAAGTAGCACGGGACGGGAAAAAAGCAACTCCTTTTTCCCGTCCCGCATGCAGATCGGAGAAATTTTTTCCTATCCGCGGAGAATGTAGGTCCCGGCGGGAAACGTTCCGTTCCAGCAGATCCGGACCTGCGAAGAGGTGTAGAACATCTGCACATTGGCATTGTGCGTGATGTTCAGCTCCGACCCGTCGGACTGAAGCTCGAACAGCGACGAATCAAACGGCTTGGAGACCTTCAGTTCCGAATACGGTATTTCCACCGTCTCCACGCCCGATCCCTCCGACACCGAAAACGAATACTCCACATGATCGGGATCCAGCTTCGGCTGCGGAATCGGAATCGCCGTGCACCACTGCGCATCCGGAATGTTCGACGGACGGAGACGGAAATACAGAGCCCCCGTCGAATCCGTCGTCCAACTGTTTCCATCCCGGGAAAACGCAACCTCCAGCCCCTCCCGGAGAAGCGCAAGCGTCCAGTTCTGAAGCTCGTTGAATTCCGGCTCGGAGACGGCCGCCGGAAGCGTGCTCTGATCCAGAACCCCGAGAATCGTCAGCGGCGCAACGGCTCGAACCAGTTCCACCCGTTCCCCCGTACCGTCAACACCGGCCAGACGCAGTTCCAGCCCCCGTGTGGCGCTCGCCTCCAGATCCGAGTACTCAAACAGATTCTTCAGCTTCTCCGACTGGAACGTCAGCGAAAACTGAAACACCCCCCGCGACGGATCACTCCCGGAAAGCATCGACGAACTCTTCGCCATCGGCTGCTTCACCACCTCCGCTTTCCCTCCGGAAAGAACCCCCTCCGCCGAAAGATCCTCCGGAATGTGAAACTCCGGAACTCCTCCATCCTCCGTTACCGCCGTATACTCCACTTCCAGGAATTCTCCGTCGGTCCTCTGGACCCGGATCCGGCTCCGGCCCGGGATCACCGCGTCCTCCGAGTCCAGACGGATCCGAAGAAGGCTCTCCTCACTGCCCGTTTCAATGGATTCCACTCTCCCCGGATCGGCGTTGACATAGGTGTCGTCGGCAGCAAGAGAGGCANNTGCCCGGATCCACTTCAAACTCGCTCAGCGGCATCCATCCTTCCGGATCGCTCCCGGAAACCTCCGTCACCAGGTGCCATTCAAAAAGACGTTTCTCCCCGTAGGCCGCCGTAAACGGATTGTTCAGCGAACGGGGACTGCCGTCGGCGTCAAACACTTCACCGGTGGTGACATTGTAGTAAAGTACGGTTTTCATCGTGCGGACTCCTCCTGATAAATATGGATTTGTCCGCACGGAAAGCTGTCAACCGTCCGGCCCTCCGGAGAGAACCGGACCGTTTCCTCCCGCGCTCAGTCCTCGTCCTCGGTCTGAGCCGCCTTGAATTTGTTGATGATCTCCGCCGCGACGTTCGGCGGCATGATCTCATACCGCGCAAATTCCATCTCGAACGTGCCGCGTCCCTGTGTCATCGACCGGAGCTCCGTGGCGTATTTGGAAAGTTCCGCAAGCGGGATCTCCGCATCGGNNCCGTCTTCCGCTCCCATTCCGATGATCCGGCCGCGTTTCTGATTCAAATGCCCCGTGATGTCCCCCATGAACTCCGCCGGAGTGTAGATCTTCACCGCCATCACCGGCTCCTTCAGAACCGGATTCGCCTTCTCCATCGCCTCCCGGAACGCTTTGCGCGCCGCAATCTTGAACGCCATTTCCGAGGAGTCCACATCATGGAACTTCCCGTCATAGACCGTCACCTTCACATTTTCCACCACGCATCCGGCAAGCGGTCCGCACGCCATCGCCTCCAGAACCCCTTTCTCCACCGCGGGAATGAAGTTTTTCGGAATCGCTCCGCCGACCACCGCATTCTCAAAGGCAAAACGCTCTTCCGCCAGAGGCTCGATCCGCAGATAGACCTCCGCAAACTGTCCGTGCCCGCCCGACTGCTTCTTGTGACGGTAGTGACCTTCGCCGCGTCCGTTGATGGCTTCCCGGTACGGAATCTTCGGCGCGTTGACATTGACTTCGACTTTCGAAATGTCGCGCAGACGCCGCAGCGCAATTTGAAGATGCTGTTCCCCCATGCCGCTGAAGATCGTCTCATGCGTCTCCTGATTGACCGCCACATGAAGGGTCGGATCGCATTCGCAGAGCTTCTGAAGTCCGGTCATGATCTTGTCCTCATCTCCGCTCTTGACGGCGCTGATCGCGTACGAGAAAACCGGACTGGGGAAGGTCATCGGAGGCATGATATGGCAGGAGGTCGATTCTCCGAGCGTGTCGCCTGTCTTTGTCGCCTTGAGTTTCGCAACGCCGCAGATGCAGCCCGGACAGGCTTCGTCGATCGGAATCTGCGTCTTGCCGTTCAGGAAAATCAGCTGCCCCAGATGCTCCTTCGTCCCGTTGTTCAGATTCAGAATATCGCTGTTGGACCGGATGCTGCCCGTCAGGACACGGAAAAACGCAAACTGGCCGACATGCGGATCCAGCACCGTCTTGAACACAAAAGCCGCCGCCGGTCCGTCCGCAGCCGGTTTCACAATCGTTCCGTCCGACGCCACGCGCGTCCGCTCCAGAGGATTCTGGCTGATGTTGATGATGCCGTTCATCACCTCCGACACCCCGATGTCCCGGGCCACGCTTCCGGCAAAGATCGGAATCAGCGTGCCGGCCTTCAGCGCGTCGTGAAGACCGGTCATGATCTCCGCTTCCGTCAGCTGTTCTCCGCCGAGATAGCGCTCCATCAGCGCTTCGTCCGCTTCGGCAACCGTATCGAACAGAACCTCCTTGCATTGGGCGGCGTACTCCTTGAGATCGTCGGGAATCTGCGCCGGATCGCCCAGCACGCTGACCACCCGTTCCAGTCCGGGTCCCCTGCCGACCGGAAGCGTCATCGGAACGCAGACATTCTTCCCGTACGCCTCCTGAAGCTGTTCCACCACCTGGAAGAAATCCGCATCCTCCCGGTCCAGACGGTTGATGAACGCCAGTTTCGGAATGTCGAAGCTCTTTCCCAGTTTGAACGCACGGCTTGCGCCGATTTCCAGTCCGTTGGCTCCGTCGAGCACCACCAGTGCGGCTCCGCTGGCGCGGTAGGCCGGGATGACCTCCCCGATAAACGGTCCGTATCCCGGCGTGTCCGAAAAGAAGAAGCGGTAACCGTTCCATTCGCAGCTCATGTAGGCCGTGTAGATGCTCGAGCGTTTTTCCTGCTCGTCCGGCGTGAAGTCTGAAACGCTGGTCTTGGAATCCACGGATCCCAGGCGGTCCACGGCTTTCGCCTTGTAGAGCATCCGGTCGCAGAGGGTGGTCTTTCCGCAGCCGCTGTGCCCGGCTACGACGAAATTGCGGATCTTGGTCGGTTCAAATTTCATCATACGCTTCTCCATTCTTTTTCGAATTCATGATTCGTCAAATACAGTGGGAATTCATACGCGGAATTCACGTTCCGATTTTGACAATAACATAGGATTTCCGGATTGTCAATCGTCCCGGAAATTTTTTTGCGGAATTTTTTTAGAAAAAAAGCTCCCGATTCCCGTTCCGCAATCCGCAGAAAATGAAAGAATTTGAGAAAAAACACGCCTTCCCGCTTTTAAGTTGCCGAATCGGTGTGTATATTACCCGCACAGAAGTTCAACACCACGGAAACCGAAGGAGTTCCTATCCATGACGTATGACAAAATCAAATTCCCCGCAGGCGATAAAATCACCGTCTCCGAAGGAGGAAAACTCAATGTCCCCGATCACCCGCTCATCACCTATATCGAAGGGGACGGCATCGGACCGGATATCACAAAGGCATCCATGTACATCTGGAACTCCGCCGTGGAAAAGGCTTACGGAGGAAAACGCTCCATCGCGTGGACCGAGGTCTACGCCGGAGAAAAGGCCGTCCGGCTCTATGGCGACGGTGTCTGGCTCCCGGAAGAGACTCTCCAGGCAATCGAAGAGTGTAAAATCGCCATCAAAGGTCCGCTGACAACCCCCGTCGGAAAGGGGATCCGGTCGCTGAACGTCCAGCTGCGTCAGAAGCTCGATCTCTATGTCTGCCTGCGTCCGGTGCGCCACTTCGCGGGCGTGCCCTCGCCGGTGAAGGAGCCGGAAAAAACCGATATGGTCGTCTTCCGCGAAAATACCGAGGACATCTACGCCGGTATCGAATGGGCCGCCGGGACTCCGGAAGTCCGCAAAGTCATCGATTTCCTCCAGAAGGAGATGGGCGTTTCCAAGATCCGTTTCCCGGAAACAAGCGGAATCGGCATCAAGCCGGTC
>DDJH01000176.1:0-4646 GCA_002338895.1 Lentisphaeria bacterium UBA1829 | reverse complement strand
ATCCGAACGGCTGATCCGCGCCGCAATCCAGTACGCCATCGACAACGGACGCAAAAGCGTGACCCTCGTCCACAAAGGCAATATCATGAAGTTCACCGAGGGCGCATTCAAGGAGTGGGGATATGAACTGGCCAAACGCGAATTCCCCGATCAGGTCGTGGCGTGGGCCGACTGCGGCGGAACGGTCCCGGAAGGAAAGATCGTCATCAAGGACTGCATCTGCGACGCGTTCCTCCAGCAGATCCTGACCCGTCCCGCAGAATACGATGTGATCGCAACGATGAATCTGAACGGCGACTATGTCTCTGACGCTCTCGCCGCATGCGTGGGCGGAATCGGAATCGCTCCGGGCGCCAATATCAACTACATGACCGGAATGGCGATCTTCGAGGCAACGCACGGGACCGCCCCGAAGTATGCGGGCATGGACAAGGTGAATCCTTCGTCGCTGGCTCTTTCCGGCGAGATGCTGCTCCGTCACATCGGGTGGACCGAGGCGGCGGATCTGGTCATCCGCGGAATCGAAGGGGCCATCTCCGCAAAGAAGGTCACCTACGACTTCGCCCGTCTGATGGAGGGGGCGACCGAACTGAGCTGCTCCGGTTTCGCCAAAGCTGTCGTGGAGGCCATGTGAACACGTTCCCGGATGGCGAAATCACCGTGCGTCTGCTCGAAAAGACGCACGGTTTCGACTATGCCGCCGATGCCGCCGCGCTCTATCGGGACGCCGGATGGATCGGGGAGGAGGATTCCACCGATTTCATTCCGGAGGTCCTGAAGAACTCCTTCTGCGTGGTCGGCGCATTCCACCGGGGGCGGATGATCGGAATGATGCGCGCGCTCTCCGACGGAGTCAGCGATGCGTATCTGCTGGATATGGTGGTGCTGACCGAATTCCGCGGACACGGAATCGCGGCGCAGATCCTCGATTGCATTGTAACGCATCTGAAAGGACTCGGGATCGACTGGATCGTCTGCATCTCGGTCCCGGGCGTGGAAAAACTTTATCTCAGACGCGGAGAGACGATGGAGAAGCATACGCCGATCCGCTTCTGCTGACAATTCGGGAGAACTACGATGGACTCGTTTGCTTTTGAACGGTTTCAGATGGTCCGGATCACGGATCGTCCCCGTCTGGAACAGCTGCTGCTGGCTTCCGAGCCGACAACATGCGAATCCAATTTTCTGAATATTTTTGTCTGGAGCCACATTTACAACACCCGTTTCCAGATCTGCGGAAAACGGCCGTATGTCTATCTGGAGGAAGAGGATGAACTGCTGTTCCCCGGCGGAGCGGGCGCGGACTGCCCTTCGCCGGCGGAGCTGGCCGGGGTCTCCACCGAAATGCGCGCTCATGGAAAGAACGGAATCATCCATCAGGTGAAGGCGGAATATCTGGAGATGTTCCCCGATTACAAAAACTTTTTCCGCGCGGAGCAGGTCAGCGAGGATATCGGAGAGTACATCTACCGGATGGAGGACCTGGTCGAACTGCATGGATCCAAGCTGGGAAAAAAGAAGAATCTGATCTCCCAGTTCAAGCGTCTTTATCCGGATTACCGGGTCGTTCCGCTTACGGAGGAGCAGATCCCGGCATGCCGGGATCTGGCGGACTCCTGGCGAAAGGAAAAGGAGCAGGCCGCCCATGTCGATCATGAGGAGGGGATCGAAGAGGAGCATGAGGCGCTGGAAATCACATTCCGGAACTTTGCGGAGCTCTCGATTCGCGGGGGCTGCATTTTCGTGGGGGATCGGCTGGTCGCATTCTCCATCTGCAGCAGGGTGAACTCGGAGCAGTTCACGGTCCACTTCGAGAAGAATGATCCGGAATTCAAGGGATCGGGCCAGATTGTCAATCAGGAGACTGCGCGGGCGCTTCTGCCGTTCGGAAAATATATCAATCGGGAACAGGATCTCGGAATCGAGGGGCTGCGGCATGCGAAGATGTCGTATCGGCCGCTCGTCCTGCTCCGGAACTACAATCTGATACCTCTGGAGTAGGAATTGTGCGGATCGGAATGGTGATTTTCCGGATGGTTCCGGAAAACGGGATGCGGAACTGTCTGCTCCGAATCGCGGAAGCGGCGCATCGGCGCGGACATGACGTGACCGTGTTCACGACGGAGACAAAAGGGGAGCACCCCGCCTATCTCCGGGTTATCACCATTCCCAATCTTCCGCATCTCTATCATAAGAGAGTGCGGGAGTTCTTCCGCATTCTTCAGGAGCGCTTCCGGACGGAAAAACAGGATGTCACACTCGGTTTCAACCGGGGTCCCGGACTCGATTTCTATTTCTCCGGCGGAAACTGCTTCGTCTTTACGGAAAGACAGGACCGAAGCGGAGTCTACCGCCTGTTCAACCGCGAATATGCCGCCCGCGCCGCTCTGGAGCAGGAGGTCTTTTCGCCCGGGGCCAAAACAAAGATTTTTCATTTCAGCGACGAACAGAAAAGCCAGTTCATCCGAACCTTCCATACGCCGGAAAACCGATTCCTTCAGCTGCCGCCCGCCGCCAATCAGGATTGTCGGAGAGGTGGGGATTATGCGGAACGCAGAGCTGCCATGCGCCGCCGCTTCTCCGCCGGAGAGTCGGAGCTGGTGCTGGTACAGATCGCAACCAACATGATGCGGAAGGGGGTGGACCGGTCGATTCTCGCCGTGGCGTCGCTGCCGGAGGAGATCCGGGCGCGCGTGCGCCTCTGTCTGGTGGGACGCGAACTGCCGAAACTTCGTCAGCTTGTTGCGGAGCAGCATCTGGAAAATCAGGTCTTCTTCGAGGGAGTCCAGTACAAGGTGCGCGATTATCTGTTCGCGGCGGATTTCCTGCTGCATCCGGCCCGGGTTGAAGTCACCGGCCCGATGCTGCTGGAGGCGCTGGATGCCGGTGTGCCCGTGCTGTGCACCGATCTGTGCGGATATGCGCCCTGCGTGGTGAAATCCCATGCTGGCGGGACCGTCGCCGGAAAAGCGTTCGATCAGATGGAGCTGAATGTCTCGCTGCTCTCGTTTCTCTGGAATCCGGAACAGCTCCGGGAACTTTCCGGCTACGCACTCGATTTCATGAAGCATCACGATTCCTTCGCCTATGCCGACGCCGTCGTGGACGCGATGGAACAGAAAGGAACTTTCCATGCTGCACGTTGAACTTTCTTCTGAACTTGCGCCTCTGCTGGAGAAGGATCCGTTTGCGAAGGCGTTCGCGCTGGACGGCGAGGTCTTCCGCTGTGTCAAAAACCGGAAGACGATCCGCTTCCTCTGGAACGGAAAACCGTATTTTGTCAAACTGCACGGAGGCGTCGGATGGAAGGAGATTTTCAAGAATCTTTTCCAGTTCAAGCGTCCGGTTCTCGGCGCGGCAAACGAGTATCGCGCGATCCGGCATCTGGAGAAGCTCGGAATCGACACGATGAGGGTGTGCGCGTTCGGCGAACGCGGATGGAACCCCGCCGCCCGGGAGTCGTTCCTGATCACGGCCGAGCTCGAACGGATGACGCCGCTCGAGGATTTCTGCCGGGACTGGAAAATCCAGCCGCCGGATCCCGCTCTGAAACGACGTCTGATTACCCGTCTGGCCGAGGTCTGCGCGGGGATGCACTACTCCGGACTGAATCACAGAGACTGCTACATCTGCCATTTTCTGCTGGACCGGACCGCTCTGGAGCAGAAGGACGAGATCCGTCTGTTCGTGCTCGATCTGCACCGCGCGGAGATCCGGAAGAGGATCTCTTTGCGACTGCGGGTGAAGGATCTGGCGGGAATCTTTTTCTCGTCGATGGACCTCGGACTCTCCCGCGCGGACGCTCTCCGGTTCATGGCCGTCTACCGCCGCGGCGGTCCGCTGGACCGGTATCTCTGGCGCGATGTGCAGGAAACCGCGCTCCGGCTCTATCGCAAAGAGTGGAAAAAGGATCCTTCCCCATGTCCGGAAAAGAGCCTCTCCTGAAGAATCTGCCGCCCGAAGAGGAGCTGGAAGAGGAGTTCGTGCGCTCCGCTTCCGGACCCGGCGGACAGAATGTCAACAAGACTGCCACCGCGGTCCGGCTGACCTTCCGCTTTCTCGAAAGTCCGACTCTCTCCGATGCGGTCAAGGAACGGCTCCGGGTTCTCTGCGGGGCGGAGTTTGTTTCGTTCCTGGCGCGGGAATCCCGCAGTCTTCCGGAGAACCGGGAGGCGGCACGATGCCGTCTTGCCGCGCTGATCGCTTCCGCAAAGAGGGTGCCGCGGAAGNNCCCGCCGTTCCGAAATCAAGGCCGGACGCGGAAAAGTCCAGGACTGAACCTCTGCCGATCCTCCAATTACAGCATCGAGACCGGATCGATGTCCAGATAGATCGAAATCCCTTTCGGATGCCTCCTGCAGCACTCCTCCCGGAGCGCCTGTTTGAGACGGCCGAGTTTCCCCGCACGGAAAACCGCCTGATAACGGTATCTTCCCTTGATCCGTTCGATCGGACAGGGCATCGGTTCCGTGACTTCCGTTTCCGGATCCAGAACCGGTNNAAACTGTTCGATGGCCGAGGGATCTTCCCCGTCGAAATGCAGGGTCAGAAGATGACCGTAGGGGGGAAACTTCAACTCTTCGCGGATCGGGAGTTCATCGGCATAGAAGGTGTCGCAGTCGTGTTCCGCCGCGGCGGTGATCGCC
>DDJH01000086.1 GCA_002338895.1 Lentisphaeria bacterium UBA1829 | reverse complement strand
GAGCAGACCGCAAAGAAAATCAAGCTTGCCGAACTGATCGTGCTGGTGTGCCTGTTTGGAAGCTTCGCCGCCGGGCTCGGGCTGATGTATCTCTGGCTTCCACTCGGAATCGCTATGTTCTGCATTGCCGGAGTTGCCTTTCTCGCATTCTGCGGTGTTCGCGCCTGGCGGTGGTGGGTGAACGGGTGAACATCATGTGCGAACACTGCATAGACTGCTTCTTCCGGGATGAGGACGGCGTCAGGGAACAGTGCATCTTCGATCTCGAAAATCCCGTTGAGATCAACTATTTCGATCCGGCCTGCGAGCACTTCGAACTGAGAGAGACGGCGGCCGCAGGAAAAATTTCCCCTTGATTCCCCTCTCCATGGGGCTCGCTGGGCGCATACCTGGATCCGGAAACCTGTCCGAACCGCTGTTATGGAATCGAACTGGCACAGCGCGGTTTTGCAACCTGTTCTCTTGACCTTTTCGGCTTCGGGGAGTGGGAGGTCAGGGGGCGGAAGAGTGCTGAACTGCAGAAAGAGTTTTACCGGGATTTTCCCAACTGGTCGTTGGATGGAGTTCAGGTGCGTCTTCACCGCATGGCGATCGACTGGTTGACGACCCTTCCCGACTACTGTTTTGGAACTTTTGGCGCCATCGGGAATTCCCTTGGCGGACGGGTATCCGTATATCTGGCTGCGTTTGAGGAGCGCTTGACCGCGGCGGTGGTGTCCTGCGGGATCAGCCCCAATTTGACCAACGTTTATCGAAATTATCCGGGCGGGGCGCAGCCCGAGCTCAGTCCCCGGCTCAATGCCGCAATGGTTTCGTGCGGGAAACCGCCCTGGGAATATCAGGAGCTTCTGGCTCTTGCCGCTCCGCGGGCTCTCTGCGTGGTGGAACCATTCAACGATCCGTATAATCCCCTGCCGTTTGCGGGGATGGAATGCTTTGACCGGGCGCGGCGGCTCTGGGAGCTGGCCGGGGTTCCGGAACGGGCGGCAATCCTGTATCACGGCATGGGACATGATGTTCCGCCTGCGATCCGACATTTCGCATACGAATTTCTTGAAGCGCACCTGGTTTCCAGCCGGGAGCGGAAAGAAACGGCTTTTCGAAAGTGAGTATGTTGCGTTTTCTCCGGAAGAGGGCATTCCCGCTTCAGGGTTGTTCCCCGCGGACGGAGGCGCTTCCGCCGGGAGGGGAAGTCCGTCGAAGGCCGGCGAGATGGAACCGGGCCACTATTCGCAGCTGTCCGTCTCTTCCGGCTCCGGCAGCAGTTTGAGCTGGACCTTGTCCACCCGCCGACCGTCGACCGCCTCCACCTTGAGTTCAATTCCGGCCTCGGGGAGCGTAATGGTCGCCCCCGGCGTCGGAATTGCATTCAGGCGGCCGAAGATCAGGCCGCCGATGGTGTCATACTCCTCCTCTTCGTTGGGAAGCGGACGGTCGATCAGTCGCGAAACTTCGTCGATTCGCATCGAACCGTCAATTCTCCACAGTTTTTCCCCGATCTCCTCCGCCTCTTCGCTGTAGTCGTCGTATTCGTCGTAGAGGCTGCCGACGATCTCTTCGAGCAGATCCTCCAAAGTCACGATGCCGGAGGTTCCGCTGAATTCGTCCAGAATGATCGCCATGCCCAGCTTCTTGCTTTGAAGATCCCGGAACAACCGGTTGGCGCGCATGGTTTCCGGCGCGAAATAGACCGGTTTCAGCAACCCTTTGATATCGGGCGCGGCGTTGCCGTTGAGCTTGGCGGTGAAATAATCGCGGAAGTGGAGCTGCCCGACGATCTTGTCGATATCGCCCTGATAGACCGGGACCCGGGAAAATCCGCACTCCATGAGGGTCTTCTCCACCTCATCCGGAGTTGCGTCAAGATTGAGGGAAACCACCTCGGTACGGTGGGTCATCACTTCGCCCGCAGTGGTGTTGTTGAATTCAAACACATTCTCAATCATCCGCTTTTCGTCGCTTTCAATGGCCCCGTTTTCCTCTCCGATGTCGACCATCATGCGGATCTCCTCCTCGCTCACCTCCTGTTCGCTGGAGGGCTGGATTCCGAAGAGTTTCAGGAAGAAATTGACGGAAGCGTTCAACACCCAGACGAACGGGGCGGTGATTTTCGCCAGAAAGTCGATCGGACCGGCGACATGAAGGGCAATCCCCTCCGCGTACCGCAGACCGAGCTGTTTCGGGAGCAGTTCTCCGAATACCAGGGAGACGTAGGAGAGCAGGACGGTAATTGCCAGCACCACCAGCGCATCGAGTGTGGCGTGGCTGAGCAGGGTGAAGCCATGCTGTTCCAGCCAGAGGGTTACCGGATCGGAAAAGCTCTCCGCTGCGAACGCGCTGGCCACGAAGCCGGCAAACGTGACACCTACCTGGACTGTCGCCAGAAAACGTCCGGAATTCTCAACCAGTGCCGCGAGCCGCCGGCCGCGGCTGCCGCCTTCGCTGCCGAGCCGCCGTACCGTGGCCGGCTTGAGCGAGATCAATGCAACTTCCGACGAGGCGAAAAATGCATTCAGAGCGATCAGAAAAAGCAGAAACAACAACTGGAGAATCAATAAACCGCCGTCTTCCAAAGCCAATCCTTTTTGTTCGTGTTGTGCCTTCCGCATCCGCTTTCGGACGCCCGGGACAGGCAATTCCTATTAATATAATTCTGCTTTAGTGATTTGCAAATGTTCCCGAGCAAATACTTCCACGGTGGGAGACGCGGGCTTCGTCCCGGATCGTTCGGCTTTCCCAGTTCCGGAGCAAATTATGAAATCCGGGAGAGAAAGGCACGGAGAATCCCGCGCAAAGTGAAGTCTTCCGGCGCCGTCCGAATCCCGAGGGCTTCGGCGAAGAACGGGGCATCCCCCCCGGTGGCGACGATCGTCGGCCTTCGCGCTTTTCCGCAGGCGGGAAGCGAGGCGGAGAGCAGCTCCCGCATCAGACCGACTGCGCCGCGATCCACTCCGAAACGGATCGTTTCAACCGTGTTGCTGCCGGGGTGTTCCGGCAGTTGGGTGGAAAATGGAATTTCGGGAAGTTGCGCCGTACCGGCCGCGAGACTGCGGCGCATCATGGCGCGTCCGGGAGCGATCGCTCCACCGCGAAAAACGCCGTCCGCATCGACGATCTCCAGCGTCAGCGCGGTTCCGCAGTCCGCCGAGATGCCGGGAAGCGGAAACAGTTCCGCCAGGGCAAGGGCGTTGGCCACCCGGTCGGCGCCGAGGGTCGAGGCGTCCACCTGGGTGAAATCGACTCCGGCACGTTGGTTGTATGCCGAGAGGTACCAGATGTCGGTGTCCGCAAAGCGCTTGCGAATTGCGGGAACCACTGTGGCGGCGGCGATCGGCATTCCCGCCGGCAGCAGTTCCGGCTTCAGTTCCGCAGTCGGAATTCGCGGCAGCAATTCGATGGCGTTGCCGTTCCAGACGCCGGGTTGTGCGAAGGTGTTGCCGATGTTGATCAGGAGAAGTTCCATATTCCGTTCCGGATTTTACAGAAAATGGCGCAGTTCGGGGCGGAGACCGACTGCTTTGAGCAATTCCTTGATCCGCTGCGCCTGGTTTGCCGCGCAGACCAGCGTCACATCGCGGGTCTGCACAATGACCAGGTTGTCGACGCCGATTGCGGCGATCAGGTGGTCGGGGCTGCCTGAAACCACCAGGTTGCGGGAATCCACCGCGGCGAAGAGTCCATCGGCGACATTGCCGTCGGCATCGGTTGCGAAATGGTTCCGCAGCGACGTCCAGCTCCCTACGTCGTCCCAGTCGAACCGGCTCTCCGCCACTGCGATGAACCGGGCGTGTTCCATGACCGCGTAATCAATCGAAATTTTAGGTTGATTCCGGAAGAGTTCCGGAAGTTCCTGCTCAAAAGTTCCGGCTGCAATCGTTTCGCCGATCTGGGTGCAGAACCGTTCCAGTCCGGGCGCCTGGCGGCGGAATTCCGCCCGCAGCGCCCCGACCTGCCAGAGAAAGATTCCGCTGTTCCAGCGGTAGTCTCCGGAGGCGAGGAAACGTTCGGCGGTCTCCCGGTCCGGTTTCTCCCGGAAACCGAGGCTCTGGAAGAAACGGGTCCCGTTCGAAGCCTCTTCCAGCGCTTCTCCGCACTGGATGTAACCATATCCGGTTGCCGGAGAGGTGGGCGGAATGCCGATCGTGAACAGCCATTCGGCGTGTTTCCTGGCCAGTTCCGCAGCATCCTCCAGCACTGCCGAAAGTTCTCTGGTGTGCTTGATCACATGGTCGGCCGGGAGCATCATCATGACCGCGCCGTCGCCGCCGCGCGAACCGACCAGCGCCGCGGCCAGAGCGGCACAGGGCCCGGTGTCGCGACCGACCGGTTCTCCGACGATGTTCCCCACCGGGAGATCCGGCAGCAGGGTCCGGACGATATCGACATATTCCGCATTGGTTAATACCAGAATCCGTTCCGGAGGACAGACCGGGAAGAGCCGGCGCACAGTCTCCTCGATCATGGTCGATTTGCCCAGCAGCTGCAGAAATTGTTTGGGATGGCTGCTGCNNCGCGCGGCGCGTAACAATTTTGATCCATGGAATTTTCCCGTCAACTTCCTGTTAACCCGGTTCCTCCCGGCCCCCGTGCCCGGAGAAAGCGACGGCCGGCCCTAGAATCGTTCGTTCCAACGCCTTGGTAATCCTTGCTTTGGGATGAGACAAAAATGGCAGTTCCTCCATAGTTAGATTCTGACACACGGGACAATAAATACGGTGAAGTTCTAACTCAAAATAAACTGGCATCCTTCCATAAGGCAAGCCCTGAATACGTCTTGTCCGACAGGGATACGTATTGACAGAACAATGGGAACATTTGGGACAACGAAATTCTTTCCGTTTCAGACGCTGAATGACTTTCCCATCAGAAAATTGGAAAGAATGATGTTGAAATCCATTGATTCCCTGTGTATGGTATGCAAG
>DDJH01000207.1:714-4544 GCA_002338895.1 Lentisphaeria bacterium UBA1829 | reverse complement strand
GGTATCTCGGCGATGCGGCATTCGACAACTGGCTCGAATGGAATCGTCTTTTCTTCCTCGCCGGACTCCGCAATTTCCGTCTCAACGGCGTGGACGGCTTCTGTGCGTGGACCGATGAGCTCTACGCCCATCCCTTCAACACCGACCGCGCAGAAGGTGTCAAAGACAACCGCAAACTCTCCTGGCGCTACTTCACTGAACCGGTCAGGGGAACGGAAAATCACGAGTGGATGCGCACGAACAGCTGGTATTTCAAGCTCCGCGCTCTTGCCACCTATCCGTGGCCGGAGGAATTCGGACAGGGCAACGGCCCCGTGCAGAAGAGCATCTTTGCCCCCCTCTACCGCAACGAAATGCAGCCGCTCTATCTCACGCTGACCGGCGGAAAGAACGATCTCTTTCCTCGCGATCACAATTTCCACGGCGGCGAAACGCTCCGGAAACAGGTTGCGGTCGTCAATGATACGGAACATTCCGTAACAGTCAGCGGAACCGTCGCGCTCCGGATCGGCGGGAAAGCGGCCGCATCCTTCCCGTTCCGGAAAACCGTCGCGCAGGGCGCCATCGACTTTCTCCCGTTCGAATTCCGTCTTCCCGAAGTGAAAGTCAAAACGAACGCAGAACTCCTTCTGGAAGCGGAGGAACGAAAGGAATCGTTCGCGCTGACCCTCTTCCCGAAGCACGACCGGTCCGCTCTGCGGAATGCGGCGGAAAAACTCTCCATCGGAATCGCGAAGGGGAAAGCCGGATCGGTCGCGGAAAAAGCCGGGCTCAAAGGAGTGCAAGTTGATCTTGCCAAAGGAGTTCCGAAAGGAATCGACGTCCTGATCGTGGAACGCGGTGCGCTTGTACGGAATACGGATGCGAAGTCGCTTTCCGCATTTCTCCGGAACGGCGGACGGATCCTGATTTTCGAACAGGACGATACCTCGCTCTATTCCCACCGGGTGAACGAACAGCGGCTCGAACACGCCTTCCTCGCAGACGCAAAACACGGAGCCGTGAAGGGACTCTCCAGCGAGGATCTGAGTTTCTGGCGCGGAAGAGCGGAAAGTGTCGTCGATGAAAAACGTCCGTCCGAAGCATTCCGGCACAATCAGTCGGTTGCTCTGGAAACGCCGCATCTGACGAACCGCAATCTTGTCGCAGGATTCGCGCTGGAAAATCCCTCCTACGGCTCCATCCGTCCGATCGTCACGGGCGGATACGACCGGAATTATGCAGTGGTGCTGGAGGCCCGCTCCGGAAAAGGAATCATTTTCTTCTGTCAGGCCGATGTCTCCTCCCGCTACGGGGAAGAGCCCGCGGCGACTCTGCTGGCGGACAATCTTCTGGAAACCGTTCTTCAAAAACCGGAACCGCAGATTCCGGGCGTCCGTTATACCGGCGACGAAGCGGGGAAACAATTTCTTTCACGTCTCGGAATCCGGATCGTGAAAGATTCCCCGGTCTGCGTGGCGGGACGCGGAACCATCGACCGCTCCCTGCTGAAACAGAGCAAAGTGATTGTGCGTCTGCCGGGTTCAGAATTTCTTCCGGAAGGTGTTTCCGTCCGCAAGCAATACCTGACGAAAGAGACTTTTCCGCACTTCTGGAACGGTGGAATTCATCAGTTTCATTTTATGAAAGGGATTCTTCCCGGGAGCGATTTCCCCGGCAGCGCAGGAACTGCGTTCCGCGGACTCTCCGCATCGGATTTCTATCTGTTTGAAAATCCGCAGACGGAATCGTTCGATTTCGAACTCCGGAAAGGCGATTCCCGCAGTCCGCACGGCAGCATGGCGGAAGTGATCCGGAACGGCAGAAAAGCCATTCTCTGCTCCATGGACCCGGACTCCATCCGATACGGAGATGAACGGAGAAAGGCATACCGGGTCTGGTCGGTTCTGTTCCACAATCTGAATGTGGAAAATCAGTCGGAGATCTCCTTTGTGCGTCCGAAGCTGGATCTGACCGACACCGGCTGGACGTTCCTCACCGATCCGGACGGCAAAGGAGAACAAACCGGATTCGCCGAAGGAAAATTCGGCGGCAGAACGCCCCGTCCGATCAGAACCGGTCTGATCTGGGAAGACCAGGGTGTCACGGAAAAGAACCCGTATCTGGAATCGGATCCGTATTCGGCTTACGACGGCTACGGCTGGTATTTCACAGAACTGGAACTTGAGAGGATTCCTGCGGGGACCATCTATCTGCATGTGAACGGAATCCGCGATATCGCCACCTTCAAACGGACCGAACATCAGACCACGCTCTTCCTCAACGGGAAAAAGATGCCGGAAGCCGTCGGAATCTACAACGCCTATCTCGGCGGGNNGATCGGACGGCGGGCGCGGTGCGCGTCTCTGGAAACTCGATGCCGGAAAGGTCCTGAAAACAGGGAAGAACCGGATTGCAATCCGCATCTACAACAGCTCCGGAGCAGGCGGCATCCACAAGAATCCGGTCCGGTTTGAGACCGAGGGGAAAAACACCGATCTGCTTTTCCCCTATGAGTTCAATGAATCGAAGTACACCAACGATTTCTTCTGGTGCTGGTGAACCGGAGAATTCCGTACAAGGGACCTAAAAAACGGACGGAGAACGACGGGCGTTTTCCCCCTTCGGGCGCCCGTCCGGAACCGGGCGGCAGAACGGAATCAGCGTCCGGATTCTGCGAGCGCATAGGCAAGGACTTTCGCGTCGACGCGGATGCCTTCGGCGCACATGGACTCCACGGATTCCAGAAGGGAGTGTTTCGGAATCAGCAGGTTTTCGATCTGTTCGGATTCGTCGAAGTCGGTTTTCAGCTCTTTCTGCGCATTCTCGGGAATTTCCATGAGAACGGTATGGATGAATTCGCCCGTCAGCCCGGGGGAGTTGTAGGCGGGAGGAAAGATCTTCCGGATCGAACAAGTTCCCCGCGGACCACTGAGCGCATTGTTGAGTTTGTCCTTGCACACATCCCGCAGTTTCGTGAGCGGATGGGTCGGGTTGGAGCCGAACCAGTCGGGTGCGCCGGTGATCCCGTGCCTGGCGAATGCCTTGACGATATTCTGTGTAACGCCCTGAGCCGAATTGAAATCCATGCCCGCCTTGGCCCATTGCGCCAGTCCTTTGCCGCCTTTCTGCATCGCGGAAAGATTGTAGTCCGAAAGGTCATCGACGAAACATTCGAAACACTCTTTCAGATACTGTTTCAGATATCCTTCCAGATTGTTCCAAGCCCGTTCTTCGAAAAAGGGATCGCCGCCGCCCGTATTGGGCTTGCACATCAGCAGTTTCTGCCCAGGACTGATGAGTTTGGCCAGCCAGGCGTCATCCATCAATTTGATCTGCGTGGCATAATTGGTCTTGGTGGCCTGATCGGTCGCCAGCGCGATATGCGCCAGCTGCTCCACATATTCCTTCCAGTAAGTCGCCCGCATCGTGCAGAAATGCAGTTCCGGGACGGCTACGAAGATCATCCGGAAATCCTTGAACACCTTAGCCAGATCCTTGGCCTTGTCGGCGACCTGCAGCTGTTCTTCCGCACCTCCGGCGATAATGAACTGAAGCAGTATTCGATTCCCGGCTGGCCCGAAGAGGTCTTTGTTTTTCTGGCAGACATTGGCGGCTTTATCCTGGATATAGTCTATGAGAAGCACAGTTAAACTTCAAGAAAACAGCACCTTACGATGAGAAAAACTACGTCGTTTTTCTCATCAGAAAATCAGGAGTTGGAAATAAAACGCAATACCCCTTCCATGAATGGAATCGCAAAAAGGCGGCAGGTAGAGCTGGATATTGCTCATGAATTGTTTTGCCGCACTTAATAATCTATAAATGGTATATTATATTCACATTCAGAA
>DDJH01000207.1:0-656 GCA_002338895.1 Lentisphaeria bacterium UBA1829 | reverse complement strand
GACAGATCCCAAAAGGAAATCGCCGACAGGGCCGGTATCGGTATCAACTCCGTTGCCAGACTGGAAGATGGAAAAGGGGCGACACTGGCAAATTTTATCCGGGTTCTGAATGCACTGGAAGCGTTGGACAGTCTGGATGCTTTCCTGCCCGCCCCTGCAATCAGCCCCATCCAACTGGCCAAACTTCAAGGTAAATTACGTCAGAAAGCATCGAGGAAATCATGACGAATTATTCTTTGTGCAATGTCTTTCTTTGGAATAAANNAATAAAAAAGTGGGTACAGCAGCTTGGGATCATGAGCGGAAAAACGCATTCTTCGAATATGATCCGAAGTTCAAAAAACTTGGATTGGAACTGGCCCCCCTGATGATGCCGCTTCAAGGACAGAACATTTACAACTTTCCCTATCTTTCTGAGGAAACCTATCAGGGATTACCGGGATTGCTGGCCGACTCCCTGCCGGACTATTTCGGCAATCAGGTGATCAATGCCTATTTATTGTCACATGGACGACCGGAAAACTCGTTTAATGCCATTGAAAAGCTCTGCTATATGGGAAAGCGCGGCATGGGAGCTTTGGAGTTCCAACCCGCTCTTTCGAGGGTGCGAAAAGCACAGAGAATTGAAGTAAACGAGTTGGCCCGACTGGCGGCGG
>DDJH01000181.1 GCA_002338895.1 Lentisphaeria bacterium UBA1829 | reverse complement strand
AATTATACTGCAGGATCTCATATCCGCACTGTTCCAGATAGTATCCCACCGCTTTCTCATAATCGGCTCCCTTCCGCCGCCTGTTTTTTTCTTCTCTGCTCTGCATACATACACCTTTTTCCGCTTCTCCCGTCAGATATCCGGGAGAAAATTTCCGATAAAAGAACGTCTGTGTATGGGTGTCGGGCCAAGCCTCTTCAGCGCCTCAATATGCTCCCTGGAACCATACCCTTTATTCTGAGCAAACCCGTATCCCGGCAGAATTTCTTCGTACTGCACCATCAGCCTGTCCCTTGTCACTTTGGCCAGAATGCTGGCCGCCGCAATGGAGGCCGAGCGCGCATCCCCCTTGATCAGATTCCGGGAGGGGAGGGGGAGCCCATGGACCGGATTCCCGTCCACAAGAATGAATTGTGCCGGCGGAATCACCTGAGCTGCCGCGAGCGCCATGGCTTTCCAGGTTGCGCGGAGAATGTCGCTGCGGTCGATCTCATCCGCTTCGACCACCCCGATTCCCCATCGGACTCCCGGTTCGGAAAGTAGAATCTCCCGGAGTTCTTCCCGGCGGCTTTCGGAGAGTTGTTTGGAATCGTTCAGTCCCGCCGGGATCCTGTCGTGATCGGTAAAAACCACCGCGGCGGCGACAACCGGTCCGGCCAGACAGCCGCGGCCGGCTTCATCAATCCCCGCTAAAAAAGAAAACTCCCCGTTCCAGAATTGTGATTCAAAAACGAGGAGTTCATCCTGGAGGGAAAGATATCCGGACATTGGAGTTTTCCCTCCGGTCAGAATGATGCAGTTTTTATTCCGCCGCCGGAGCTTCCGCTGCGGGAGCCGGAGCTTCCGCAGCCGGGGCCGCCGGAGCGGGAGCAGCCGCCTGTTTCGCCTTTTCGGTGAAACGGAGCTGTTCTTTGACTTTTGCGTTCTTGCCGACTTTGTCTCTCAGGTAGTAGAGTTTTGCTCTGCGGACACGGCCTTTGCGCTCGACCTCAATGTGATCGACGCGGGGGGAATGCAGCGGGAACACGCGCTCGACGCCATACCCGAAGGAGACGCGGCGGACGGTAAAGGTTTCACGGATATCGGATCCGTTTCTGGCGATCACGATGCCGGAAAACATCTGGATACGCTCGGTTGTTCCTTCCACGATCTTCGTGTAGACCTTGACGGTGTCGCCGATCTTGAAGTCCGTGACCTTCTCTTTCAACTGCTTCTTTTCGATCGCACTGATAATCTTGTTCATTTTTTTCCATCCTCCGGGGAGTTTAATTGTTTCAAATTCAAGAGATCCGGCCGTATGGCGGCGGTCCGTTTTCTTGCTTCGCTGCGTCTCCACTCCGCGATTTTCGCGTGGTCTCCGGAGAGCAGGATTTCGGGAACGGTCCATCCCCTGTATTCCGCCGGTCTCGTGTATTGCGGATACTCGAGCAGTCCGTCTTCAAACGATTCGTCGACTTCGGATTCCGGAGAACCCAGTGCGCCCGGGAGCAGCCGGGTCACCGCGTCGACAATCACCATGGCCGGAAGATTTCCGCTGGTCAGGACATAATCTCCAATCGAAATATCCCGGTCAACCAGAACCTGACGAACCCGTTCGTCAACTCCTTCATAGTGTCCGCAAATGACAATCAAATGTTCCTCTTTCGCCAGTTCGTGTGCCATCTTCTGAGTGAACGGCTCTCCGGATGGTGATGTGAGCAACACTTTTGTCTTTTCAGTTTTCAAAGATTCCACCGCCTCAAACAGGGGTTCCGGTTTCATCAGCATTCCGGCTCCGCCCCCGTAAGGCTTATCATCCACCGTCCTGTGGTTGTCATGCGTGAAATCGCGCAGATCGACGGTGTTGATCTGCACGATCCCCTTTTCCCGCGCCCGGCCGACGATGCTTTCGCCCAGAGGTCCGAAAAAAATCGACGGAAAAAGAGTGACTATGTCAAACCGCAGACTCAGTCGACCACCTCAACTGTGACTCGTTCCTGAAGGCGTCCGGCCGCTCCTCCGACAAGAGAGCGGAGCGCGATAATCGTTTTGCCCTTCTTGCCGATGATCTTCCCGGTATCCTCCTTCCGGCAGTAGATCCGGATCACGCGCGTATCATTCTCTCCATCTTCGGTCGTAACACGGACTTCCTCCGGCACGTCCACAAGGGCTTTCACCACATATTCCACAAACCCTTCGAGATCCTTCAGCGTCGCGACATGTCCCGGTACGGCGGATTTCTTCGAAGAGACGCCCCCTGCGGGACTCTCTTCCGCGGTTTTCCCGCCGAATATTTTCTTCAACGCATCGAAAAACACGTCAATACTCCATTCTTCCTGTTCTTCAGGAGGCTGCTTCCTCGCCGCCCTTCTTGAAGTTCTTCTTTCTCGGCTTCGCGTCCGGAACGCCTCTGGTCTTGGACTTGCCGGCTTTCGCCCGGTCCAGAATCGCCTTCACCGTTTCGGTCATCTGGGCTCCGTTTGCAATCCAGTGCTCGGCGCGTTCCACATCAATCTTCTCGTCGCTGTGCTTCGGATCATAGTAGCCGAGTTCTTCAACCATGTAGCCGTCACGCGCGGAACGGATGTCGCAAACCGCGATCCGGAAACTGATCCAGTTCTTTGCGCCTGTCTTTTTCAGTCTGATCTTTACCATAGTGGACTTCCTTCATCTCCTGCTTTGGTCCAGTTTTTCAGGAACGCCTACACCGGCATCCCCGGTTTCCGCCATGTGTCCGCTGCATCCTGTCGTCACCGGCGGCAGTAAAAGACTTATAATATACAGGATCTTTCCCATTTTACAAACGTTTTAGGGGGCTTCATCCTGAAATATTATAAATTTTTTCTCTTATTTTTGCATATAAAAATGTAATATAGCACCGTTTTACTCTTTTTCAACGTGTTTTCGCTCTTATCGGAGAATAAAATCGGACCACGAACGCTTTTTCGGAAGCGCCTTCTTCTCTTTCCCGGGAACAAGGATCACTTCCAGGTTCTCCTTCGTGATCACCCGGACCGATGAGCCGGAGGCCAGCGGATTCTCGGTCGGAAAGACCGTGTCGATCACCTCCACCCCGTTCCGGAGAAGACGGATCATGTTGACATTCGGATCCTCCGGAATCCACACGGTCGCCCGGAGACGGAAATCCAGCGTCGAAACTCCGCTCGATGCCAGTTTGATTTCCACCCGGCATGTATCATATCCCCGGTATTTCTCCCGTTCCATGATCTGTGCTTCCGCCGAGATCGAATCCGGACTCAGCGCAAGGCCGCGTGCCCGAAGCGCCGTCAGAACCGGTTTCGCCGAGATCTTCCACTTGTAGCCCGGACGAAGCGGAACGGAACTTCCCAGTGTCGCCTTCAGCGTGTCGCCGTCCGGTGGACGGAATACCGCCGCAAGAAGAGCCTTCGCTTCCGGCGGAACAGGCTTCCCCGTTGAAGCGTCGGTAAAACGGGCGGGGGATGTTTTCAGATCGGCCAGAATGGTTTTCCCTCTCAGCAGAGAGGAGTCGAAGCGCCGCCCGTTGAGGAAGCCTCCCGCGCTGCTGATCCGGATTTCCAGACAGAGTGCATTGCCCTCCGGATCCACTTCCAGAATCTTCAGATCCGCAAACAGCGTCGTGACCAGCGATTCCTGTTTCTCCACCGGACGATCCGGTCCCGGAAACACAAACCGGTATTCCCGCTGCGCCGTCAGATTGATCTCCGCCTGAAGAAAATCGCCGACCCGGCTCGGCCGGTCGAAGGAAAGACGCTCTTCCGCTCCGGAAACTCCCCGGACGGAAACAAGCAGCGCACACAGAAGCAGAAGACGGTTTCTCATACAAATTCAAAGTCGTCCATGCTGTCCAGTTCCGCCCGGATGAATTTGACGGCCTTGGCGATCGCGTTGGCCCGATGGCTGATTGCATCTTTCACATCGGCGGGAAGTTCTCCGAAGGTTTTGTCGTATCCTTCGGGAATGAAGACCGGGTCATAGCCGAAGCCGTTTGTCCCCCGCGGCGCTTCCGCGATGGTGCCGTGAACTTCGCCGCGGAACAGGGCGACATCATCTCCGCGGTAGGCGATCGCGATGACGCAGACAAAGCGGGCTTTCCGGTTGGTCTGTCCTTTCATGGCGTCGAGCAGTTTTGCGATCCGCTGCTGGTCGGAGGCTCCTTCGCCCGCATAGCGTGCCGAGTAGATTCCGGGGGCGCCGTCGAGCGCTTCCACTTCCAGACCGGAGTCGTCGGCAAACGCCGCCATGTCGGCATAGGCGGAGGCCTGTTCCGCTTTCCGTTCCGCATTCTCTTCAAACGATTTGCCGTCTTCGATCAGGACCGGGAAGTTCGGGATGGTGTCCGGGGTGACAATATTGACGCGGGAATTCAGATCCGCCAGCATGGTTTTGAATTCTTCGATCTTGTGCGGATTGCTTGTCGCGGCCAGAAGTTGCAGCATGGGAAACGATCTCCTTTTTTCGCGGTGCGCTCAGTAGGCGCGTTCGTTGTGTCCCTCGATGAAGTTGACGAATGCCCGGTTGCAGACTTTCGCCCCTCCGGGTGTCGGATAATTGCCGGTGAAGTACCAGTCGCCCGTATGGTTCGGACAGGCTTCGTGGAGTCCTTCTACGCTCTGGAAGATGACGGACACCTTGGCGCGGATTCCCACCGGGGAGAGCAGTTCCGCGATTTTTGCGGAAAGTTCCTCCGTCCGGAACGGCGCATAGATCTCCTGCACGCAGTTCGGAACGTGTTCCCCGCCGCAGCAGAGGGTCTCTTTCGCCTTCCGGTACACCTCTTCAATAATATGCTTCCGGTTTGTCTCCTGCAGAAGTTCGATCGCAGCGCGGAATGCGACAAAGTCTCCGAGTTTCGCCATGTCGATTCCATAGCAGTCGGGATACCGGATCTGCGGTGCGGAGGATACCAGAAGAATGCGTTTCGGTCCCAGGCGGTCCAGAATCTTCAGAATGCTTTCCCGCATCGTTGTTCCCCGGACGATGGAGTCGTCGATGATGACCAGCGTATCCGTTCCCCGGCGGATTGTTCCGTACGTGATGTCGTAAACATGGGCGACCAGATCGTCGCGGCTCGCGTCCGCCGTGATGAACGTCCGCAGTTTGGCATCCTTGACCGCCACCTTTTCAAAGCGCGGGCAGTATGCAAGGAGCGCTTTCAGATTCACCGAATTGAAATCGCGGTCCTTCAGCTCCATCAGTTTCCGTGTGATGACGGTCACGCAGTGTTCCCGCAGCGCCTCCATCAGACCGAAGAAGCAGAGTTCCGCCGTGTTCGGAATAAAGGAGAATACCGTGTTTTCGATATCCTCGTCAATCGCCTGCAGAATATCCGGGGCGAGATGTTTCCCGAGCCGTTTACGTTCCTGATAGATATCCGCATCCGTTCCCCGGGAGAAGTAGATGCGTTCGAAGGAGCAGCGTTTGGGTTCGGCCAGCGGCGTCGTATACGGCTCCACGGAGATCTGTCCGCCGCGCTTGATGACGATGGCATTGCCCGGAGGCAGTTCATGAATCCGGGATTCGTCCTGAATGTCGAAGGTTGTCTGAATGACCGGACGTTCGGAGGTGACGACCGCCACTTCATCATCGGTGTAATAGAATGCCGGCCGGATTCCAGCCGGATCGCGCAGCACGAATGCGTCTCCGTGACCGATCAGTCCTGCAATCACGAATCCTCCGTCCCAGTGACGGCATGCGTTGCGGAGAATCTCCATCACATTCAGATGTTCGGCGATGAATGCCTCCGCTTCGCGTCGGTTCATGCCTTTCCGATCGCACTCCTCTTCCATCCGCAGCGTGGTGCGGTCGAGGAAATGACCGATTTTCTCCAGAATCGTGACGGTGTCCGACCGGTCTTTGGGGTGCTGTCCGATATTGACGAGTCTCTGGAAGAGTTCTTCCGTGTTGGTCAGATTGAAATTTCCCGCGACGATCAGAGTTCTTGTCATCCAGTTGCTTTCACGCAGGAACGGATGGCATGCCTCGATACCGTTTCCTCCATACGTTCCGTATCGGAGATGTCCGAGGAAGAGTTCTCCGGTGAAGCGAGCGTTAGCCTTGAGCCATTCGGGATCAGCGGGGTTGGCGCCGGGCTGTTCCGCGGTTCGAGCGATCTCGGCGGAAACGGTATGGAAAATATCTTTGATCGGGGTTGTCGAGTTGGACTTCTGGATGGAGATATATTTATTGCCAGGAGGAATATCGAACTTGATATTGGCCATTCCGGCGCCGTCCTGTCCGCGGTTGTGCTGTTTTTCCATCAGCAGACAGAGTTTGTTGAGACCGTAGAGGGCTGTTCCATATTTTTCCTGGTAGAAGCGCAGGGGCTTCAGAAGGCGGATCATTGCAATACCGCATTCATGTTTGATCGGATCGCTCATTTTGAAGACCTTTCGGGGAAACTATCATTATTTTATTAAGATACATCCGATTTCTTATTTTTACAGTATGGAAGCAAAAAAAAGCGGAAATTTAAATAGTTTACGGTCCATTTGCAAGGAGGGAAGACGAGATGTGTAAGATTTTTCTTTTTCTCTGCTTGAAAAAAGAGTAAGAGAGCATATATTACTTTTTTATTCCGATTGATTTGGGCGTATAGCTCAGCTGGTTAGAGCGCCACGTTGACATCGTGGAGGTCATAGGTTCGAGTCCTATTACGCCCACCATTTTCAAAATTCTCCGCCGACCAGTCTTCTGGTCGGTTTTTTCGTT
>DDJH01000073.1:23539-31797 GCA_002338895.1 Lentisphaeria bacterium UBA1829 | reverse complement strand
AGGAATCCGTGTTGTTCAAAGGTCAGGGCGGCCCGCATCTGGAATACGCCCGTCCGGCCTGGATCCAGTATCTGAAGAAGGCCTACAACGGCGACTTTGCCAAGCTCCGGAAAACCTGGGGCGATCTGCCGGAGAACATCCGTTCCTTCGAGGATCTCCCGGTCTTCACCGGTTCGGACATGGTCAGCTACTCCACGCCGCGGAGCCGGGATTTTGTCCGCTTCTCGATTCAGGCGGAGCGCGAAACCCGCGACTACTACATCCGGACCCTCCGGAAAAACGGCGTCAAATGCCTGATCAGCAGCGCGAACATGGGACTGGATTTCCGCTACATCCTTCTGCGCTCCAAATACGACGCGGTCACCATCAACGGCTACCACTCGCACCCGAGCGGAGAGTTTCTTCTTGCCGGGAGCGGCCAGAACGATCCCTCCAGCGCCATTGAGCGCAGCGGACGGCACATGCGCGGCTTTGCCTCGCTCCATCTTTACGGGAAGCCGATCCTCAACACCGAACACGCGATGCCGTTCTGGAACGGCTACCGCTACGAGCAGGGCCTTCTGGTGGGGGCGTATGCCGCGCTGCAGGATTTCTCGGGTCTGACCGCGTTCTCGGGACCGGTTTCCCGCGTCGGGAACGAGAAGCCGATGCGGTCGTTTGCACTGAGCAAGGATCCGGTTGCCAAGGCGACGGAATTCATCACGGCATGCGCCTTTGCCCGCGGCGACGTCCGGATGGCGGATCCGCTTGTCCGCCTCCNNGTGGACGACTCCATGATCTCCGCCAAAAATGTGGATCAGGACGGCATCAACTCCGAACAGCAGAAACTTGCGTTTGTCACCCGGATCGCCGCCGATGTGGATCAGAACAAACCGGTGCGGAAGAATGAGATCTCCATTCCCGCGGTCGGAGGCTCCCGTGTGGTGCTCCATCAGGGAGGGATGTTCCAGAACACGGAGGACGCCGATCCGGCGTCGTACAAGGCGGACGGAGTCGTCGCCGAGCTGAAGAAGAAAGGACTGCTCGCAAAGACGAACCGGACCAATATCTCCAAGGGGATCTTCGAAAGTTCCACGGGGGAAATCTTCATGGATACGGACCGCAAGTTTCTGTCGGTGAACACGCCGCGCCTCCAGGGCTTCTGCGCGCTCGCCGGGACAACGGCAAAGACGGATGATTTCTCCCTGGACTCCATCAGCGAGCGCGGGACGGTCACCGTCATGTCCGTGGACGGGAAGACCTCCATCCGCGATTCGGAGCGTCTAGTTCTGGTGTATGCCACCAACGCCCTGAACACCGATATGGAGTTTGCGTCGAAGAATCATGCGATCCGCCTGAAGCTCGGCCTTTGGCCGCCGCTGCTCAAAACCGGACGCATCTCGTTCACGCTCAAGAACAAAAATGCGGAAAAGCTCCGTCTTTACGCTCTTCGGTTCGACGGCTCCCGCATCGAGGAGATTCCGCTGAAGAAGAGTGCGGGCACCCTCTCCGGAACCATCGACACCGTCAAGATCAAAGAGGGAGTCCCCTTCTTCTTTGAACTCTGCGCACGATAAGAGCAAGGAGTCCTTCTGAAATGGAAAAACAGGCAAGGAAAGCTCCGGATTTTCTGAATCATGCAGTCCTTTATCAGCTCTTCCTCCGGCCGTTCACGCCGGAGGGGACGTTTGCTTCTGCCGGCCGACTGTTGCCGCACCTGAAGGAACTGGATGTGGATATTATCTACCTCTGCCCCGTCAACGAGGCGGACGGGGATCCGGATCCGAAGTTCTGGAGTCCGCGGCAGATTCAGTCGGGACTCCACAACCCGAAGAATCCCTACCGGATTGCCAACTATGAAACCATCGACGCGGAATATGGAAGTGAAGAGGAGTTCCGCGAGTTCATCCGGCAGATTCACGCGCACGGAATGCGCATCATCATGGATTTTGTCTACTTTCATTGCGGACCGACGTGCACGCTGATCCGGGAGCATCCGGATTATGTCAAACTGGGCCCGAACGGAGAGGTGGTGAATGGTCCGTGGTGCTTTCCCGCGCTGAATTTCGACAATCCGTCCCTGCGCCGCTACCTGATCGGCAACATGCGGCATTTCGTGGAGGATTTCGGAATCGACGGCTGCCGGATCGACGTCGGCACGACCAAGATACCGCTGGACTTCTTTGTGGAAGCCCGGAAGGTTCTGGAATCCATCCGGCCGGACATTCTGATGATCAGCGAATCGAACTGCCCGGACGACCAGCTGGAAGCGTTCGACGTCGGGTATTCCCCGTACGGCGTGCGGCTGATGGGAATTTTCGAGGGGAAGGAGACGACCGCCGCGATGTCGGAAGTCCGCGACTGGCTGCGGACCAACTTCCCGAAGGGGGTCCGCCTTCTGAATTTCGCGGACAACCACGATGTCGCCTCGGACGCCGGAGAAAAACGGTTTGAAACCCTCTACGGCGCCGATGCGAAGCGGGCCTTTCTTGCAGCGGTCTTCTCGTTTCCCGGCGTTCCGATGCTGTACAATGGAGAGGAGGTCGCCGACACAAACCGCCACAGCATCTTCGCCAACCGTTTTTATCCGGGAAATTTCACGATCGACTGGCAGAACAGCCTGACGGAACGAGGTCGGGAGCGTCTCGCGTTTCTTCGCAAACTGACGGAACTCCGCCACACGATTCCGGCGTTTTTCACCGATGCGGACGTGGAGATTCTGGATCAGGAATCCCTTGTTCTGATCCGGCGGAACGAATATTGGATCGCGGTCAATCCGCACAGAGAATCTGCGGAACTGGAACTTCCGGGCACTCCGGATCGGCCGCTTCTGGAGCAGAACGTCCGCATTTGCGGAAAGAGGGTGTCTCTGGACGGCTATGGCTTTGTCATTGTCCGGATCGGCGGCAGGTGACAAGGGGAAAAGAGAGTCCCCGAAAAAAAACGGAAAGGAGAGCATCATGAAAAGGAATTTCACCCTGATTGAACTTCTTATAACGATTGCGATCATCGCGATTCTGGCTTCTCTTCTGCTGCCGTCGCTTACGAAGGTGCGGGACAAGGCAAGATCGGTTCAGTGCCAGAACAATATCAAGCAGCTGACCATGGGCAATCTGAGCTACGCGAACGACAACAGCGACGCCACGATTCCGGGAACCGTCTATGGCGGNNCCGCCGCTGGTTCGCCCGGCCGGAATTTACGGAACTGTACTGCAAAATCACCCTCCCCACTTCCAGTTATCCGGAATACTGGAGCACGAAGCACGCCTGTCCGATGGCGCCGGCAGCCACCATGAAATTCGGATCCTACTCCGCGTTTGAAGGCGGCAAGAGCTACGCGCTGAACAAGGGAAGAACGGATCAGCATGATGTGGACAATTACGACGACACGCTCCGTTATTATATCAAACTGACAAAGGTCCGTCAGCCGAGCGAGAAACTCATGTTTACGGAAATCGTCAGCGGCGGTCTTTACGATGAATACGGCTCCTGGTTTGACAAGTGGCATTCTCTGGCGAACAACAGCACATCCACGGAGGACGTCGGCTATCTGGCCTATCGGCACGGCGGACTGCGGCACATCAACGTCTCTTTCCTGGACGGACATCTGGAGAACTCGCATTACGCAAGGATTTCCGCCGATATCAGCAAGAATTATCTGAGGGNNCTACGAATAAGCGGCAGGGAACAGAGTTCCGGCGGAAAAATCCCCGGAAGGATTTGCTTTTTCGATTTTTCCGGTTATACTCCCTCTGCGGAGAGAATCATGAAAGCATCGAAAAGCAAAGAACATCGATTTCTGTTTAACGGCGCGGCCGGAATCAGCCGCAAAGGCATTCCGTTCCACATGGATGCGGCTTCATGGGATTACGGACGGAAACAGGCGTTCCCGCTGTGGACGGAATATGTGGTCTATCCGGCGATCAACTCCCAGGGATACAAATTTACGCAGACCAATATCACGATGAGTTCGTTTGAACTGGTTCTGGAGGGCTGGATGACCGTGGTTCTGGACGACACCCGTCTGACGGTGAGACCCAATGAGATCTGCCTGATCCCCGCGGGAAAGACAAAGAATCTGGAGGTTCGGGAGTACTGCCGGAAGATCGTCTTCGGCATCTGCGGCCAGCTGCATCTCCCGCTTCTTGCGATGACGGGTCTTTATACGAAACCGATCCTGCGGCTGAACAATACGGAGCGGATTCTTGCCATTCTGCGGGAGCTCCACCGCTTTCTGAAGGAGAAATCGGAATCGGCCGCTCCGAGAATGGAAGGACTTTCGATGGAACTGGTTGCGGAGATTGCCCGGGAGGCGTCCCGGACACCGGAACCGCTGCTGGCGGACGCGTTCCGCTTTTTCGAGTTTCATCTTTCGACGCCGCTGAAGCTGTCGGCGGTCGCGGAGGCGCTTCATGTGACGCCCAATTATCTGAACCGTCTTTTTCTGAAGGAACTGGGCATGCCGCCGAAGCGCTACCTGATCGAACAGCGGATGCATCTGGCATACTCTCTTCTGAGTTCCACGGAACTGACCGTTCAGGAAATCTCCCTGAAATGCGGATATCGGAATCAGTTTGCCTTCTCGCGGGAGTTCCGGCAGAAGTACGGAAGATCCCCGTCGGAAATCCGAAAAGAAGCAAAATGCAAGAAAACGATATAGATTTTAAAATTTCCGCAATAGAATCGGATATTTTCCCTCTTGTCTTTTTCCACCTTTCAGAGTATAATTTTTATACCGAAACGGGAAACGAAGGGAAAAATTACGATGAAAAGAAAACAATATTTCAGTTTGATTGAACTTCTTGTCACGATTGCGGTGATTGCCATTTTAGCCGGGCTTCTTCTTCCGGCGCTGAACTCGGCCCGGGAGAAGGCGTCCGAGATCAGCTGCAAGAACAATCTGAAGACGATGGGGGTGGCGGGCATCGGATACGCGGCGGACAACGACGACTGGATGGTGCCATGCCATACGAAACTGTATACGGAAACCTACCTGTATCAATATCTCTGGGTCACTCTTCTAATTCCGTACGGAGCCCCGTTTTCGGCGGATCGGACAGCGGCGACCGTTCATGACTGTCCGTCGGACAACCGCAGGAACACCGGCTCCGATTACGGCATCAACATCTGGGTGGACGGCTGGTACTCGCCCGAACACCCGCAGTCGTGGAAGCACATGCTCCGACGCTATTCGCAGTTTTCAAACGGCAGCCGCCTACCCTTCATCGGGGAAAACGGCGGACTCTGGAACAACAAATATCAGAAGAACACCCAGTTTGCGTTTGTGCACGGCGGAATCGACAACCGCGTTCTGGATATCAATCAGACCGATGAATGGACCATCCAGCGCGCTCTGACCCTGCGGGGACGGGCCAATATTCTTTTTATCGACTCCCACGTCGAAGGGCGCACCTTCCCCGGAGTCTTCACCCGGAACAGCGACGAACATTTCCTGCACGACAACAATGTTCCGGACGGAACACTCTATTTCTAATAATAAAAAAACAGAATTCCAACACAGCAAAAGGTTCAGAATGAGAAGAATTGCACACACACTCCTGTTTTCCACCGTCCTTCTATCGGGGACTCTCCATGCGGAAAACCTCTTTTTCAACGGCTCGTTCGAACTGGGGAAATGCGGTTATTCCTTTGACCGCTTCTACCGTCCGAAACAGAATCCGAAACTGGAGAAACATCTTCCGGTCATCGACGCGAACGAAAAAACCGAAGGACGCGTTTCGCTGCGGATCGACAACCCCCACCGGGAATCATACCGTCTCCAGTGCAGGGATTTTGTCCTTCCGCCGAATGCGGAGGTCCAGATCTCCTTTCAGGCGAAAGGGAGCGGCGGCATCCAGGCGCAGGCGGACTTCCGTGCGCCGGGCAAACCCCACAATCTTCCGGGGAAATTCTGTCCGCTGACCAAAGATTGGAAACGGCACACCTTCACGTTCCGGACCGGACGGGAACAGGGCGGCGGCTATATGCTCCGCTTTGAACGTCAGGCGGGAGACGGCGGAACGCTCTGGCTGGACGACATCCGCGTCTCCGTACTCGGGACAGGCGATCAGTTCCGGGGAATCGAAGCCGGCGTGGAGGTCGGCGCCCCCCTGTACTATCCGGGAGAAACGGTCACAGCGACCCTCCGGCTCCGCAACACGTCGGGGAAACCGTATTCCGTCCGGATTCCCGTCGTTCTGTTCGACGACTATTTCAAAACGACCAAACCGGTCTTTCATGCGGACGTGAAACTTTCTCCCGGAGAGAGCGGCGAATATCCATTCACGTTCCGGGCGGACCGGATCGGCGCCTTCTCGCTCAAGCCGGACTCCACCGACGTGCGTTCCTACCACGGGAGTCTTGCCGTGCTGGGCAACTATACGCCGCGCAAACTGGATTTCACAAAGGACAGCTGCGTCGGGTTCAACGGAGGGACCGCCAGCCGTCTGATCGGGAAAACGGATGAACTCTGCTATCCGGCGACGAACATGAATCCGGATGAACGTCTCGGCATGATGGCCCGCCTCGGGGTCCGTCTGCTCCGTTCGCACGACAGCGGCTACTCCATCGGGAGCTGGTACCTTTTCGAACCGAAAGAGGGAGTCTACAACACCGACAAATTCGACTTTGATCTTCCGCTTTACCGGAAGCACGGCATCGAAATGCTCGCCGTTCCTCTGAACTCCGACTTTGTCAAACGGCGCTACGGCTTTGAGACCTACCGGTTCCGCGACTGGCTGCTTCCCCGCTGCGAAAGTGTCCGGTTCGGCCGTCACACCCTGCTCTATCCGCCGAAGGAGGAGTTCCGCCGTTTCATCCGCGAATATGCCCGGCGTTCGGCCGGAAGGATCCGCCTGTTCGAGATTTTCAACGAGCCGCAGTTCTGCATGGACACCCGGCGCTACATGGAATACCTGAAGATCGCCCATGAGGAGATCAAACGCGAAATTCCCGATTCCTGCATCATCGCCTTCTGCTCCACCAGCGACAAAGGGGACAACATCGACAAATTCACCGTCCAGGGACTTGAATCCGGCGGAGCCGCCTTCTGCGACGCGATCAGCTTTCACCCCTACGCGACCCCTCAGCTCAGCTCGTCGTATCCGGCCGATGAACAGATCCGGGAGCTCCGGAAAAAGCTCGCCCCCTTCACCTCCGCCAAAGTCTGGAACACGGAACTCTTCTATCTCCGGCAGGCGGATTACAGCGACCATTACACCTCCTCCCTGTTCGAGGCGCATCATGCGGCGACCCGTTTTCTGATCGACCTCGGAGAGGGGGTCGCCCAGAGCTGTCCGGTCCACATCGACTCCGTCTGGAAGAAGACCCTCCACGAACGCTACCAGGCGTTCAACTCCCTGAACGGCACCGACGCCACCTTCTCCGCGATCGGCGTTGCCTACAATCCTCTTGCCCGCTTCTTTGAAGGAGCCGAACCCGTCGACAAGATCCGCTATCCGAACGGCATCATCTGCTATGTGTTCCGTCGGGACGGCCGGGAGATCGCCGCTCTGTGGTGCTATGGTTCCCGTCGCGATCTTTCCGCGGATCTTTCCGCATTCGACGTGATGGATCTGTTCGGCAATCCGATTTCTTCCGGCGTTCTTCCTCTCTCCCCCGCGCCGTACTATCTCCGGCCGAAAAACGGAGCGGCGAGCTTCGGAACGCTTCTGAAAAATCTTGCAATCCGGATGGAACAGCTGGTCCAAGTTCAGCCGGCCGCCCGGCTGATCCGCGGACAGGACGGAAAAACCATCCTCCGCGTCACACTCTACAACACGGGGAACCGGGACGTGACATGCCGCGCAGGACTTTCCGGACGCCTGATCTGTCCGGATGGGATCCACGCCTTCACGCTTCCCGCGGGGAAATCCGTCACACTGAATCTGCCCTGCCGGGATGTCGGAACCGGCGGCAAAACGTTTCTCGGTCTTTCTGCGGACGGGAAGACTCTTCGCATCCCCCTGCTTCTGACGGAAACTCCAACCGTGAAACCCGGAGAAACGCGCTCTTTCCGGAGCAAGGACGGCAAACTTTCCGGCTCCTTCCGATTCGAACGGAAGGGCAGCACATTTGAGCTGACTGTCCAGGTCAGGGATTCCAGCAGTTCCGGTTCGGAAGGGAACGGACGCGCTCCCTGGGAACAGGATTGTGTGGAACTCTTTTTCGACCGACGTTCCGACACCTCCGCTCTGGAACATCCGGGAAAATACACGCAGGACGTGTTCCGGCTCTTTCTTCTTCCCCGCCTTCCGAAGGAAAATGTCCATTTCATGGAT
>DDJH01000073.1:581-23485 GCA_002338895.1 Lentisphaeria bacterium UBA1829 | reverse complement strand
CAGCCATAAAAGACAGGAGAAAGCAACATGAAGGATCATCTGTTGACGTTTGCCGTTCTCATTCTGAGCGGAGCCGTTCTGACGGCGGGAACCCCGGTTTCCCTGGAAATTGCCGCACGGAGCGGCTGGAAGAAAAGCGCGGAAAATCACTTCGCCATTCAGCGGACGGCCAGTTCGCAGGGGACCTCGTCTCTGGAATTCAAGGCGCCGCTGAAGCCCGACACCTTTTACGTCATCGAATGGGAGTCCCGCGGCACCCTCATCGACAACGACGGACAGGGACAGGCTATTCTGAAACTGGAAAAAACCGTTTTTCCCGGCTTTGAAGTCGGCAAAGAGTGGAATTCCCATCGGAACTACTTCTATTCCGGCAAAGCGACCACCGGCACCTTCACGATCTATCTCCGAAAACCGGGAGAACAGAATCTGGAAATCCGGAATCTCAAAGTTCTGGAACTCTCCCCCGACGACTATCGCAACGGATTCCTCTTCGAGTTTGAAGACGACAACACCCTTCCAGGTTTCTGGACCCGTTCCTGGCGACAGAAGAAATTTGCCGCCACCATCGTCCAATCCGATTTCATCAACGGGGAAAAGAGCATGAAACTGAGTTCCGACGGCAGCACGGAAGCCTCCATCACCTCCGGTGTCTTTCCGGTCATAGCCGGCGCCAGGTACCGCGTCAGTTTCTGGGCCCGGGGATCGGGAAACGGCAGTCTGCTTTTCGTTTTCAATTCGAACAACCAGCGTCTTTCGGGCAATCATCCCCCGATCAACCTTCTTCGCAAGCACTGCGCCATCGAAACCGTCTGGAAGGAATACTCCTTCGACGTCACCTATCCGACCGATCTCGGGAAATATCCGACCGCCGCAATCCCCATGGCCAACTTCGTCCTCTCCTCAAAGATTCCATCCGTCCTGCTGGATCATTTCAAAGTGGAGCGGATCCGGAATTAAGAATCCTCCGAACGGAGCGCAGGAGGGATGGAACCGGTTCTGCGCTCCGTTCCCCCTCCTCCCCTCCGGAGTGCCGGACTCCCTGAAAATAAAAAAACGAAATATTCTGAAAAATTGTCCGCTTCTCCCCCTTGACAAATTCTGAAAAATCGCGTATAATGAAGAAGGGGGGGTCAAACGTTAGAGCAAAATTCAGAAGAAACAGGATCCGGAACCATGCGGGCAACGTTGAAAGATGTGGCAAAAGAGGCGGGAATCTCCTTTACCCTCGTTTCGAAATATCTGACAAACAACCCGAACGCCCGGATGCGGGAGGAGACGAAGAAGCGGATTGACGAGGCTGTAAAAAAATTGAACTACCGGCCGTCATCCGTTGCCCGGTCGCTGAAGAACGGGACGACGAAGACGATCGGGCTCGTCATCAGCAACCTCCGCAATCCGTATTTCTCGCTGTTTGCCGATTATACGCTCCGGGAGGCGAAAGCCGCCGGATACCAGCTTCTGATCTCCCTGTGTGACTACGGAAAGGAAGAGGAGCAGAAAAGTCTCTACTCCCTGATGGAGCGACAGTGCGACGGCATTCTTTACTGCGAGCAGATGTTTCCGGAGATCCACATCAACCGAAACTGTCCGCTGGTCCTTCTGGAGCAGAAGTCCGACCGTTTTCTCTATGCGAAGAGCGATGATTCCGACTCGCTTCCTCAGGCGGTTGCCCATCTGGCCTCGCGAGGGCATTCCGGGATTTTCTCCATCTGCAGCGAATACTGCGACTGGCAGCCGATCCTGGAAGAGGAATGCCGGAAACGCCACCTGCATCTGAAAGGCCGGACAACGGTTCCGGACCTGAATGCGCGTCGGAAAATTCTTCATGAGATCTGCCGGGAAGCCCCTTCCGCGATCCTCTCATACGGCTGGCTGACCACGGTCCAGCTTCTTCGTCTGATTGAATCGGACTATCCGGATTACAAACCGGATATTGTCACGAATTATCATTTTCATCATCCGCTCTTTTCCGATCCGAGGATTGCCGGAGTCATCTGGAACGATCTGCCGAATCTGGTCCGGGAAAGTGTCGCTCTTCTGCTGAGGAAACTGGAAGGCGGAGCGGGGAACAGCCTTGAACTGCCGACGCGCTTTTTCCCTGCGGGGAAACTTCCGCCGGACAAAACGGAATTTTTCTGCTGAGGGAGCTTATGACCGTTTATCATCCGAAGAAAACCGATCGAATTCTGCACAACCCCGGCTGCGGCATGCTGTATCTGCAGCGGGGCTTCCACAAACTGCCGTATTCCGCACTTCCCGCGGACTCCTGGTTCCTGCGCGAGAGACTTTCCGACAAGATCGCCATCCATCTTCCATGGAGCGCCCTGGAACCGGAGGAGGGACACTATCTCTGGGAACATCCGGACTGGGAGGGTTGCTTCCGCTCCTGGGTGGATGCAGGATTCAAGGTAGGACTCCAGATCCGGGGAATGGACACGCTCGGGACGTTCTACAATGAAGGGACTCCGCAGTGGGTGTTCGACGCCGGAGCAAAGTATGTCGATGAACCGATCGACCTCTATCGCGGCACCTTTCTGCTGAACGACATTCCGGAGAACGGCACTTTTCCGGTCCGCTATCCGGTCTACTGGGATGAGATCTATCTGGAGAAGACGGAACAGCTTGTCCGCGCGCTTGGGAAACGCTACAACGGCCGTCCGGAAGTGGAATACGTGGTGATCGGCCACATGGGACGCTGGGGAGAGATGCACATTGCGGACCACGGACCGCTGAAACCCTGGTTCGATGCGGGTCTTTCCCTTCCGAACTACTGTTCCGCGCACAAGCGGATTCTGGAGATTTACCGGGAGGCGTTTCCGGACACCCAGCTGGTGCAGGACATCGGCGCTCCGGCCTTTTCGGATTCGCCGGGCACACCGGACCTGTATGGTCTTTCCGACGCCGCCGGGATTTTCGACTGTGCGGCGAAACTCGGCATTATCCTGAAATTTGACGGAATCGGAAAAAACTGGCATGGGACACATTCCCGTTTTCTGGAGGATGAAGTTGCCGACCTGTTCCGGAGTTACCGCACGAAAACCAAAATTGCGATGGAGAATCTGATTCTTCCGGAAGGACTTCGGGAGGCGCTCGACTGCGGAATCTCCTACTGGCACCGCGGCGGGGAGTCGCAGGAACTCGGCATCCGGAATGTGGAGAGAGATCTTCCGATCGGGGAAAAAAAGATTTACTCCTTTTACAAATTCTATCAGGACGAGTATGATGCGCTGACACAGGAGGAGGAAAAAGAGATCTGGCGCATGATGGCGCGGGAATGCGGATACCGTCTGGAGATCGAAACGGTTTCCGTTGAGGACGGGAGAGTCGCCCTGACACTGCGCAATGCGGGGAAAGCGCCGTTCCGGGAGGAGTATTCGATCCATCTGCAATCGGGGGATTCCGGGTGTTCGATGGCGGGAAACGGAGCGATTGAAAGCGGGGAGTCCCGGGATTTCGTCTTTACCTTCCGTCCGGGCGGAACGCTGGCGGCGGGAGTCGCCGTCCGGGGAAGATTCCTGGAACTCGGAAATGAAATGTGCCGCGAAGATTCGATGATCCGAATTCAATAAAACAGAGAAAAAAAAGAAAGGGGTACGTATGAAAACGGAAAGAGGAAAATTCACTCTGGTAGAGCTTCTGGTCGTTATTGCAATCATTGCGATTCTTTCCTCACTTCTTCTTCCTGCCCTGCACTCCGCGCGGGGCAAGAGCCAGAGTGCGGAGTGCCTCTCCAATCTGAAGCAGATTGCGCTGGGGGCGGCCGGATACATCAATGACAGCGATGACTGGGTTTTGAGTTTCCGTCCCGCCACTTCCGTATTCTGGAACATGCTGTTGTTCGACATGAAATATGTTGCGGATGAAACGGTGATCTATCAGTGTCCCGGCGAGCCGATCCGGTATGACCGAAAAGCCGCAGGGCTTTCCGCGGTCAACAAAGTGAATCAGGCAAGCTACGGGCTGCATTACCATTCGACGGGAGCCTCCCCTGTCGCATCGCTCAACACGGGTCGCGCTCTGGTGAAAATCTCCAGGATCATGCGCAGCGGCGGCAGTTCGCATCCGATCAACTTTGCGGACGGGACTCCGAATTACAATGATGCGGTCCGCCAGCAGCAGTATCAGGGAAGCGGCGTTCTGCTCGGCGGCGGAGTGTTTCAGGAAGTCGGCCCCTCCGCGACCAACAGCTATCCGATCAACGCCCGGCACATGCTGCGGGCCAATGCGACCTTCTTCGACGGACACGCCGAAAGCCTTCCGATCGCCCGTCTGAAAATCAAACAGCTCTGGTATCCCCGCTACAACAACGCCAACGACTGGCGCGAAAAGCCGTGATGGAGAAAACCACCTCTTTTGTTTGAAATCCGACACACACAACCTCTGGAGAATCCATGAAGATCTTATCTCTGTTCAGCGCACTTCTGCTCGTTTCCGGCACAGTGTTTTCGGAAACGACGGTCCCCGACCGCTGGTTCCTGATTCAGGAGGCGCCCGGCGGGAACTATGAGTTCAAACCCGACGGGAACGGTTTTCTTCTGAATCTGAAACGGAACACCAATCCCGCACGGGCCGCAGCGACCCTCGTGGCCAACATCAACACAAAGATGCCCTCCCAGGACAAACTCCTGTTTTCGTGCCGGGGACGGAACGCCAATCCGATCAAACTGACTCTGATTCTCAGCTACCGGGACGGGAAGAAAGTCACAGCTCCCTTTGGCCCCGCATTCTCCATTTCCGGAACCGGCTGGAAAAACTACACGCTCTCTCTTGATACCGACTTCAAACTGGGCGATGCTCTTTACGAGATCCGCCAGCTGAAGTTTGTCGCCAACATTACCGCCGCGCCCGCCGGAACGGAATGCGGGCTCGAAATCCGCAACATCCGCTTTGCCTCTCCCGACGACATCGGCTTTGCCGCGCAACAATCCGAGATCATCGTCCAGCTGCCCGAACGGAAAAAAACGCCGATCTCCTCCTCCGCGCTGAAGGTCTTCTTCCATCTGGACAACGAGGACGGCAATCAGGTGTTCCGCAACCGGCGGCAGACCAAAGCCATTCACGACGCGCCCCCGCCCTACGCCGGCTTCCGGGCTCTTCTTCTGAAAACGGTGGAGGGCGAGACCAGACGGGTCTCCTCTCCGGCAGAGGCCGATGTGATCGTCTACTCCTCCACCCTGCCCGATCCGAAGCGGGCCGGAGAAATCGCCGAAGCCGTGAAACAGCGCGGCATACCGCTGTTTGCCGCCTCCGAAATTGCGGATCCGGCCATCGCCGCCCTTCTCCCCGTCACATTGCGCAATCTCCCGGCGGAGGGACTTCCGGAACGGAAAAAACTGGACAACTCCGCCACAACCCTTCTTCCGGAAAAACGCCGCTGGAATCCGGCGTCCTTCGGGATCTACCGGGACCTCAGGCTCCGCAGCGGCGGAAACATTCTGCTGAAGTTTGCGGACGGCAGTCCGGCGGTGATTCAGGGCCGGGCGGGAAAGGGACAGGTGATCTATTCCACGTTCACGCCGGGAACGGAACTGATACCGGATCCGGAAGCGTACGACCGCTTTTTCCTTCAGGTGCTTTCGCATCTCTCCGGGAAGACCCTCTCTCCGCAGGAGGCGGAACGACAAGCGGAGAACGACGGCTGGACCGCGGGAGCCGGAGAGGAGAACTTCGGCCGTTTCGGAATCCGTCTCGGGGATGGACTTCTCACGGAGAACATCTCCAACACCCTCTCCATCGGCCAGGGCGCGCTGGAATACTCCTTTGATTCGGGGGAGAAGAAACAGCTCCCCCTCCCCCGCTGGACCTACCGTCCGCTGAACGGAAACGGGAAAAGCCGTTCGATTGCCTGGGACTGGAAATGGCCGTTCGTCGGGAAAGTCGAACTGACTGCGGAATGCCGGATTCCCGCGGACTGGAACGGGGAAACCATCCTCTTCGCCGCAGAAGGAGGAATCGACGATCTTGCGGAGGTCTACTTCAACGGACAGCTTCTGGGCCGGGTGACAAAAGAGATGCCGCGCTACTGGGATCGTCCGCACCGCTATCGGATCGCTCCGGAGCGGATCCGTTTCGGGAAGTCGAACACCATTCGGATTGTTTCGGAAAATCTGCGCGGATTCGGCGGCTTCGGAAAATGCCCGGAACTGACGGTGGCACGGAAAGACAAAACGGTCCGCACCTTCCGGCCCGACCGGGCCAGCTGGCTCGGCAAAGGCGGGATTCTCTCCTGCGACGGAAAAGCGTTCTGCCGTTTTGACACCAGTCTGGCGTTTCCCGGCATCCGGTGGGAGATTTTCCCCTCCTCGGTTCACCTGTCGCTGAGCAATCTGGCCGACTATGCGGCGTATCTCCGGGACGGGAAGGTCCGGATCGTCGATCTCCGGAAGGCCGGCGAGGTGGACGGCAACTGGGATGAACCGTGGCTTCTCCTGTTCCGCGACGCGGAGGAGTTCCCCCTTCTTCTTGTTTTCTCCCGGAAAATGGAGACCATTGCGCCGACCCGGAGCGGCGATCAGGTCAACGGTCTCTTTCTGCGGAACGACTCGGCGGTCGGCATGGTGACTCCTCTCTGGCTGAGCGGCTCCAGACGAATCGACTCCCGGAGCTGGAAAACCGGACTTCCGGCAGAGATTCTCCGTTCGATCCGGTTCTGGTACCCCAAAGCCTTCCGCTATCCGGTGGAGTGCCGAGAATTCTTCCGGCTGGAAGGGGGGCGGATCGCGCTGAAAACGACCTACCGCTACCGGACGACGGACTCCTGCGACTGGAACGTGACGGCGAAGCCGTTTGCGCCGATCTCCCCTCTGGCATGGCAGATGCGGGGAATCCTGACGGAGACAGAAAATGTTTCGGGCACAGGCCTGATCACCTCCCTCGGAGAATTCGCCCTGGCGGAAAACAGTGATACCGCCTTCTGGAGTCTCCCGCGTCCCTCCGACGCCTCTCTCTCGGTCCGGCCGCGGATAAAGGATCCGTCCGATGCGACGGCAACAGCCAACCGGATCTTTTCCGAGGGGAACCGCTGGTCCGCCGGCGGCCGAACCCGCTTCCANNACCCCGCCGTACCCTCTGGGCAAAAACTATCCGGAATGTGCGAACCTCTCCTTTCACGCATGGGTCATGGGACTCAACCAGCTTCTTCTGGCGCCGTTCCAGCTGACGGATGAAAACCGCGGCGCATTTCTGAACCGGCTCCGTCTCCGCTATTTTGAACCGGTGGAGCGCTTTCGTCATAAAGCGGCGACCCGCTGGAGGGAAGAGCCGTTCAGCGGCATCCGTTATCCGATCTACTTCAGCAGTTTTTACCGTCAGTCCACGCGCTATGCGGAAGGGACCGGGACGGTGCTGGATTACGGAGACCAGAACGAAACGGCTTTTCTGATTCTCAGCATGGCGCAGCAGCTGGCGGATCGCTTCGGACAGAAGGAGTTTGTGTGTTCGAACTGGAATTTTCTGAAACAGGCGGCCCGTCTTCTTCTGGTCAGCGACGACTGGGGATACCTCTCCTGCCACTGCCGCGAATCGGGCGGCGGAGCGATGATCGACATGCTCAATTGTGAATACGCGGGAATGCTGAAACTGGCCAGACTTGCGGAAATCGCGGGCGATGAAACGACACATCGGCAGGCGCTCTACCGCGCAGCCCGGCGCATGGTCCCCACGCTGGCCCGCCTTTCGTTTCTGGAGTTTACGAAAACCCATCGTCTGAACGCCTACCCGAACAACCTTGCCTACTGCGTCGGCTTCAAGGAAGATGGAGCGGTCTATCGGACCAGAGGAGTCGCGCCGAAGGAGATTGATCTGTACGACATGTCGCAGGGGACTCCGGAAGAGCTGATCGAACTGTACAACCGCTATGCGCCGGGCGTTTCTGCTCCGTATCTGAAAGCGGTCCGGGAGAACATCCGGAAGCAGCCGTCCGCGTGGAAGGGATCTCTGCTCGACATCCTCGCCCGGACCGGGGGCGCGTCTCCGAAAGAGCTTCGGGAACTTCTGACGGCGATTCTGGGCGACTCCCCCTCCCTCACGAGTATGGGGCGCGACTGGCCCGGCATCACGCTTCCCGCCTATGTCAATTCCGTTCTTGCGGAAATTCATTCCGCTCCGAGGATCGCCGAAGCGCGTCTGCTGAACCTTCATGACGCCGTCTATGACCCTGCGGGAAAAACGCTTCATATTGAAACGGACGCCCTTGCGGAAAGTTCTCTGATCCTCGAATCCGGGAACGGCATTGCACAACTGCTCGTCAACGGCAAAGTGCAGACGCCGGATTCCAAAGACGGACTCGTCCGGATTCCGCTGAGAACGGGGAAAAACCGGATCCGTGTTCAATACCGCTGAAGCGCCCCCACCGCACAGATCCCCCCTCCGGAAGAGGAGGTCGGAAAGGGATGAAAGCTCTTTCCGATCTCCTCCTCTTTTTTGCCACCGCCATTTGTAAAAATGAAAAAAACTATTATATTTTCCAGACGGAAGAATCGAAAAAAAAGGAAATTTTCCATGCTTCGGCCCCGGATGAACAACAGAAAAAAATTTCCCGCTTTTCTGGCGGTCGTTCTGCTGTGTCTTCCGCTTCTCTGCTGTCTGTTTTCCCCACCGCACGCAGCTCCACACGGGATGGATGCGCCGGGAGTCTCGGCACGGAGCTGTACGCTCTGCCACCACCATCACGGAGATGCCGGAACGTTTTATTACAAGGAACGGGACGGGAAACGGCTCTCCATGCAGGAGAAACAGCTGAAGGAGCCGAAGGGAACCGGCATACCGGTCTGGTTCATCCGGTTTCTTCCGAAATCGAACGATGCGGAGGGGGAGGACGCCTCCGCCGTCGAAGAGGAATACCTGCCGGACCGATCCGTTCTGTTCTTATGGAACCGAACTCTTCTTTGCTGAGTCTGTATCCTTGTTTCTTCGTCCCGGGAGCCGGGACGGGGCGCGTCTGCGCCCGGATGAAAACACGTTTTGACAGACAAAGCAAAGGATTGAACAATGAGAAAATTCCATCTTGCAGCGCTTGTGCTGCTGCTTGCGGTCACGGGAATCCCATCGCTTCCGATTTCCGCGGCCGAGCCGAATAACGGGAAGAACCAGCTTGCAAACCATTCAAAAGCAGACGGCGGAAATGCCGATTCCGTCCAAGGTTCTCCGAATAAGATTCCGTCGGAAAACAGCGGGAAGGAGGAAACGGAAAAGGAAAATTCCTCTCTGGTGCATCTGACGGATTCGCAGAGGAAGCTGATCCGCCTCCGGATCTCCCGGGCGGCAGCCGGAAAACTGGAGACCATGGTGAGCCTGAACGGGGAAATCCGTCTGAACCGGGATGAGACAGCCAGGATCATGCCGCGCATGCCCGGATTTGTCAACCGGATTTTTGTCAAGGAAGGGGATTCCGTACGGAAAGGGGAGCGTCTTGCCACGCTGACGAGCCATAAGCTGGGCGAATACTATTCCAACTACAATTCCGCACTGGAGCAGGAGAACCTGACGAAATCGGAATTCGAGATGGCCGAACAGCTGAAGAAGGGAAATGCGACCTCCCGCAAAGATTATCTTCGCTACAAGCGCGAATACGCCGAAGCGGTCATTGCGCGCCGGCACGCGGAAGAACTTCTCCGCTCGCTTCTTCTGGATCCTGCACACGAGGGGCATCCGCACGAACCGGGGGGGAAAGACCTTCTGCCCATCTGCACGACCTACGACATTCTCTCACCGCTGGACGGCACCGTCATCAACCGGAACATCACACTGGGCGAGAACTTTACGGAGGACACGCTTCCGGTTGTTTTCACGGTCAGCAATCTGAACCGTCTCTGGCTGGAACTGCGTGCGACTCCGGAGGATCTTCTGCGGATCCGGAAGGGCGATGACGTGCGAATCACCGGTTCGGAAACCGGACAGGAATTCCGGGGGAAGGTGGTCTATCTCGGCCCGCTGATCGACGAGCAGACCCGCACGGGACTTGTCCGCGTGGAAATCGAGAACCGGAACGGTCAGCTGCGTCCGGGCCAGTTCGTCACCGGACGGATTCAGACCGGAGCCTCCGCGGAGACCGTTCTTGTTCCCCGGGAGGCGGTCCAGCTGATTGCGGGGGAAAGTGTCCTCTTTGTTCCGCGCGGAGACGGATATGCGCCGCAGCCGGTCACGACAGGACAAAGCGCCCGTGGAGTCATTGAAATTCTCTCCGGCCTGAAAGCCGGTGAAGACTTTGTCTCCTCCGGAGCCTTCGAGCTGAAATCGATTCTTCTGACCAGCGGCATGGATCCGCACGCCGGACACGGTCATTGACGGAGGGAAAGCAGATGGAAACAATCATTCGGACAGCGCTTCGACTGCGCGGACTTGTTCTTGTTGTTCTTCTTGCCGTCATCGGCTTCGGGGTTTATCAATACCTGGAGACCCCGCGCGACGCCTTTCCCGACATCTCTCCGGTGATGGTTCCGATCTTTGCGGAAGCCCCCGGTCTTGCGGCGGAAGAGGTGGAACGGATGATCAGTCAGCCGATTGAAAGCGCCATGAGCGGCCTTCCGGACGTCACGCTGGTCAAATCCACCTCGAGCTTCGGGATGAGCGTGGTCTATCTTTATTTCCGGGATGGGACGGACATCTATTTTGCCCGTCAGCTTGTTGCGGAACGTCTTCGGAACGCGGAGTCCGCCCTGCCCCCGGACCTTCCGAAGCCGGAACTCGGTCCGATTTCCAGCGGACTGGATCAGATCTTCATCTACTACCTCCAGGCGGATCCGAAACGGGTCGACTCCGAGGGAAAGGAGCTGAATGCCTATCTGCGGGAACTGAACGATTTCGTGGTCAAACGCCAGCTTCAGACCGTGCCCGGCGTTACGGCGATTCTCTCCATGGGGGGCCATGTCCTCCAGTATCAGGTGCGCCTGGACCCGGAAAAGATGCGGACGTATGATGTTTCGTTTGATGAGATTGTTGATGCGATCCGCTCCGGCAACCGGAATGTCGGCGGGCAATATCTTGAGATCGGCGCGGAGGAGTATCTGGTGCGCGGGATCGGCATGCTGCAGACGCTGGACGACATCCGCGGCATCACGATCCGTGAAACCGACGGTCTTCCGCTGAAACTCGGATCCGTTGCGGAGGTGCGGTACGGGGCCGACATCCGACGGGGAGTTGTCACACGCAACGGCGAGGAGGAGGTGGTTGCCGGAATTGTTCTGAAGCTCAGCGGAGAGAACACGTCCCGCGTCATCGACCGTCTTCACAGCAAGCTGGCGGAGATCCGGAAAACGCTTCCGGAGGGCGTGACGATTGTTCCGTATTACGATCAGGCCGATCTGGTGGACAATGCGGGGCGGACTGTGGAAAATGCTCTGATTCAGGGAATTGTGCTGGTGATTGCGGTGCTGGCTCTGGCGTTGTGGGATCTCCGGGCGTCGGTGATTGTCGCACTGTCGATGCCGTTCTGTGCCGCGCTGGCGATTCTCGGGCTGGGGTATGCGGGGTTTTCGGCCAATCTGATGTCGCTGGGAGGGATCGCCATCGCGCTGGGAATGCTGGTCGACGGCTCCATTGTCGTTGTTGAGAACATTCTCCGCCGCCGGAATCTTCCGGAGAGCGAAGGGGAAGACCGTTTCACGAGGATTGTCCGCGCCACGAAAGAGGTCGGACGGCCGATCTGCTTTGCTCTGCTGATCATTGTAGCAGTCTTTCTGCCGATTTTTCTGTTTGAGGGCGTGGAAGGGAAGATGTTCAAACCGCTGGCGTTTTCCATTGTGGTTGCGCTGGCGGGTTCCATTGTCGCCGCGGTGATCAACGCGCCGGTTCTTGCGTTTTTCCTGCTGAAGGACGGGAAGAGTCCGGAAGGGAAAAAAAGACTGGAAAAGAAGACGGCGCAGCTGGTGGAGCGTCTCTACCTGCCCGGACTTCAATGGGCGATAGCCAGACGCCGTTTTCTGTTTGTTCTTGTCATAGCGGCGCTGGCGTGCAGTCTCTGGTCGCTCCGGACCATCGGACGGGAATTCATCCCGACCCTGGAGGAAGGGACGATTCTTGCCACGGTCGGCATGGCACCTTCCATCGGACTGGAACAGGCGGAACGGGTGGTGCGGAATCTGGAAACGATGATCCGAAAGCATCCGGAAGTGGCGGAAACGGTTTCGCGGATCGGCCGGCCCGAGGCGGGGAGCCATCCGCATCCGGTCAACTTTGCGGAGATCCAGATTGCGCTGAAGCATCCGGACGGGAAAATTGCCGGAGCGGAGGACCGCCGGAGAATCGTCGGAGAGCTGCGCAAAGAACTGCGGGATTATCCGGGGGTGACCCTGAATTTCTCCCAGCCGATTCAGAACGCATTCGACGAACTGCTCTCCGGGACACGGGCCTACTTTGCGCTGAAACTGTACGGGGAGGATCTTGACGTCCTCCGGACGAAGGCGGAGGAGATCCGACAGGCGATCGCAAAGATTCCGGGCGTGGTGGACCTCTCCGTCGAGCAGAGTTTCGGGCAGCCGCAGGTGCGCATTGAGCTGAATCACGAAGCGATGTCGCGTCTCGGTGTGACCGGCAGCGAAGTGATGCGTCTGGTGGAGAGCGGGATCGGCGGCGAGAACGTCTCCAGTCTCTACCGCGGAACGCGGCGCTACGACATCAATGTCCGCCTTGCCGACTCCTTCCGTTCCACCCCGGAAGCGCTCGGAAAGCTGAAAATCCGCACCTCTTCCGGCAAGTATGTGGAGCTCAATCAGGTTGCGACGTGGAAGATCTCCGAAGGACCTGTGCAGATCAACCGGGAGAAAATTCAGCGCCGCTGGACCATCCAGGGCAACATCGCGGGACGCGCCCCCAGCGAGATCATCCGCGACATGCGCAGAGCGATTTCGGAAAATGTCCATCTTCCTTCCGGCTATCTGGTGGAATTCGGCGGTCAGTTTGAAAATCAGGAACGGGCGATGAAAAAACTTGCCCTTGTTGTTCCGATTGTCATTCTGATTATCTTCTTCCTTCTGTGGATGTCGTTTTCCTCCCTCCGGAGCAGTCTGATTGTGATGATCAACGTCCCTCTTGCGCTGATCGGCGGAGTGATCGGACTTCTGGCGACGGGACAGTATCTTTCGGTTCCCGCCGCGGTCGGTTTCATCGCTCTTCTGGGAATCGCGATGCAGGACGCCGTGGTCATGGTCACCGATTTCCGGGAACTGCGGCGCACCGGGATGCCGCTCCGGGAGGCGATCCTCCATGGAAGCGCGGTCCGCTTCCGCGCGGTCATTCTGACAACGCTCACGACTCTGCTGGGTCTTCTTCCCCTGCTGATTTCAACTGGAATCGGAGCGGAAGTGCAGCGGCCTCTGGCGGCCATTGTCGTTTTCGGACTGAGCACCTCCACTCTCCTGACGCTCTTTTTCCTCCCCGCGCTTTATTTTGAAATCGAGCGGTGGTTTGAGAAACGGGCCGGCTGATCCCCTCCCCCGCGGCGTTCCGCCCAATCCCGGAGAACAGAGATTTTCCGCTCTCCGGGAGAATCATCCACGATCGGTTTTCCCGTCTTCCGGAAGAGCTGCCGGACAGACGACGGGAGAAAGCCCCGAACGGACTTCTCCGCCCCCTTTTCCGGATCCGGCATCCCGCACGGAACAGAAAAGAGGACTGTTCCCTTTCAACATGTTTTCACTTCCGCGCCCATTGTCCCCATGGACGGGTCTTTCCATCCCAGGTCCAGCTGTTGTTGACATACCCGGCGCCTTTGAGCGGGCCGTTGGCGCCGGTGAGATACTGGGCGACCTCTTTTATGGTCAGTCCGTGACCGGAGACGGTGAGGGTGTGCCCGTCGCCCCAGAGGACGTTTACATCCTTGTTGTGGCGTGGATAGACCGTGTTGTACCCCCAGTTGGAATGATTGTCCACGGCCATGTAGGGACGGACGACTGCCCCGAAGGAACCGTTTTCATTTCCACTCTCCGTTGCGACAATGAAATTGGAGGGTCTTCTCAGTTCACTGGCCCGGGTTTTTGCGGCATCCGGACTGGCTCCATCGTCCCCGAATTCACTGCGGTTGATTCCATAATTGACGAACTGCCAGCTTACAATGGTATCCTTCGGATAGATGGATTCGGTTTCCCATTGCTTGCGGTAGTAGCTGTCCATGGAATTTTTTGCAACGGGGCAGAGCATGACATCGTAGTTGACATATTTTGCATTGTAGATGAAATGCTTCGGCCAGCAGACATATCCGGTGTCTCCGGAAACGCGGGAGCGCGGGAAATAATCGTCGTTGTCTCCGGTGTAGTTCATCATGCCGTAGCCGACCTGGCGGAGATTGCTGCTGCATGTCACCTTGTATGACTTGTCTCTTGCCGCATTCAAAGCGGGCAGCAGCAGGGCGGCCAGGATTGCGATGATCGCAATCGTTACAAGCAGTTCTATCAGAGTGAAGGACGGGGAAGAACGATGTCCGGTCTGTTTCTGATCTGTTCTCATGGTGTTGAATCCTTTCCTGTTATTTTTATTCTGCAAGTTCGAAAAGGAGAGCGGGGCCTTCCGGAAGAGTCGCGGTGTCGATTTCCGCAACGAATGTTCCGTTCTTCGTGGAAAGCGGCTTGACGGGAGCACAGCGTTTTCCGTTCATCAGAAGCGGATAGAGCTTCAGCTTATCGGCGTTCTTATTGCGAATGCGGACTCGGAAACGACCGGTTTCGATCAAGGTCGGGTTTTCTCCGTAATAGAGGACCTTCATCATGGAGTCGTTTTCGAAGGTCATGCTGCTGCAGAGGGCGTTGGTGGCGTAGGTCAGGAGCAGACGGTCGGAATCCACGATCGGCTTTTCCTTCCGGAGCGATGCCACGCTGACAATTCCTCTGGTCTTGAGGAGTTCGATGGAGACATCCCGCAGTTCCGCCTTTGCCGTCTCCTCTCCGCAGAGCCCCTGAAAACGGGGCGTGTTCACGCTCATATAGTTCCGGGCGGTATCGACATACAGTTCCCGGGTCGAATTTTCAAACACATACGCTCCGTCGCTGCGGTTTGCGCGGTCGATGATCCCCTTTTTGCGGAGGACCGAGATCTGATCGGCAAGGCTGAAGTTTCCCGCCTTCGATTCCAGCGACGAAGCAAATCCCTGCGTGTTCTCAACAACCTGGGCTCCGCCGAGCAGCGGGATGCGCAGATCATCCGCCGGAGCCGGGGGCCGGAGCGCGGGCGCCGGATCGGTCTGCTCCAATCCGAACCTCGCGATCAGAGAGAGGCGCGACTGCATGGAGTTCAGCGCATCGCTCCAGATCATATTGTCGGAAACCGCTTTTTCAGAGAAGGTCAGCCGGACCCCCCTCTTTCCCTCCTGCACATCCCCCCGGCCGTACAGCAGCGCGGTCTGCGCCAGCGACGCCTTGCAGATCGGATCGTGAAACATGATCCACGGGAAAATGCGTTCGCCGTTGACCACATGAATCGGCGAACCGTGGCGGAGCAGCATATCGAATCCCTGGAACGCGGCGTATGCGCTGACCGCGAACGGCTCCTCGTAGCGGTAGCGGTTCCAGTAAACGGACGCATATTCATTGACAAGGAAGGGACGGCCGGCGATGCGGGCGTCCAGCAGCGTCCGGAGCTGTTTCAGTCCTCCGCCGATGTCGCTGCCCTGCGCCTGCTTCGTGCAGTCGATTGCATGGGCGTGATAGGCGTGCATCATCACATAATCCAGATCATTGCGGAGAACATTGTAGTGCATGGAGCTTGTCATCTCCCAGAGATTCGCAAGTCCCTTGTAGCCGATCTCCTGATGGATTGTTTTCCGGTACCAGGCGAGCATTTCGCGCCATTTCATGGTGATGAACGCATTGATTTTCTTCCCTTTTTCATTCCGGGTGTTCCATTCTTTCCGGGTGAACATAGGGGCATTCGGATCGCCGACGAACTTGCGCCATTCCGGAAGCGCGGCGTCCCACGGGAATTTTGTGTTGATGAAGGCGAATTCCTGTTCGTTGCAGTAGTTCAGGACCGCGAGAACGGGATCGTCGCGCAGAGCCGTCTTCGTATAGGGATTGACATGGTCCAGAAACGCCTTCATGCCGATCCGGTATTCCTCGCGCATTGCGTTGTTGAAGAGAAGCTGGAACTTGGCGTTGCGGGCCTGGCCTTCGCGCATCCACTGGTTGAATTTGGAAAAGCCCTGCACATGCATGGTGTCGATCTGAATATAGATTCCGTTCTTTTTGCACTCGGCGACGCACCAGTCCCAGAGATCAAGTTTCCGGGGGTTCAGCGTTGCGACGCCATTGGTGACCGTCACCATATCCATGCTGTGCAGCCGCACCATGTTGCATCCGTGGCGCCGGATCTCCTGAACAAGCTGGGAAATCCGGTTTTTATCTTTCCAGAAAGCGCGCGCATTGAGTTTTTTCTTTCCGTTGTCCTGCGCGACATAGTGATCGTTCAAACTCGTGCTGACCTCCGCGGCGAAGAAACGGAAAGGCTCCTCCGGAGCGCTTTCCTTGGCGAGCCTGCCGTGGCGGTTGATGATGATCCGTTCAATCTTCCCCGTGTTGAGTTCCGAGAAATCCAGCGCGGAACCGGGCAGGATCTGCGGGGTCGGCGGACGCTTCAGTGCGCGGAAACGCTCCCCGGCACGCACCACGAATTTTTCTGTTTTCGGACGCGGGAAGTCGGTTCCGGACAACGTGATTCCGGCAATAATCCAGACCGCGCCCGTCTCACCGCCCGCAAGCTGAATCTCCCGAATCTTCCCGATCTCCGGTTTCACAGGGAACCGGCTGACGTACAGCCCGTTGCTTCCACCGGTCCGGTTGTTCCAGACCGCCCCGACAAGCGCATTCTTCAAATGACTCGGATTCCACTGATCCCCGAGATCCACCTTGAAGCGGACAGGAATCTTCTGTTCCCCCTTTTCTCCTTTCAGCAGAATGGTCCCCGCATTCCCCGAACCCGGCGCCCAGCAGGCGGTATGGAGCAGATAGAGCATTTTCATTCCATCGCTTCCCGCGACCGGAATCCGGACCGAGCGGATTCCTTTCGGGAAATTAACGGATCCGAATGTCAAAACGGATTTTCCATTGTTCTTTGCCGGATCCGTCACACGGAAAGGAACACCGGAATAGGAGTTCTTCCGGAAATCGAATCCGGCAGCGTCGTTTTCANNTTTCAGGCCCCTGATCGGACCATCCGCCCGTTCCATCCTTCTCTTTCGCATCGGCGAATCCCATATTGGCGGAGCCGGAGAAATCCACAAAACAGTCCGCGACCCGGATCTGCAGATTCCGCACCCGGACCGTTCCTTTTGCCTGCATTCCCAGGGAAATATTGAATCGACCGTCGTCCGGCACCGTGAACCGGAATTCATACATTTTCCATGGAGCGCTTCCCAGATGGTCCCGAGTTCCGCGGTAGATCACCTTTCCTCCGCGCCGGAAATGAACCATGAACTTGCTTCCGCTGAATTTCCGGTTCGGGAGAGCGGAGACATTGTCCAGCATCATCTCCACGGAGAGAATCGCATCCCGGCCGGCCAGCTGTTTGAAGACGACCGGACGCCAGATCCCGAGCAGTCCCTTCCCCTTGACCAGATCCTCCGCAGTGGGCCGGATCTGCACGAAACCATCTTCCCGGGAAACCCCCTGAATGGTTTTCTTCCATGATTTCAAATTTTTTTCCGAAGTCAGAGGAATCTCTTCCCCGTGGAGGAATCCGCCTGTCATCAGCAGGGACAGCAGCAGAATTCGTATTCCTTTCATTTTCAGCTCCTTTCCTGTTCATTTGACTGAAATTACAAGAATTCATTTTTTCAAAAAAGCCACCTGTCCCCCGTCTCACCGTTTCCGGACCGGGGACGGAACACTCCGGNNTCGGCGACCATCCGCACTTCCCCTATTCCAGCGGGGACTTTCCTTCTTTAAAAACCAGCTTTGTCGGCTGCTCGTAAATGGGAAACCGCTCCGCCGGATTCTTCAGCAGAATTCCCATCATCTCCGCGACCTTCTCTCCGATTTCAGGAAACGAGTATTCGATCGTATAGCCGTGGAACTTCTCATTTTTCATAATATGCTGTGCTTCGGCAAACAGGCGGCAGCGCTGACGAATATCGATTCCATACTTTTTCGCCAGATCCATCATGACATAAACATACTCCCCGCTGCAGAAAACCGCATCCGGGATTCTCCCTGCGCGCAGACATTCCTCCAGCTGCTCCGTACAGTTCTGGACCAGAGAAAAGACCTGATGTTCCAACTTGGCTTCCGGATGGCCTGCAATATAGTCGTTGATTCCGGCGACTCGCTGCAGAGTCCAGAAATCATTGTTTGTCGGCACGGAAAAGAGCAGATGCCTCTTTTCCCGAACCGCGCTCTTTGCAATTTCCATCCCGCTCTGATAGAAGGAGTAATTGATGGAGGGAATTTCCGGGTCATCGCTTTTCACGGCGACCACCGGGAAATTGTTCTGGAGAAGCCGGTGAATGATCCCGTAAAAGTGTCTTTTCGGATGAATCCAGATCAGACCGGAAAGATTCTGTAAAAGCAGCTCCTCATAGATGTTTTCCGGAGAACTCGTCAAAAGGGTGACAAAGCGGGGCCGGGCGATTTCGGGCGAAAACGCCATGCCGCAGTAGCTCAGCGCCGCCCAGTCCACCGCGTCATAGACCATCAGTTTTCCGTCGGCAACCAGAATGCCGACCACTTTCCGACTGATCGAGCCCGGCATGAAAAACGCCTTCTCCGGATTGGTGTACGTTCCCGATCCCCTCCGTCCGATCAGATACCCTTCCCGGACCAGCTTCTGAAGCTCCAGTGTCACAGTGGAAGGGGAAAGATGAAACCGTGCCGCCAGCTCTCTTGCGGAAGGAATCTTGACCGAAAGCCCGGGGGACTGATACAGCCGGTTGATGATCTCAAACCGGATTTTCAGGCCGACAGGAACAAAAGTACCGTCCGTATTTTTATGTCGTCCCATACTATGCTCTTTTTTATCATACAACTTATCATACAACTTTAAATTATACAATAAAAAGCCTCTTTTGTCAAGAGGGGAAGATCCGCTTTCTCATATTTTTATTCACGAAATATGCTTTCCGCAGGGGAAAAAAGGGAATCCGGCCCGGAGGCGCTGAAAGGATCCCGCTCCCGGATCATGGGAAGGAAGTGGATCCGGGAAACGATCGTAAAGCCACAGAGTTCCGGCAGCGACGGGTAATACAGGAAAGAGAAGGACGCGGTCGACAGAGAAGACCGTCAGGATCATTTTCAATCCACCGCTCCTCCCGTCGCCCATCCCGGGGAAGTTGGAAAAACAGAACGGGATTTTGAATACGGGGGAGCTTCCCCTCTTCAAAATCCCGCAGAGGTTTGAATTTGGAATTTATTTCAGTTCAAAGATCCGACAGGAGTGCGCGGGAACAGCCGCCTCGAACTGTTTTTCGGCGGATCCCAGATCCTCCCCGGAGGAGAGATCGGAAATCCGGAACGTCGTTCCTCTCGAGATCTCATCCAGCGGAATGGAGAGAACGCGCTCTTCATTTTCGAAGTTGAAAAGTCCGACCACCTTCTGACCGGTTTTCTTGTGCACGCCATACCAGACCGCCGGATATTCGCGGTCGAACAGATCCAGTGGACGGGTATGGAACTGATCCTGTTCCTGAATGAGCAGTTTTGGATACTTTGTCCGTTCCGGATCGAGAGTTTCAAAACGGTCGCTCAGCAGCAGGAGTCCACCGGTGAGCCAGATGGCGCGGGTCCAGAGGATCACCTCGTTTTCGGTGAGCTTGTTGTTGTCAATCCGGGCGATATGGGTATCGGGATCGCTGAAGAAGAGGCGATGGTTCATGTAGCAGCGGTTGATCAGGTTGCGGCAGACATTCGGAACCGTCGGAGCCTCTTTGTAGACTTTCCGGTCAGGCGCCCAGTACGGAGTGATATCCGTACCGACCCGTTCGGCGTTCACGATTCCGACGACGGGGCCGAACGGGACGGTGCAGCCCAGAATGAACTGATCGTCTCCGAATCCTTTTCGGATGGCTTCGAGACCGCGGCGGAGGGCCTGCGCCCGAGTCGCTTTTTTGTCGTAATAGATCGCCCCGGGGACACCGCACTCAAAGACGAGGAAATCCAGTTTGGTATAAACCCACCCCATCTCGCGCAGACGGCGGAAGAGATTGGTCAGGAAGTTCTGGACCTCCGGATGTGTTCCGTCGAGGATTGCAGCCTCCCCGGTCCGCCATTGCATCGGGAAAGCGATTTCGCCGTTGCGGTCGCGGACCATCCAGTCGGGATGTTCGGCAAAGAGACGGGAACGTTTTTCCACGAGGAACGGGGCCAGCCAGATACCGGGTTTCAGTCCGGCTTTTTTGATTTCGGCTGCGAGGAATTCGAGACCGTGCGGGAACTTTTCGTTGCAGACGAGCCAGTCGCCCAGAGCCGACTGATAGCCGTCGTCGAGCTGGAGATATTCGAGCGGATACTCGTCTCTATGCTTGTTCAGATAGGCGGCATTTTCCAGAATGTCGTTTTCCGTGACATTGCTGAAGTAGTAATACCAGCTGCACCATCCGTTCGGGAGATGATCCCAGGTGCGGGCGTGCATTTTTCTGCCCCAGACCGACGCGAACTGCTCCAGAAGCGCATAGGCATCTGTCCCGGAAAGGATCAGGAGCTCTTCCGAACGAACGGTCTCGCCGGGATCGACAGCAATCCCATCCGTATCCGCATGAATTGCATACTCTTTGACGCCGTCCTCTCCGAGTTCGACGACGATGCGGGTCATCTGATCGGCCGAAGTGACGAATCCGGTCAGAACCGAGAATCCGCTTTCGCGGTCGTTGAGCACCGCGACATGTTCACCGGAAAAGCGGTTCGGCGTATCGCTGGAGTATTCGGACGGCATGGAAACCGCAAACGGCTTATATCCGGGATCCACCTCGAAATCCGACTCACCATACCGGACAGACGCCGCAGCACTTGCCATCGTCCATCCTTCGCGATAGAGACGCAGACGCGGTCCTGGAGTCGCCAGAAAATCCCCCTGTCCACCTCTCTGGATAAAGCGGAGTCCGTCGAGCCGGATCGTTTCCTTCGAAAGGTTTGTGAACTCCATGCGCAGACAGGTTCCCCCGTCCTCCTCTCTGCGGGTTGTCACAAGACGGAATCCGGCAGCTTCCGCACTCCAGACTCCATTGACACAGGCCTCTGATGCAAGCGCGCCGAACAGAATTTTGTTATTTTGAATGATCTGTTCCATTCTAAAAAAATCTCCTTTGTTTGTGATTCGGTAAGGTATAACCGTTTTTACTCTTTTTCAATATTTCCGATAAAAAAATCCGGGAATCGCCGAAAGACCTTCATCTCCCTCCCCCGCACCATTCCGGACGACAGACAATCCGATCAGCTTTCTTCTGATTTTCAAACAAAAACTATCCTTCTCCGGTTGCATCTCTCCCAAACGCCGATATATTGCTCTCNNAGATCGGAATACCGGGGAACAAAATCCAGAAAGGACAAAACCGCCTCTTCCGGCCCATCCGGAAGCAGGGAAATTCAGAACCGGAACCGCCGACAGGAGAGTTGCATCGGAGAAAACGAAGCGGACAATCCTGCGGCCGAAAAACACTGGAGGACACTCTCATGCTGAAACCGATTTTTCTTGCGTTCTGCCTTGCCGGCTGCCATTTTTGTGCATTCGCAGCCACCCCGTCTTCGCCGGCATCTGCCCAGAAGTATCAGTTGAGCACGCACATTCTGGATGTCAACCGGGGAGTCCCGGCCGGGGGTGTGCCGATCCATCTCTTCCGTCTGGGTGCCGACGGCGTCACATGGACGCGTGTCGCGGAAGGTGTAACGGACCGCAACGGTCGAATCGGCCATTTTCTTCCATCCGGACAATCCAACAGCGGGATTTACAAACTGAAATTTGAAACGGGGAATTATTTCCGGGATCAGAAACTCAACTCCATCTATCCGTTTGTGGAAGTTGTGTTTGAAATCAAAGGCAATGGGCACTACCACATTCCGATTACGATATCGGCCAACGGCTATGCCACCTATCGGGGGAACTGATTCCCGCAGGGCATGATGGGAACTGGGCTCCGGAGCATCGACTGCAAGTCGATGGCGATTGGTTTTGAGGGGGACCCGGACGCAAATCTGATCCGGCCCTCCTCTTCCGCCCCCTCCCCTCTTTGATCTTCTCAGAGCTCTTTTCGAAACCGCTCTTCATTCGATCCCCCCGGAAAGGGGGATTAAATCGTAAAAAACACAATTTTGACAGTATAAAAAGTTCCTTCTAATTTCCAGAAAATAAATATGGTAACACTCTGTCGTTCCACTTTTGCTGCGGATGATTTCCTTTGAAAAGAAAGCAATGCAGAGTCTCTTAATTTATAGACTTTCAGAAAATGTTTATATTCTAAAAGGATCTCTTCAAAATTCTTTTCTTTTATATTATTTTGTTTGATTAATTGAGAAAACTCCTCTTTTGTATATTCTGAAGTATAATAAAAAGCTGAATCAATTTGAGAGAAGCAATAACCAGTTGAATTTTTCCCATGAAAAAACTCGAAACCTCTCCATTTAATATTCTTTTCAAGTGTGAAAAAATCTATGTATTCTTTTTTTTGTTCAAATCTCGTTCGTGTAAAATGTTTTATCATAAATAAAATAGATAAAAACAGAATTGTATAAAAAAACATTGCATAGAAGACTTTTGATCGTAAAAAAATTTTTTTTATACAATTCTGCATTCTATCTTTTCTCTACTCAATAATAAAATCTACGGCATATTGTCCGATTACATTATAGGGACATGCCAACCCAACTTCTGCCAAATGGCGCCAATCTGAATCGACTAAACCTATTCCAGCAAAAATATCTGCGGTGTCAAAATCATAAAAGTCATAAACATGCAGAGCTAAAACAACTTTAACACTATTATCAGTTTGTACTCGTGCA
>DDJH01000073.1:0-497 GCA_002338895.1 Lentisphaeria bacterium UBA1829 | reverse complement strand
GAATAGGTTACTATACAGGATGAAAGAAAAGAAGTTGCCGCGCGAGTTGCATCTGCTATATATCCAAAAGATTTAAATATATCGCCTAAATAAAGCGTTGAAATATTGTACAAATTGCCTGTATTTGAGAGATAATGCTTTGCCATATCTCCTGCTAATGGATAAAGAAGTGAAACTGCAGCCATGTTAGTTTGAGCTAAAAGTTGTGTCGATACGGCAGAAAAATCTACAGATTGTGTATCATAGTAACTTGGAGGAACAGTTGCATATGCATGCTGGGTAAATTTCCCTTCCTTAAAATTTAGTAATCCAAACAAGTCAAGCGACATTGTTGGTTGACTATTGCAATACGCCAGATTATTCCAGCCGTCGGGATAACCTAAAGGATCGCTGGTCTGCCATTTGCCGAGACCGGGACGGTAGTTGCGGAACAGAAACGCATAGCCGAGTTCACCGATATACGGTTTTCCCGTAAACATCGCGGATTTCTCGTCCGT
>DDJH01000015.1 GCA_002338895.1 Lentisphaeria bacterium UBA1829 | reverse complement strand
TCCAGGCGGCCGAGGAGTATCCCGGCTACGGATTCGAGGTCCACAAAGGGTACGGGACCGCGCAGCATCTGGCCGCGCTGAAAGAGCACGGCGCAACGCCGCTGCACAGAAAGACCTTCGCACCGGTCCGCGACATTCTCTTTCCTCCGGAATTCACACAGCAGGAGCTGTTCTGAACGGCGGAGAAAGGCTCTCCTGTTTCAACGGGCGAAGGAGGGATCGTGCAGAATCGCGTCGAAGACCTCCTGTTCCGAGGGATCCAGCAGAGAGCCGTCCGGCTGAAAGACATCGTGAAAGAACGGATCGGGAACACCTTTTGACGCATCCCATCCCCATGGATAAATGGTCTGCGTTTTTCCGGAAACGAGTCCCCAGTTGATGGCGGAAATTCCGTTTTCGCGGAGGATGGGGAGGCTTTCCCGGAAGGTGCTTCCGACCGGACGGGCCATGTATTCGGAACAGATCATGGGGCGGCCCTCCGCAAGATAGCGGATGAAGTTGATCCGCTCCTTCAGTTCACCGGGACAGCTGTAACAGTGGAAGGAGACCACGTCGGATTCCTCAAACAGGAAACGGTTGATGTTGTCGAAATCCTGGGAGAAGTTCCACGGTCCGGCGGTCAGCGGCTGGGAGGGATCGGCCTCGCGGGCCCAGGCGAAGACCGCCCGGAGAAACGGGAGGGAAAGATCGCCGCGCAGCCCTTTTTTCGTCACATGGTCGCCGGAGGTTCCGTTGCCCGGCTCGTTGTACAGGTCCCAGAGCAGGACACGGTCATCGCCGGAGAAGTGGTTGAGAACCCCTTTGACATAGCGTTCCAGCCGTCCCCAGAGCGCGGGATTGTCGACGACACGGAACCCGGGCGACTGAACCCAGCCGGAGTTGTGGGTGAACGGTTTCGGCTCGGGCTGCTTTCCCAGTTTCGGATCCGGCTTCCAGCAGTCGTCGAAAAAGACGAACATGGTCTTGATCCGATGCTTCGCCGCGATGGCAAGATACTGTTCCATGCGGCGGAGGAAACCGGCGGAATCCTGTTCCCAGAGGAGATCGTGCAGAAAGACGCGCATCAGGCGCATGCCGATCGAAGCCGCCCAGCCGAGTTCCCGGTCGATCGTGGCGGGATCAAAGGTTTCCGCCTGCCACATTTCCAGCTGATTGATGGCTGTGCTCGGAGTGAAATTGGCTCCGAAGCGCCATTGTCCGTCCCAATGTTCCAGTTTTTTCATCTGACCGTCTCCTGAATGGTTTGCAGAAATGGGGATACTATTCCCTCTCTTCCCGGATTTTTCAAATCGGAAAGGATGTACTTTTCACCCATTTCCATGAGGATTCGGCGCATGATCAGATGACGTAGGTCTTCATGGGGGGAAAGCCGTTGAACTCCACGGCGCAGTAGCTGCTGGTGTAGGCACCGGTGGAGAGCCAGTAGAGACGGTCGCCGATGGAGAGGTTCAACGGCAGTTCATACTGGAAATTCTCGTACATGGTATCGACGCTGTCGCAGGTCGGCCCGGCGAGAATCACCTTTTCGAGCACCCCTTTCTTGGGGGTGTACAGCGGGTACTTGATCGACTCATTCATCGTTTCCATCATTCCGTTGAACAGCCCGGCGTCCGTATAGACCCAGCGTTCCAGGGCGGTCCGGGATTTGCGGGCGATCAGGATCACTTCGGTCACCAGAATTCCGGAATCGCCGACCAGAGACCGTCCGGGTTCAATGAAAATTTCCGGCAGAGTCTCTCCGAAATCCTCGTGCAGATACCGGGTGATCTCGGCGGCATACACCTCCGGCGGATTGTTCTTTTCCACATAGCGGGCGGGAAAACCGCCGCCCATATTGATCGCCTTCAGCGTGATTCCGGCATCGTTTTTCAAGGCGTCGTAAAGATTCTTGACTTTTGCAATGGCGGCCTGCCACGCGGGAATATCCCGCTGCTGCGAACCGACATGGAAGGAGATTCCATACGGCTCCAGCCCCAGTTTCTGAGCCAGAATCAGCAGATCGTAGATCATATCCGCCTGACAGCCGAACTTGCGGGAGAGCGGCCAGTCGGCCGTCAGCACCCCCTCCGTCAGAAGACGGATGAACACCTTCGATCCCGGCGCGGCCTTGGCGATGTTCCGCAGATCGGCCTCGCTGTCGGAGACGTAAATCCGGACTCCGGCCTGATAAAACTCCTTGATATCCTCGCTCTTCTTGATCGTGTTTCCATAGCTGATCCGATCCGGCGACACCCCGAGTCCGAGCAGTTTCCGCAGTTCATACACGGATGCGACATCGAAGTTCGACNNCATTCAGCATCCGGATCACCTCCGCTGCCGGATTGGCCTTGACCGCATAGAAAATACGGGCGTATGGAAGTGACTTTTTCAGCTCATTGAAATTTCTCCGGATCACATCCGAAAGGATAATCTGACACGGCGTTTCAAGTTCCTCGGAAAAATGCAGGACTTTTTTCCATTCATCCGGCGTGTAGAAATCGCAAATGTTGTTCATCTGGAAAGGCTTGCTCCAAAATAGTGGTTGGGGGGATTTTTGAGTGGTGATTGAAATTGAGCTGCGACATTGCGCAACAGGATGCGTCCCGAAAGACGGCTCAGACTCCTTTTCGGAAGCCGGTACACGGCGGCTCTTCTGTTCTGCAGGTTCGTTTCACAACATCAATCCGAATTTTAAGAAACCATCAATCAAACAACGGATTTAAAGTATCCCGATGCACGGCAAAAAGCAAGCGTCATTCCCTTCCCGGAACAAAAAAACAACAAAAAAAAATTCCCGGACGAAAGAAATCCGTCGATGCGTCCGCTTTTCAGCAGCCGTCAAGAAATTTTCTTGAAACGGGAGGGGGAAAAAGTCGTGCTCGTCTCCGCCCCGGACGGTCTCTCAGCGGGGGAAGAGCAGATAATCGTCGTTGAAATGTCTCCCGAAGCGAAGCGTGTTCACATTGCCGCCGAGGAACAGGAAGTTCGCGGCGTTGCGGTGTNNGCTCCGGATTTGTCCGGTGCCGGGTAGGAGGCGATCAGGTGCATGTACATGGTTCCGGTGTCGCAGTCGCCGTCGCCATACACGACACTGTGATTGGTCTCCCCGAGCAGAAGGGCGCCGGACTGGAGTTTGATGATCTTTTCCGTATTCCCGTCGATCAGCCAGACTCTCCCGCGCCGGTTCGGTCTGGAGAGGATGTTCGCCTGCGTGGCGTAAGACTGGGAGTAGTTGCTGTAATACCACGAAATCTCCGCCGGCACGGCGCCGGGAAACGCCGGATTCGGAAGAGCGGTCTCCGGACAGAACAGCAGCCCCCGCGGCGTCCTGCACTGCAGCCCCACCGAATATTCCCCCGGACGACTCGTGCTGATCGCGTCCGACACCCGGTCCACCCGGATCCCCAGATACGGATACAGATAGCGGGTGAATGCCTTGTGAAGTCCCTGCGGCGGAAGATAATCCTCGTTGTCCGGTGTATACGCCCCGATCGCGAGAGAGAGATTCTTCATCTGATTGACGCAGGCAATCTTCCTCCCCGCCGATCTGGCCGAATTCAGCGCGGGAAGCA
>DDJH01000270.1:2796-3032 GCA_002338895.1 Lentisphaeria bacterium UBA1829 | reverse complement strand
CCGTTTTACAGGGAGTTTTCCGGAGCAGCGTGTCGAGTTCGGCCGCGCTGAGCCGTCCGCCTTTCATCGAGAGTGTGACCCGTTTCCCGTTTGCGGAAGCGTGCCCGAACAGGAAGAGGTCGGTGTTCCCGCCGTTCTTTTCTTCCGTCAGACGGGAGAACTCCTTTCGGAGAGCGTCGGCGGTCCGGCAGATCCGCACTTCGGCGTTCCGGTGTTTCCTGTACCACGCTCCCAGT
>DDJH01000270.1:2595-2775 GCA_002338895.1 Lentisphaeria bacterium UBA1829 | reverse complement strand
ACCCGGCTGGTGTGCTCGATCTCCTGTTCAAGCTCCGGGGAGCCGGCGCGCCCGATGACAAACAGCGCAACCGGCTTCGCCTGAAGATGAACGACGGATACCAGAAGAAGAACGAGAAGGCTGATTCGAAGAAATCCGTTCATCATGGTTATGGTTTCTCCTGTTTCGCGGATTCCGGGA
>DDJH01000270.1:0-2570 GCA_002338895.1 Lentisphaeria bacterium UBA1829 | reverse complement strand
CCAGTGCGGCGACGGCGTCCGGCGGAAACTCTTTGCCGGTGCGGACCCGCCTGCGGTATTCAGGGGTGACAAGATCCGTATACTCCTTCAGAATTTCAAGATTGGTCTTGTCGCCGACATACTGCGCGTATTCGAGCAGAAAGGGGAGAATCTTCTGCGCATCTTTCACCGTAAGGACCGGGAAGGTCTCCAGCGAGTTCACTGCGAGCGGGGAGACCAGTTTCCGGAACTCCTCTTTGGGAATTTTCCCTTTGAAGCCCAGTCCCTCCCGGAGGAGGTGGAGATATTCGTCGGGAGCCTGTTCCGGATTGTTCCGGGTCCGGCGGTTCAGCGCGCGAACCTTCGCCGAATAGAGAACGGTCCGGAATTTCGGATCGTCAAAGACGCCGGGGAACTCCTTGCGGAGATCGTCGATGTTCAATCGGGCGGCGATCGGACGGACCAGGCGGATCAGCTCCTTCTTCATTGTCTCCGGGAGCGCTTTCCCCTGCCGGCCGAGTTCGCGGGCTTCCGTAAAGAGGAGACCCGTTTTCCAGACCGGATTCTTCGGGTCCTTCTTCCGGGCGGCGCGGAACTGTTCCGCAAGAGCGCCGGTGCAGAATTTCCGGGCGTGCCAGAGGATCAGGAAGGTCTGGCGTTCGTTGAGTTTTCCGGCGGGATAGATCTCCTGCAGCTCGTTCAGAAGAGCGAAAAGATCCGGATTCTTCTCTCCCCGGAGGTCGTTGACTGCAAGACGTTCGGGGGAGGAAAGGCGGATATTGGGCGGACAGCGGTAGCCGCATTTGTGCAGAAGACGCGCCATCTTCAGCGAACGGAGGAAATACTGGGCGGAACAGTTTTCCAGAGTCACTCCGATTCCGTCGTTGTCGGCCAGCTGTTTCATGTGGCGCAGAAGCCGTTCCGCCAGGACGGGATTGCTGCTTTGAATCCGTTCCACAGAACGGAAGACGCTGTTCATCTCGTTCCACGCCATGCTGTGCCGGAGCGATTTCCGGTCGAGAAACTTCCGGATTCGCTGATTCTCAATGGCTTCGATTCGTTTCCGGATGCCCAGTTCCGGTGCCGCGGAAAAGGACGACTCCGTCAGAAGATTGCTGGAAAGATCCAGAAGATACGAGAGAATCTCCTGTTTGCGCGCTTCGGAAAGGGTGCTCCACTCCTGTTTGCGGCGGATCAGGATTTTTGCCAGATCCTCCACATGTCTTGTGGTCGGAAGAAGATAGATTGCAATGTCCATTCCGAAGGTCCGCCTGTTTTCCGGAAGCGTCTGGAGCTGCTTCAGAAGATTCTGTCGGGTTCTCTGCGTGAGAAGACGTTCAAAAGGCGTGCATTCCGGAAGAATCCGGAAGTCGGCCATTGTGCCGAAGACAGGAGTGCCGGAAAACACCTCGAGCAGATTCTCCTCCTCAAACATGAGATAGGGGCGGTGAAGTACGTTTTCCGGTTCCGTCGCGCAGGCGCGCAGAAGAGCCCGGCGGAACTTCGAATCCTTGAGTGAATATTTCGTCAGAAAATTCCGGAGATCGTGATGAACATAGGAGACGTTGCCGCGGAAGTTGCCGTACGAATCGACGATCTCCGGATTCTGTTTCCGCAGTTCGCGTCCCGCACGCAGGAGCTCCTGCATAAGGATCTCCGGGTCCAGGGAGCGCAGATAGCGTTTCAGATCCTGAAGCAGAAGGCTGGAGAAGCCGGACTCATAGAGCGAGAGCAGTTCAAAAAGATTCAGCGTGATCTTCCGTTCTCCCGCAATCCACAGAAGTTCGACGGTTCGCAGATCTTTCTCTTTCTCGTCCTTCTTCCGCAGTTCGGCCAGTTCCTTTGCGAACTCCTTTTCCGGGCAAGCTGCCAGACGATCCCACTCCTCCATCTGTTTTCCGAATCCCAGTTTCCGAAGAAGCGGACGCATGGTTCCGGGATCCCTCCGGTACTCCTGCAGGAAAAAACGGTGATACGGAATCCGGCTGAACATGTTTTCCTGCGGCGTATACTGTTCGATCAGACGTTTCCGCAGGGATTCCGGCAGCGGCTCGGAATGTTCCATGCTGAAGCAGAGCGCTTCAAACCGGGCATTGTTTGCCAGATCGGGATTTTTCAGGCCGGATTCCAGCATCTCCAGCAGAAGGGCGTCGATCCGTTTCTGCAGGGCGGGCGGCGGTGGCTGGGGAGCATTGCTCTTCAGCGTTCCCGTCAGAAAATAATACTGATTCACGGTCAGGTCCGGCAGATTCCGGAAAAAGTACTCGACCACGCGGAGTGCTCCCTCTCGATCCTGTGCGGGAATGGCGAGCTTCCAGAATGCAACGGGTGCCTCCTTCAGATTCTTCAAAAGAGCCGGATCCGCACTTTTCCGCAGGGCGCAGAGCTTCGCGGAGGCAATGCGGCTGTGCGGATCGCGTTTCAGAATTTCCGCATAGAATTTTTCCGCCTCGGCCGGATTTTTCAGGAGAAAGTCGTAGAGGACGGCGATCAGGAGCGGATCGCTGTTTTCCTGTTTGAGTTCCCGGACGGCCTGCTCCAGCGCTTCGCGGGCTTGCGGATTCCCGAACCACTGGAGGGCGGGCGGGACG
>DDJH01000248.1:21162-21698 GCA_002338895.1 Lentisphaeria bacterium UBA1829 | reverse complement strand
TTCAAAGATTTGCCGATCAGATTTCTGATCGGCTTTTTTATTTCCGGAAGGATCAGAACTTGATTTTCAGATCTTCTATGCGTCTGCCGGAGACTTTATGAAATTTTCCATTGCAGGCCAGCACCATGTACCAGAGATCGTTCTGAAAGGATTCCCGCGGAAAAAGCTGACGCAGAATAACGGGATCCCGGGAGATTACGCCATAATATGGCATTTTTTGAAATTCGTTTAAGATTTTGACTTTATAGGCTGGATAGGTGCGACATAATCGTATCTTTCGATCAAAGGAAAAATCAAAGTAGATGAACTCATTTTCACGGGGAATTGTCACGGTCGGGAAGAAGATGATTTCCTTGTTGAGTTTCAGAAGGAAATACGGAGTCGTTAGAATTTCGATGGAATCCAGCATCTTCGAGTTGTATTCTTCCGGATTCCGAATCTTCATGAAACTTGAAACAATATTTGGATGAATCCGATCTGCACGCAGACGGTTCGGATTCAACGATTCCGGCTTTGTCAAATCCTCTCCCAGGGGG
>DDJH01000248.1:0-21146 GCA_002338895.1 Lentisphaeria bacterium UBA1829 | reverse complement strand
AGAGAGAGGATCGTCGGAGCCATATCAAAGGTCATGGCGGGAACATCGCAGATGCCGCGCTTCCCGGTATTGAGCGCAAACGCTATATGATAGCCGGGAACGGAAAGACCTTGAAACAGCGCAGGATACAGATAGGACCAGTTGACGGTATGATCCGAAGTAATGATAATGCAGGTATCTTCCGATCCGGGAGTGCTCCGGACTTTCCGAATAAATTCTCCCAGATAAAAATCCGTGGTATGAAACAGGTCCAGAATCTGTTTTCTTGTGCCAGGGATTTTATCATACGGAATCATGCGGGAATGAGGAAATCCTGTCACGGAGTGGGTATCAATCGTCAACAGGATCAGGTGGAAAGGGCGGCCTCTCTTCCGAAGGTTCCGATATTTCTCATACCCCCATTCAAACAGTTGAACATCGGAACAGGTCCACTCGCGGATCTGAAACTCTTANNTCCCGCATGGTGCTTCATCCATTCCCTCCCGTTTTAAAAACGGCCCCATTCCAGCAAACTGAATATCCGGACCATTCAGAAAAGTTTGAAAATACCCTGCCTGCTTCAAAATGGAAACAAGAGAAGGCATTTGGGCCCCATACTGATAACGGATCCCGCCATGAACTCCTCTTGCCATGGAAAAATGTTCCGGGACCGCGTTGATTCCCATAATGGAAGCATAAATTCCCCCAAATGTATAATTCGCAAGCGGAGCATTGCTGACATGAGAAAATACCAAACCCTCCTTCATCAGTTTTTTCAGATTGGGAAGAAGTTCCGGAAATCGTTTTTCATCCAGAAATCGGGAATCAAACGATTCCAGATAGATATGAAGAATGTTTTTCAACGGCAGCGCCTCAATGTCGGTTTTATTCAATCGGGAGAACTTGATCCCGCTTTCAGAGAATTCCTTCGATGTATAAGTTTCATTCCGGATTTCTGTCATATACAAAACCTGCAGAGATGGTGCCTGCAGAACCAGAATCAGTCCGACAAGCAGAATGCCGATCCGAAAATACCACCGGACGGTTCCTTTCTCCCGCGGATAAAACAACGAAAGAAGAACACAACACGCGACACAAATCAGAAAATAGCCCCCCCCAAAGAAAAACCAGAATTTCCAGAGGGCAAAGGCCGCATCCATCTGAAGAACTCCGATATTGCCAAGCGCCTCCTTCGTAATATCGGAACCGGTTATAAAAAAACAGAAATCATAAAATGTCTGAGACAGCAGAAAGAATATCTCAAGTCCTGCAATCAAAAGTACCCGAACCCATTTTTTCACCGGAAGATAGAAAAACTCGGCTGCAAGCAGCGCTGACCCAAGAAGACCAATAAAAATTTGAAGATGAAACTCCATGCTCAGAACCATTCTGAAACAGGAAGTCATTGAATTGATCAGAAAGAAAAGCAAAAAAAGAAAAAACGGCTTTCTCCGGAATACAAATTTTTTCTGCGGCTCTTTTTCCCCCATTCCGCCCTCTTGCAATGTGCATTGAACCATACTGCTCATTCCTCCATACAGGGACAAATTCAAACAGAGAATAAAATACAACGGAAAAACATCAATATCAAGTTTTCTCAAGAACTCACATTGCTGAAATCTTCCTTCCAGGAAACACCTCTGAACAGAAAATTGACAGGAGTGTGAAATCCCGTTTTCAGTCTTTCACACTCCTGCAATTCGAGAATTGATCTGCGCCATGGATGAGAATTCATTCAGAAACGTTCTGAACGTTTTCTCCCTCGACGATTGTCATTGCTCCAGAGGGATCCGGTGAATGCCCGGTTCCAGTGTGCGGCGGAAGGAGACCGGAGCAGGGAGCTCCACTTCCGCTGTCGTCCCTTCCGGAACGCGGAGGACAAGTTCCGTGCGCGTCAGAGAAAGAGCGATATCGCCGTGAGGGGTCGGGACCACCGCTTCCAGACTCTCCAGATCCTCCGGCTTCGGGGCGACTCGGAATCGACGGAAGCCCCCCTCCAGAGGACGAATCCCAGCAAGTTCCGCCGGAAGAAGCGCACACGGTCCTGCCGTCCATCCATGACAGTAACTGATGTAGAGACGTTTCGGTTCCGGAGAGCTGACAACCGGATAGCGGCCGTCCGGGATATAAAAGCCTTCGTACAGGGTGTCGCCACCGCCGGAAAGAAGGGCGCCCCAGTTTTTCCGGATCCGTTCCAGCGCCCCGACGCTCTCGCCATGGGCAAACTGCTGTTCAAGGATCTCATACACCCCGGTCGAGGATTCGCTCAGTCCCGCTTCCCCGGCAAGAGGTTTTTCCTGAAGGAGCTGCTGCACGGCCGGCTCCAGACGGTCGGCAAGAGTCCGATATCCGCAGGCCGCGGCGGCATCCTTCGCAAGCTCGGCGATCTCCTGAGCGGTCCGGAGGGCCCGGAGATAAAGGGTGTTGAGGAAGGGAGAGGCTCCGACGGCCTTGTTCAGAACGATCATCCAGGTCGGATACGGATTTTCCGGAACATGGATCAGGCCATCCGGAGAGGCCTGGGCGGAAAGGTAGTCGACGGCGGCATAAAGGGACTTCCGGAGACGAAGGGGAAACTCGTCGTCGCCGGTGAACAGACGGTAGTCGTGAAACGCGATCACATACCACGCGATGTAGTCCCAGAGGCAAGACGCGCCCTCGCCCATCTCCGACGGAATCGCGCCGTCGGCATACTGGACCGATGCGATCGCCTCCCAGCAGAACCGGAAAAGTTTCTGATCCGCAAACAGATAGTAATTGTAAAGCGCCTCCGCCCGCGTATCGCCGACCCACAGAAAACGATCCCGCTTGACGCCGTCGAGATAGTACTCCTGCATGCAGAGGTGAACGGTCTTTCGTCCCGCTTCCCAGATCCGGTTCAGCAGAGAATCGGAGCAGTGGAAATAGCCGCGGTACGTCACCGGATACAGCGAGGAGCGGACGGAAAACGATGAAAGTTCCACCTCTGCCGGCGAATCAAACACCTCCACGCGGACAAAACGGAATCCGACTCTTGCCCGGCTCTCCCACTCCTGCACGCCGCTTCCCAGCAGGATCTCTTCGACGAGCATCCGGTGGAGGAGCTGGTCGCGCGCGGACTCGGCCACGCATTCCGCCAGAGTCTCTCCGTAGCGGATCCGGATGCGGACCCTTTCGGCGGACGAGGTCCGGAAACGGAGAGTTCCGACCGTCTCCTCCCCGAAATCCACAAAAAGGAACGGACCTTCATAGCGGCCGGCCCCCTGGAGACGGAATACGCCGTCTGTTCCATGCGCGCATCCATCCACATTCGGCCACGCGACCGCGTCGATCCGGGCTCGCGGACGGGCGTTCCGGCTGGCGCGGTACCCCTCTCCGACAACGGAGAGAACTTCCGGATCCACCTCCTCCTTCTGTTCCTCCGCCTCGAAAAACGGAGAGCGAACCGCCTTCGGAATCGCTCCGGAAAAGAACGGCGAGCCTTCCAGACAGGGAATCACCTTCTCCGGCGAATCCCCTGCATGTCCGCGCCACTGCGGAATCCCCACATACTGGAGCGGAAGAGGACGCGCGGACGGCCACGAACGATCATCCAGACTCATCCGGAAGAAATCCCACACTTCCCGGTCCGCCACAGCCCAGGAGTCGTCGGACACCAGCACAGGTACGCCGTCACAGCAGAGTTCAAACGAGAATCCCCGGTGTCCGGAGTGGTTAACGCCATGCACCGCCGCCAGATTCTCTCCTCCCCTCAGGAACGGCGTTACATCGTAATCCCGCTGATTGTTCCACTCATCGACCACGGCGACCAGCCGTTCGTTCAGAAACAGTTCGAAGCCGGTATCCACGAAAATCCGCACGACGGCCCAGGCAAATCGCTCCGGGAGCTGGAATTTCCGGCGGAAAAACGCCTCTTTCGGATTGTTTCCCCAGATTGGCAGGACTGAACTCATTTTGTGTTCTCCATTTATGATTGTTCAATGTTCAAAGGCTTGAAAATAAGGATCGTTCAGAAGGGTTTCCCGGAACACCTTCCGCTCTTTCCGTTTGAGAAAAAGGGCGGAAATGGAGCGATGAAGTACCGTGTCTCCGGGATTTTGCAGAGTCTCCAGCAACGCCCCCGAGAGCGCCTCCGCATACGGACGGAAAGGACGGACGATGCTCCCAGCCGGACGGATCCGGCTTCCGGACTCCGTCCGCTGAAACGGAAGACTCCAGGAGTCGATCCAGATCGTCTCGGGTCCCAGGAGCTTCCATGCGGCGTCCGCGCGGACTCCGGCAAGGACAATGACCGCATCCGGACGGAAGCGGGAAAGCTCCTTCAGGAATTTCCTGTCATCCCCACTCGTACTCTCCGCGCGGAAGACACGCAGTTTCATCCGGCTGTTTTCCCCCGCTTTCAGAAACAGCGTTTCCGCAAATCCGATCCGGTTGGTCATCAGAGCCACTTTTTCAACTTTCCGGTCGGAAAGGAATTTCATCGTCTTTCCCAAAGCTTCACTCAGGTCGAATTGGACGCTGTGAAAAGGATACGCCTCTTTCCGTTCTGTCAGAAAGACCGGAATCCGGGCGGAACAGCGCAGCAGAAGATCGCTGACATAATCCGGTTCCAGCGTATAGACCAGCGCATCGATTTCAAAATTCATCATGGATTCCAGCACGCGCCGTTCGCGTTCGGAATCGTATCGGGTGATTCCGAGAAAGACACGGTATCCGGCCTCTTCCAGATTTTCCATCAGCGCCTCCGAAAGACAGGAGGCGAAAAGGCCTGAAATTCCGCCCAGGACAACCCCGATCACACGGGATTTCCCGCCCCGCAGAATCTGGGCGCTCCGGTTCGGACGGTATCCGAGTTCCCGGATCGCCGCATCGAGCCGCGCCCGGGTCTCTTCCGAAATCCACACATTCGGATTCCGGCTGAGGTACATGGAGACGAGGGAACGCGAAACGCCGGCCCGGTCCGCCACATCTTTGGCTGTCGCATTTTTCGGTCGCATAAAAGGGGGCTCCTGTGTAGATGTCACGTGTCATATATACAGATAACCTCTCTTTTGAAAAATGCAAGTTCCGGGGAACTCCATCGGCGGATTCTCCCGGATTTTTCCGGAGACACGCAAATTTATACGGGAAGGCGCGGAAATGCAGAAAATGGAATCGGGGGATTGCATTTTCCGGAAGCCCGGTTATCTTATCCCCAGAAACGTGGAGGAGAGAAAAATATGGTGAACGGGAAATATACTTGGAGAGGGGGATTCTGTCTGGAGGTCGCCCCGGTGCCGAATACGATCGCGATTTTCGGAGCATCCGGCGATCTCGCCTGCAGAAAACTGATTCCCGCGCTGTTTCAGCTGTTCAAACGGGGACTTCTGCATGAACAGTCGCGGATTGTCGGCTGCGCCCGCTCTCCGCTGAACGACGAATCCTATCATGCGCTGATCGCCAGATGGATCCGGGCGGAACGCGGAGAACTGGAAGAGTTTCTGCGCCGCGTCCATTATGTGGCGGGAGAGTACGACGATCCGGAATTCTACCGCAAAATCGGCAACGTTCTCGATCAGGCGGAACGGGAGGCGGGCGGAGAACCCGGAGCGTTCGGAAGAATTTTCTATCTTGCAATGCCCTCCTCGCTCTATTCCGCCATTGTCAGCCGCCTCGGCGAGTCGGGTCTGACGAGGGAGGATCCTTCGGGGATCCCCTGGCGCCATGTGATTCTGGAAAAACCGTTCGGGCGCGATCTCGACTCCGCAAGGCAGCTGGATCTCGAACTGCACCGGACGCTCCAGGAACGGCAGATCTACCGGATCGATCATTATCTCGGAAAGGAGACTGTTCAGAACATCCTGATTTTCCGTTTTGCCAATCTGATCTTCGAACCGGTCTGGAACTCGCGTTACATCGACAATGTGCAGATCACGGTCGCGGAAACGGTCGGCGTCGAGCGCCGCGCCGGATATTTCGACAAAAGCGGACTCCTGCGGGACATGTTCCAGAATCATATTCTGGAGATGCTGGCGCTGGTGGCCATGGAAAATCCGGGATCCATTGATGCGGACAGCATCCGGTCGGAAAAGCTGAAACTTCTCCGGAGCATCCGTCCGTTTGATCCGAAACGTCTGTCCACGGAAATTATCCGGGCGCAGTACTCCGCAGGGGAGATCAACGGCGAACGCGTTCCCGGATACCGCGAAGAGCCCGGAATTCCCGCGGAGTCCTCTACGGAAACCTTTGTCGCCATGCGTCTTCTGATCGACAACTGGCGCTGGCACGGGGTCCCCTTCTACCTGCGCAGCGGCAAACGCATGAAGGAGAAAACCAGCCGGATCGTCATCAACTTCAAGCCGATTCCCCACTCGATCTTCTCCCCGGTCCGGGCGGAGGACCTGACGCCGAATCAGCTGATTCTCAACGTTCAGCCGGAAGAGGGACTGCGTCTGACCATTCAGGCCAAACAGCCGGGTCCCAAACTCTGCATGGGCGCCCTGAGCATGGATTTCAAATACGCCAGCATTCTGGAACCCGGGGAGACCATGCCCGATGCCTATGAACGTCTGCTTCTCGACTGCATGCTCGGCGATCAGACCCTCTTCATCCGCAACGACACCATCGAACACGCATGGACCCTTCTGACCCCCGTTCTCGACGCATGGGAAAAAGGAAGCGCACCACCGCCGCTTTACACCTATCCCGCCGGATCCTGGGGCCCCCGCGAAGCGGACTGCCTGACCGGAATCGACAACGTCTTCTGGAAAAATGAAACCGAATAATCCCGGACAGATTCTGAAGCAGTGGAAGGGAAGAGTACCGTATTTTGCGCTCCTTCTCCTCTGCCTGGCTTCCATTCCGTATCTGACGCGGCCACCGTGGTTTGACGAGGTGCTCACGCTCGGATGGCTCACGGTCGGTTTTTCCCGGATTCCGTTCACCTATCCGATCCCGAACAACCATATCGTCTACACGATGCTGCTCTCCGCATGGGAGGCGGCGGGAAGAGAGTGGTGCACAAACTGGATTCTGCTGCTCCGTCTGCTTTCGCTGCTGATCGGAGGTGCGGCGATCTGGATCCTCGGGAAGGAGTGCATCCGCAAATGCGGAACGATCCCGGGAACGCTCTGCACGCTTCTTCTGGCGGTCTCCGGACCGATGACGCTGTTCTCCACGGCACTCCGCGGATACGGGGCGGCGCTCCTGTTCTCGCTGGCCGCATTCGTTGCGGCGGAACGGTGGATGAGGGGGAAAATCTGCAGACCGGAAGGCGGACTGTATTTGCTGTTCTCTCTCCTGGCAGTCGGAGTGATGCCGACCGCGCTGTTCGCGCTGCTGGGCGGAGCACTGTTTTTCCTGCCGGAGATCCGGAAAAAAGGAAAGCGTCTGCAATGGGTTCTTCTGGCGGGAATCCCGATTGTGAGCGTACCGCTGTTCTATGCGCATATTTTCCGCAAACTGGTCGCGGCCTCGCAGCTGCGGGAGGGGTGGACCGGATACGGAAGCGCATACTGGAATGTGTACGAATCGTTCGCGTTTGTGTTTCTGCCGCTCCTGCCGGCGGCGCTGGCGGGAGGGATTCGTCTGTGGAGAAGATCGAAGGGGATGCGGATCCGTCTTGCGGTGATTCTGCTGGTGTATGCGCTGCCGCTCGCGTTTCTGATTCCGGCCAGGGTGCCGCCGTTCCCGCGGATCTTCTTTCCCTTTTTCGGGATCTGGACGATTCTGCTCGGAATGCTGGTGAGAGCGTATCTGCATTCGGCGGGAAGGAGCGGAAAAATTCTGCTGCTGGGAGGGGTGTTCGCATGGCTGCTGATCACGCCCGCTCTGACACCGGCGGCATCCCGGATTCTGTTTGGACCGCCGGGATCGGACGACCTGCTGTGCGCATATCCGGTTTCGGAAGAGTTCATGCCGGCAGCGGCGGCGGAAACGATCCGGAAGGAGATCGGGGAAGATGGGATGGTGTTCATCGACTTTGACGCGGATCCGTTATCCTTGCGCATTCTTCTGCTGAACAGCGGAGTGCCGGAAGAGAGGGTGCTCTACGACCGTCCGGATTACGGGCGGGTGGTCCGCCTTCCCCCGAACTGCCTGCTGGTCTGCCGGAGCCGGGAGGATCTGGAAAAACTGAAGCGGAGATTCTCGCTGACCGGCGATTTCGAACCGCTTCTGGAACGCGGAATGCAGAAAGTCTATCGGCCGAAATGAAAATTGAAAAGATCCGTTTCAAAAATCTGGCATCGCTGGCGGGAGAGTGGGAAATCGACCTCACGGGGACGCTGTTTGCCGATGCGGGGATTTTTGCGCTGTCGGGACCGGTCGGATCGGGGAAATCGACCGTATTTGACGCGGTCCGCCTTGCGCTGTACGGACGGACCGCCCGCCTCGACCGGGTGAATCAGAACGACAACGAAATCATGACCCGGGGCGAAACAGAGTGTTTTGCCGAAGTTGTGTTTTCCAATGACAGCGGTCGTTTTCTCTGCCGCTGGTCACAACACCGGGCGGTGCGCACCGGCAAACTCCAGAAGGCGCAGCATCTGCTTTCCGAACTCGGAACGGGGGACGGCGAAGGACGGATTCTCTCGTCCAAGCTCGAGGAGACCCGCGACCGGATCCGCAGTCTGACCGGAATGGATTTCTCCCATTTTTCCCGCGCGATGATTCTTCCGCAGGGTCAGTTTGCCGATTTTCTCCGAGCCTCCCCCGATGAACGCTCTCCGCTTCTGGAGCAGATCACCGGAACCGGAATCTATGCCGAGATCTCCCGAAAGGTTCATGAGCTCACCCGCGCCCGAAATCTGGAGCGGGAGGCCCTGGAACAGTCCTGCGCCGGAATCGAGATTCTCTCCGACGAACGCCTTCAGGAACTGCAAAATGCGATCCGGACATTCCGGCAGTCCGTCCAGACCATCAGCTCCCGCTACGACGCCGCTTCGGAAATTCTCCGGACCCGGAACGCCCTCCAACAGGAATCCGCCACCCTCTCCACGCTGGAAACAACTCTTGCCGGGGAGAAACGCGAACTCTCCCGCTGTGAGCAACGCCGCACCGAAGCGGAACAGGCAAAACTTCATGCCGAATCCGAACGGACCATTCTTGTCCCGCTCCTCCGCCGTGTCCGGGAACTCGACACCCGGCTCTCCCTGCTCGAAGAAAATCGGAAAAACCTCCGCCGCGAATTCGAGGAACAGGAAGCCGTATATAAAAAATGGACTGTGGACACGCAGAAGAAGGAATCCCGTCTCCAGCAGGGAAAACACCGGCTTCAGACCATCGCCGACGAGCTGAAACGCCGCGCCGCGGATTCCAGGCTCTCCGCACGCCTCCCCGCCATCGAACTGCTCTGCGGCGAACTGACCGCAATCCGGCGCGAAATCGAATACGGCGAAGCGGAACTCCAGAGTCTGGAGCGCGAATTCTCCCTCGGCGGAAAACAGCTTGATGAACTGCGAACCCGCTATGAATCCCAGCTCCGGACAACCCGGGACAGGGAAGAACTCCTCCGGAACAAGGAGACCTTTCTCTCCTCCCTGCTCGATGGGAAAACCATCCCCGAATTCTTTGCGGAAAAAGAGCGTCTTGCCCAAACCCTCCTCTCTCTGGATCAGCAGCTCCGCCGGCACAGCGAAGCGGCGGCTCTCCGGACGAAGATTCAGGAATCGGAAACCCTCCAGCACAGAATCCGTCAGGAACTCGACTCCGTTCACGCCCTCCTCCGGATGAAAACCGATCTGAAGGCCGCCGGGGAACAGCAGATCGCCCTTCTGGAACAGCAGGCGCTGGAACACGCACGGATCGCACATCTGGAAGAACTTCGGAAATCTCTGGAGGAGAACAGGCCCTGTCCGCTGTGCGGATCGCTCGAACACCCGTATGTGCACCATCTCCCGGAAAACCGGAGCGGAGAACTGCCGGAAAGGAAGCGCGCGCTCCGCCAGACGGAAGCCGAAATTGCCGATCTCCAGACTGCGCTCTCCCGTCATCAGCTCCATCTGGAAACGGAAGAAGCAAAGGTCCTTCAGCTCCGGACGGNNCCGCCTCTCTCACAGGCGCTCCGGATGAACTTGCAAAAGCGCACCTCGACGCGGAAAACGCCATGGCGCGCCAGACGACGATCGGTGCAATGATCGAACGGGCGGGGAACGATCAAGATCAGGCCCGGAAAGATCTGGAGGACGCCCGAAATATCCTTCAAACCCTCTCCGGAGAACAGGAAGCCGCGATCCGCCGTCAGGCCGAGCGCCAGTCGCGCAGGGAACTGCTGGAGCGGATGCGGACGGAGAAAACAGAACGCGAATCCCAGCTGCGCAGGACTCTCTCCGACCATCTTTCCGATCTCGGACTGCAGGATGACGCGGATCCGGCAACCCTTCCCGCGCTGCTGCGGGAACGCTGCACCCTCTATGAAACTCTCGCGGCGGAGCAGAAAAGCCTCGATGCGGAACAACTTCTTCTGACCGCGGAGATCCGGACCGCGCAGGAACGCTCCGCCACCCTCGCCGCGGAACAGCAGACCCGGAAAGCCCGTCTGGACGAACAGACCGCCGCATGGAACGCCCTCGACGCGGAACGGCGCGGACTCTTCGGCGACAAACAGCCGGACGAAGAGGAGAAAAAAGCCGCACTCCTTCTGAAAGAAGCGGAAAACGCCCTTCATGCCGTGGACACACAGCTGCAGGATTTCCGTCTGAAATCGGAATCTCTTCAAACCAGCATCCGGGAATCGGAGGAGCGGATCCGCCGCGCCCGGGAGTTTCTCGCATCACACGGATCCGACCCCTCCGCCGATCCGGAAACGATCCGGACCGAACTGCGGGAGCTTGACAGCCGGCGTCAGGCTCTTCTCTCCTCCATCGGAGAAAAAACGCTTCTTCTGGATCAGCACGCGGCCAATCAGGCGCGTTTTGCCACGTTGACAAAACAGATTGCAGAACAGCGCGAACTCTGCAGAAAATGGGAGATGCTGAACGACCTGATCGGATCGGCGGACGGGAAAAAATACCGTCTGTTCGTCCAGAGTCTGACCTTCGAAACGCTGATCGCCCTTGCGAACGAACAGCTTCAGAAGTTTACCGATCACTTTTCGCTCACCGGCACGCCGGGCGGCGGACTGGAATTCAACATCCGGGATCACTACCGGGGCGACGAGATCCGCTCCACCCGCAATCTTTCCGGCGGAGAGACCTTTCTTGTGAGTCTCTCCCTTGCGCTCGCCCTCTCGCGGATGGCCCGGAACAAGGTGCGGATCGACACGCTCTTTCTCGATGAGGGATTCGGCACCCTCGATGAAGAAACTCTTCAACATGCGCTGGAACAGCTCTCCACTCTCCGGCAGGAAGGGAAACTCATCGGCATCATCTCCCACGCCCACGGGATCGACACCGCCGTCCCGGTCGTTCTTCATCTGGAAAACAACTGCGGACGGAGCACCATCTGCGGGCCGGGCGTCACCTTCCGCGGCGAGTGACTTTCCCTCCCCTCCCCCACATCCCGTCCGCTTCTCCGGACGGCGGATCTCCTTATGCGCCGGCGCCTCCGGAGAACACCACGGTCCGATTCTCGTGAACGATGATCCGGCTTTCCAGATGGGCCTTGACCGCGCGGGAGAGCACCATCATCTCCACATCGCGTCCGATCCGGGAGAGATCCTCCGGGCCGTACTCGTGGGTCACGCGGACCACATCCTGTTCGATGATCGGCCCCTCGTCCAGATCCTCCGTCACATAGTGGGCGGTCGCGCCGATCATCTTCACGCCGCGCTGAAACGCGCGGAGATACGGATTGGCTCCCTGAAACGCGGGAAGAAACGCATGATGAATGTTGATCATGCGGTTGCTGTACAGCGAAATGAACTCGGGCGACACCACCTGCATATACCGGGCCAGCACCACCAGATCAATATGATGCGCCTTCAGAAGCTCGATGATCTTCGGCTCCGTCTCGGCCTTGTTCTCCCGCCGAACCGGAACGCAGAAGTAGGGGATGCGGAACTGCTGGGCGACATACTCCAGATCCGGATGATTCGACACGATCAGCGGAATTTCGCACCGCAGCGTCCCCTCTCTCTGCTTCACCAGCAGATCGTACAGGCAGTGGGAGGCCTTCGAGACCAGCACCGCCATTCTCGGCACATAGTCCGAATAGCAGACCGACCACTCCAGCGCCATCGGTTCTCCGAAACAGGTCAGACTCTTCTCCAGTTCGCTCCGGGAACAGGAAAGATCCGAAAGATCCAGTTTCAGACGCATGAAATACTGTCCGCTCATCATATCCGTGTACTGCTGGCAGTTCACGATATTGAGCCCCTTCTCATAGAAGAAATTGGTGATTCCCGCCACAAGTCCTTTCCGGTCCATGCAGCGGATCAGAAAAATCGCATTGGCACCTTCCATCCGATCCTCCTCCAGGTGTTGTTTTATTGCCAGCCCATGGAATCGGGCAGGACGGTTTTCCCGCTGAGAGCCTCCTTGGTGTCCACCAGTCCCCAGCGGCGGGAAAGCGGCCAGAAAATATTCAGCGCGCGGCCGATCATGTTCTTCCGGGGAATGAATCCCCAGTTGCGGCCGTCCAGACTGTTCGACGTGTTGTCCCCCAGCGCAAAATACATATTTTCCGGAACCACAAGTTCCAGCCCCGGAGCCAGCAGCTCGGACGCCATATGCCCCTGGTAGCCCCCTTCCAGCGAAGAGATGCGCCGGAAACGGTCGGAAAACTCGGTCGCCGGCCGGAACTGCGATTCGCCTTTCGGCTTGATATACAGCGTCCGCCCCTTGATCTTCAGCGTGTCGCCGGGAAGACCGACCAGACGCTTGATGTAGTAGAACCCCGAAAGCGGCAGNNCGGCGAGTGGATCTTCTCCGTCGTAAACACGATCACATCCCCCCGTCTCGGCGGAAGATAGTGGATCGACACGCGGTCCACAAACAGATGATCGCCGGTGGAAAGCCAGCCGTCCACAGGGACCTCCCCCTTCCGAAACGTCTGCCGCCGCTCCAGATCCAGATAGCGGGCAATCTGATAGATCGTCCCCGGAAGCGTATAGGTCCGATTCCCGATCCGGATCTCCGTCTCGTCGAACAGCCCGAACTTCTTTTTCGGACGGTACGACTGAAACTCGCCATCCTCCTCAATCTTCAAATACGCCTTCCGCACCGCCAGATAGGGAATTTTCAGCAGTGCGCTCAGCGGACCGTTATGCTCCTCCAGTCCCTTCCGGTCCACATAGTGAATGCCGAACAGGGTCGGCTGCATGCTGCTGGTCGGAATCTTGAACGGCTGAAGATAGAGCGCCCGGATGCCGAACGCAACCGCAAAGGCAACCGCAAGAACATCCAGAAAATTCCGGAGTTTGCGCTTGTTCCCGTGCACGTCCGAGAGTTTCTCCAGCTGCGGAACGCGCGTCCGGATGAACGACTCCATCGCCGCGGCATCGGAACGGTCGACGGCGGAGGCGTCGGCCAGAATTGTCTTCAGAGCGTTTTTCTTCTCCTCGGAAAGGATATCGTCGTCGGAAATCAGCCGGCGTTTCGCCGCAAGCGGGATCTCCCGGAACGCCTTCCGAAGTTTTCTGAGTTTGAAAAAGGAAACCGGATCTACCATCACATCATCCCCCACACTCTCATTCCCCGCTGGATTTCAGGACTTCGACAAAGGCCTCCTGCGGGATGTTCACTTTTCCGATCTGCTTCATCCGCTTTTTGCCTTCCTTCTGTTTTTCGAGGAGCTTGCGTTTCCGGGTGATGTCGCCGCCGTAGCATTTGGCGAGAACATTTTTCCGGAGCGCCCGCACCGTCTCCCGGGCGATGACCTTTCCGCCGACCGCGGCCTGAATGGCAACCTGGAACATATGCGGCGGAATCACATTGGCCAGCTTCTCCGCCAGCATGCGTCCGCGGGAGTAGGCAAAGTCCGCATGGACAATGGTTGCAAAGGCGTCCACCGGTTCGCCGTTCACGAGGATGTCGAGCTTCACCAGTTTGTCGGCCCGGTATCCGGCGTGTTCATAATCCATGCTCCCGTAGCCGCGGGTGATGGATTTGAGCTTGTCGTGGAAGTCGATCAGGATCTCATGCATCGGAATGGTCGCGGTGATCATGACATGCGAGCCGTCCACGCTGTCCGTCTGGGTGCAGATTCCGCGTTTCTGCATCACCAGATTCATGATGTCGCCGATGTAGTTGTTCGGCGCCATGATATGAGCGGAAATCAGCGGTTCCTCGATCCGGTCGATTTCCGCCGGATCGGGCAGATGCACGGGGTTGTCCACCTCCAGCATGGTCCCGTTGGTCAGATAGACATGGTAGATCACGCTCGGATAGGTGGCGATGATATCCATATTGTACTCCCGGCGCAGCCGCTCCTGAATGATCTCCATGTGCAGCAGTCCGAGAAAACCGCAGCGGAAGCCGAAACCGAGCGCGGCGGACGTTTCCGCCTGATAGGTAAACGCGGCATCGTTGAGCTGCAGTTTCGCCATGCTGAAGCGGAGCTGATCGTAATCGGCGGTGTCGATCGGATAGATTCCGCTGAAGACCATCGGCTTGATCTCCTGGAATCCGGGAAGCGGTTCCGCGCACGGATCCTTGACTTCGGTGACCGTATCGCCGATCCGGGTTTCCGTGGGACTTTTGATGTTCGGGATGATGTATCCGACCGAGCCGGCCGAAAGCACGTCCGTCGCCGCCATCGACGGCTTGAACACACCGACCTCCTTGATCTCGCTTTCGAGTCCGGTGCTGAGCAGCCGCATCCGGTCGCCGCGCCGGAACGATCCGTTGAACACGCGCAGATACGTCACAACTCCCCGGTAGGCATCGTACACGGAATCGAAAATCAGCGCGCTTGTTCCCGGTTCGGAAACCGGTTTCGGCGGCGGAATGAATTTGACAATCGCCTCCAGAACGGCGGGAATGCCGGTTCCCTCCTTCGCCGAGACCGCAATGGCCTCCTCGCGCGGGATGGCCAAAATCTCCTCCATCTGTTCCAGGCAGAGATTCACATCCGCCGCCGGAAGGTCGATCTTGTTGATGACCGGAATGATGTGCAGATTGTGCCGCATGGCGAGATTGACATTGGCGACCGTCTGCGCCTGCACCCCCTGCGTGGCGTCGATCACCAGAAGAGCCCCTTCGCAGGCGGAAAGGGAGCGGCTGACCTCGTAGGCGAAGTCCACATGTCCCGGCGTGTCGATCAGATTCAGTTCGTATTCGACATTGTCCGACGCCTTGTAGATCATCCGCACCGGATGCGCCTTGATTGTGATTCCGCGCTCCTGTTCCAGATCCATCGCGTCGAGCAGCTGATCGTGCGTGAGGTCGCGCTTTTCAATCGTTCCGGTTGCTTCGAGAAGCCGGTCGGCAAGCGTGGACTTCCCATGGTCGATATGGGCAATAATCGAAAAATTTCTGATCAATTTGAGTTCCGGCATCTCCAGTCTCCCAATAGCTTATAAATGAGTAATGTAGCACACGAACTGTTTTTTTGCAAACCGGACCCGAAAACAGCGGAAAAAGCTCCGAAACCGACCTCCCCGTGAAAAAGCGAAAAACGGGATTGCTTATTTCCCTTTCCGGATGTATATTACCAGTTGGAACAAAAAAAAGGCTTTCGGGGAATTGCGGTTTTCAAAGGCCCGAAGCGAGCAAGGAGAACAGATCATGCTTTCCATCATCAAAGAGAGACCGCTGGTGTTTTTCGATCTCGAAACCACCGGAACCAATATGCTGACCGACCGGATCGTGGAAATCTCCGTGGTCAAACTGCATCCCGACGGAAAACGGGAATGCAAAACCCGCCGGATCAATCCGGAAATGCACATTCCGGAAGAGTCCTCCGCTATTCACGGAATCTACGACGAGGATGTGCAAAACGAACCGACCTTCCGCCAGATCGCCCAGAGTCTGTACATCTATCTGGAGGACTGCGATCTCGGAGGATACAACATCGCCAAATTCGATGTTCCCGTGCTCGTCCGAGAGTTCCAGCGCGCGGGTCTGGAGTTCGACACGAAAAACCGCCGGATCATCGACGCATATTATCTCTACTGCAAAATGGAACCGCGCACGCTTAAGGCGGCGTATAAGAAATTCTGCGGGAAGAATCTGGACGACGCACACTCCGCGGAAGCCGACACCCTCGCATCGCTGGAGGTCTTTGAAGCGGAAGTTGAAAAATACTCCGCCTGGAGCCAGGAGGAGATGCCGGAAGACACCGTCTTTGCCCCGGATCTGGATACGATCCACGAACTCTGCACGCCGAAGATCCCCGACGCCGTCGATCCGGACGGCCGATTCAAATGGCGCGGCGGAGAGGTGGTCGTGGGTTTCGGCCGGAACGCGGGCGTGCCCCTGCGCACCATCGCAGTGGAAAATCCGGACTTCCTGCGCTGGATCCTGAAGGCGGATTTCTCCCGGGAGGTCAAGAACATCGCATCCGATGCACTCAAAGGAATTTTTCCGGAAAAGCAGTGAGCCTATGTCCGATGATTTTAAAAATCTGCTGAAACTGCTGGACGACGACAACGAACAGTCCGCCTGCACGGCAATGGCGGAACTGCTGGAGCAGTCCGATCCGCGCCTGGAACGGATTCTCCGCTCGCTGCAGGAGACCTCCGATGCGAAGCTGCGCCGGAGGATCCATCAGATGCAGTCCGCGATCATCAAACGCAGAAACCGCCGGGTGCTGGCGGAGGCGCTGAATCATGGAGAGCTGTCGCTGCTGGAAGGGATCGTCCGTCTGCACCTGCTCTGGTTCGACAACGACACGCGGGGAGAGGTCCTCGCCCAGTGGAACGATTTTCTGGAGGAGTCCGACCGTCACGACTGTTCCACACTCGCCGGGGTTCTGGAGTTCTTCCGGAGCAAGATCACCTGTCCGTCCGGTTTCCCCGAGGACATGAACGCCGACATGATCTGCATCGGCACAATTCTGGAAGACGGCTGCGCCTGCGATTTCATGAGCTGCATTCTGGTCAAACTTCTTGCGGAACATCATAATGTGCCGCTGGATATTGTGCGCTTTCAGGGAGAATTCGTGATCCTGCATGACGGGACGCTCTATTCGCCGTCCCATCAGTGGGGCAGCCTGAAGAATCCTGAAGCGGGCATCCACATGTGGAGCACGGAGGAGCTGCTGTCGATGGTGGCGTCGATGCTGTTCTCCTGCGCGGTTGCGACGGACAGTTTCCGGTATATCTACACCATCGGCAACTGTCTTCTGCGCAACCGGCGCGATCTGCAGTTTCTGCCCTATCCCTATGGAAATTCAAAATGAAAGGATCTCCGCGCCGCGGACCCTTCCTCCAACAGAAAAACCCGGAGACACGATGAAACAACAACTCAGAGAACTGCCGGAGAACCGGATTTTGGTCTCCCCCTCGATCCTCTCCGCGGACTTTGCGAATCTTGCCGCAGACGTCCGCATGGTGGAACAGGCCGGATCCGACATGATCCATCTGGATGTGATGGACGGCCATTTCGTTCCGAACATCACATTCGGCCCGCCGCTGGTGAAAAGTCTGCGCCGCCATTCGGAATCGCTGTTCGACACCCATCTGATGATCTCCCATCCGCTTCAGTACGCGAAGGCGTTCGCGGACGCGGGTGCGGATCTTCTCACCTTTCACCTGGAGTCGGAGGATGATCCTTCGGAAGTGATCCGCGCCATCCGCGGCAGCGGCTGCTCGGTCGGCATTTCGATCAAGCCGAAAACGCCGGCGGAGGCGCTGATTCCCTATCTTGCGGAGGTGGACATGGTGCTTGTGATGACGGTCGAGCCGGGCTTCGGCGGACAATCCTTCATGGCGGATATGATTCCGAAAGTTGCCGCTCTGCATACGCTTCTCCGCACGCACAACCCCGCCTGCCGGATCCAGGTCGACGGCGGAATCGACACAAAAACCGCTCCGGGGATCATCCGGGCCGGCGCCTCCATTCTGGTTGCGGGAACCGCGGTGTTCCGGGCGGAACAAGGCGCTGCGGAAGCCATCCGGATCCTGCACTCCTTCTCCCCGCTTCTCCCGGCCCGATGAAGACAATCCGGACACTGAAAGATTATTTTCTGGAACGGTGGGGAAGCGCGGTTCAGCGGATCCCGGTGGATCTGGGACTCTCCTGCCCCCATCGCGGAGCGGATGGCAGCGGCGGATGTCTCTTCTGCGCACCGGACGGAAGCCGGGCAAGGCATCTCCGGGAAGGAATGACGCTGGAGGAGCAGATCGAACGGGGAATCGCGTATGCGCGGAGCCGTTATCATGCGGAAGCGCCGTATGCGCTCTATTTTCAGGCGTTCACGTCGACGAACGCGCCGGCGGAGACGCTGCGGAAGCTCTATCGGAGGGCGCTGGAGGCGGGACCGTTCCACACGGTGATTTTTGCGACCCGGCCGGACTGCCTGCCGCCGGAGACGGTGGAGATCATTGCGGAGCTGACGGACCGGTACGATGTCTGGGTGGAACTCGGCGTCCAGACCGCGAACGACGACACGCTGGACCTGATCCGACGCGGACATCATTTCGATGCGGTCCGGGACGCGGTACTCCGTCTGCATGAACGGGGGATCAAAACCGCGGCACATGTCATTCTCGGGCTGCCAGGCGAGGATGGGAACGACTATCGGAGAACCGCGCGGAAACTGGCGGCACTCCCCTTTTCCGGCGTCAAGGTTCACAATCTGCTTGTGCTGAAACACACCGGACTGGAACAGATGTACCGCGACGGCGGAATCCGGCCGATGAATGAATACGAATATGCAGCCGAGCTGGCGCTGTTTCTCCGGGAACTGCCGGAGGGATGGGTGGTGATGCGGCTCTGCGCGGATGCGCCGCAGGAGGAGATTGTCGCTCCGGAGTGGTGGATGACGAAGTCCGCCTTCACCGACATGTTCCTGAAGATGTTCGCCGCCGGGACCATCTCGCCGGACTGCATGAAGGCGGTCCGCACGGAGGACGGATCCTACACGTTCTATCATCCGCGCTACCGGCAGCATTTTCACAGCACGGCCGGAGCCTGGGAGGAGTCGATCCGGAAATATCTGCAGCCCTGCGGGATCGCGGATCGGCTGAAGAGCGGGAAGAACGCATCCATTCTGGACGTCGGATTCGGAATGGGATTCAATGTCTGCGCCGCGGTCGAACTGGCGGAGAAGATCGGCGGGAAGGCGAAGCTGTATATCACGACGCTGGAGGCCGATCCGGCGGCACTGGACGCNNCCGGCTGCCGGAACGGAACGGTCTTGAAATTGTCCGTGCGCTGGCGGAGGAGGGAATCTACGAATCGTCCGCCGCCCGGGTGGAGCTGATGACAGGCGACGCCCGCGACTCGATCCGTCTGCTCTCGGCGCATTACGATTATGTTTTTCTCGACGGATTCACGCCGTCGACCAACCCGGAACTCTGGAGTGTCGATTTTCTTTCCCGCATCCGCGACCGCATGAAGAACGATGGTCTTCTTGCCTCGTACTGCGGAGCGTATCCGTTCAAAGGCGCGCTTCTGTCCCTGGGCTTCCATCTGTACGAATCGAAGCCGTTCGGCCGGCGGAGGGGCGGGACCGTGGCGGCGCTCGACAATCCGCCGCTTCTTCCTCCGATCCCCGAAAAGGAGATCCGGATAGCGACCTGCTCCACCGCGGGCACCCCCTACCGCGATCCGCTGCTGCGCTGGACCCGCGAACAGATCCTTCAGGACCGGATCAACCATGTGGCGGAACTCCGGAGCGCCGGGGTGCCGAAATGGTACAAGGGAAACTGACCGCCCTCTTTTCCATGCCGGAAAGGGGGTTTTCCCCGCCAAACTTGAATTCCATGCTTGTTTTTGCCGGGGAATGGATTATTGTATAAAAACCGTGAGGCGGACCCCCTCTTCTTCCGAGGATTCCTCCGCCGGATTCGGACCGGACAGGGAAAAATGATTTGATACTCCGGAGAACAACAGGATTGGGCAATACATGAGGACGACTCTTTCGGTGATTCTTCCCGTCCGCAACGGGGAACGGCATCTCGGCGCATGCCTGGATTCCATCTCCCTGCAGAAGAACGATTCGATGGAGATTCTAGTTCTCGACGACGGCTCGACCGATACCACAGCCGCTCTGGCGGAGGAAAAGGCCAAGAACGATCCGCGGATCCGCCTGATCCGGAAACCGAACAGCGGATATGGAGATACCATGAACCGGGGACTGGAACTGGCGAAAGGGAAGTATGTCGCCTTTGCGGAGAGCGACGATGAACTGCTGCCCGATGCCTACACCCGGGCCCTCGAACTGGCGGAACAGGGGAACTATGAGATGGTCAAATCCGATTTTCTCTGTTTTGACGCCGGAGGAGCCTATCCGGTCCGCTCCGCCCGGTTCGCCGATCTGTACAACCGGGATCTGGAAAGCGGAGATGCGTTCCGTCTTCTGGCATCGGTTCCGGAAATCGGACACTGGAGCGGCATCTACCGGAAGGAGTTTCTGGACGGGAACGGGATCCGTTTCAACTCCACGCCGGGAGCGTCGTTTCAGGATCTCGGGTTTTATCTGAAGGTTCTGCTGTGTCTGAAACGGTTTGTTCTGACGGGGAAGCTCACCTATCGTTACCGGATCGACAATCCCGCCTCCTCCATGAAATCGACCGGGAAACTGCACTGCATGGAATATGAAATGGACAGTGTGGAACGTTTTGCCGATGAACGCGGGATTCTGACACAGGAACTGAAAACGGCTCTTCTGGCCAACCGGCTGTATCACTCGTTTGTGCATTACCGGAGACTCTCGCCGCAGCTGAAACGGGAATATGCGAAGGAGATCGTCCGTCTGATCCGCCGGATCGGCTGGAAAAATTATGCAAAGCTCCATCCGTTCGACAAAATCCGGGCGCCGCTGTTTCTCTACTTTCCGCCGGGCTTTGCTCTTCTGAGCGGACTGCGCAACCGCCTGCTTCCCGGTTGAAAAGAGGAAGGATCGACACAATGACACAAACGATTCTTCAGACAGAACACCCGAACCGGAACAGCAAATTGCAGAGCTTCCGGATTCCGCACCCAATGGGACGATCCATTCAAACGTTTCATGCGGGAACCGTCCGGGAAAAACAGGGATTGAAAAAGTACACTCGGGAACACCGGAGAAGCCGTTCGGTTCGAACAGGATTTTTTCCGAACGGCTTCCCGGAAAGCAGCTGTCTCTTGTAACGGGAAGGAAATACTGATGCACCCGAAAGTTTC
>DDJH01000063.1:29848-30683 GCA_002338895.1 Lentisphaeria bacterium UBA1829 | reverse complement strand
AGCAGAGAAATCTGAAGCTGGATCTGCCGGAAAAAGATTCCGTGAAAATTGTAGCGCTGCATTTGGAGGATGCGGATGGTGAACTTGTGATTTTCAACAAGGAGCTGAAAAAGGCGGGAAAGGGAGTTTCGCATCTGGTCTGGCAGTTCTCTTCCAATATTCCCCAGTATTGTTTCGAAGCTCGAAAAGCGAAAAACAAAAAACTGGATTTTCCGATCCGGATTCGTGGTTTCGGTATTTTGTTTGAGTCATCTGCCGTTGAAAAACAGACGGGGATCCGTCTTGGGAAACTGAATATGATCCGGGGGGNNCGCGCTGCATTATCCGGATGGGCTTTTTTTCGGAATGCCGACAGTCAGAAATGCAGAACTCGTTCAACGGGAAAAAGATGTGTTCCTTCATCTGCGGAAGGGATCCTCTGAACTCGTGATCCCGCAGGGACGCGGATTGCGGTCTTTCTATTCCAATATGGAGAAGATTCGGATCCGGATGGAGTGCGACCGGGATCACGTTGCACTTTCTCCATATCTTCTGAAGGAAAAAGGGGGCCGGATTCCTCTTTCGCAACAGATGCTTCGAAAGGGAAAACATGAACTGGTGTTTTCAGTTCCGGACAAGCTGCATGGAGAAGGAAAGCTGAAATTCGGAGGATTCTGTTTCAAGGCCGNNTTCGATTTCCATTCAGGAAATCGAACTCTTTATTCCGCAACCGTTCCTTCAGGGGATTCGGGTTGAAAAAACGGAACAGAAACTTGGTCTGATCCTTCCGGAAACCAAACAGCGCCGGGCTTCCATCGGCTTCCGGAACACGATGGAAGAGAAGGCCGACGTGGAA
>DDJH01000063.1:0-29833 GCA_002338895.1 Lentisphaeria bacterium UBA1829 | reverse complement strand
GAAGTTCAGCTTTCCCTGCGGGATCACGAAAAGGAGCTGCGGAAGGAGACTCATTTGCTGCACCTTCTCCCGGGGCAGACGGTGCGGCTGTATATGCCGGAAATGAAGAAGGAGGGGATCTATTTCCTTCACTATTCGCTGAAACAGCCCGGAAAGGCGGATCTTCGCAGAGGAAAAATATCATTTGCCGTGATGACTCCATCCGGACCGGCTGCTCCCGAGGAGAATCCGTTTTTCTTTGGGATTCAGATGCATGCACAGCGCTTTTCTCCTTTTGAACAGGCTCTGGCAGCGGAGGCGTATCAGCTTGCGGGAATTCGTCTGATTCGCAACGGGGCGCAGTGGGGCAGTGTGCAGCCGAAAAAAGGGGTATGGAATTTCCAGGAGCTGGAAGGACGGATCCGGCGTTTCCGAAAACGGGGAGTCGCCTTTATCGGTTCGCTTTCCGCCACGCCGAAATGGGCAAAGCGAAAAGACTGGGTTCCGTACAAGGCGAAGAACGAAGTCTATTTCCCCCATCGCTGGCCGGGGGGATATCCGCCGGATCATGAGGCCTTCCGGGAGTGGGCGAAAGGTCTTGCCTCCCACTTCCCGAATGGAACATTTCCATTTTACGAACTGCAGAATGAGCCGGATCATATCAGCTTTTGCAATTATTCTCCGGAGGAGCTGGCGGAACTGCAGAAAATTGCGGCGGAGGAGATTCGGAAGATTGATCCGGAAGCAAAGATCATGACCGGCGGATTTATGGCTGTCATTCCGCAGGTCTATTTTCTGGAGCCGAAGTACATGGAGAAGAATCTGAAGGCCGGAAAGGGATTCTATGATGTGATTGCCATTCACTGCCATGGGACATTTGAAACATATACTCCGGAAATCGAATATCTTCTGGACATGCGGAAGCGTCTGGGGATTGAGATGATTCCATGGTTCCCTTCCGAGACCGGTATTCCCAGTGTCAATTTCTCCGAGCTGGAGCAGGCGCAGACCTTGTTCAAAAAACTGATCTACTCCTGGGCAAACGGTGCGATCGGTTATATGTGGTATGATTTTAAAAATGACGGGCGGAACGCATGGGAGGCGGAACATAATTTCGGCATCTACACCTACGATCTGGAGCCGAAAGCCGGATATCCGGTCTATAACGCATTGACCCGTCTGCTGAAACGGGCGAATTTCAAAAAGGATCATTCCGATCATCAGATCTTCCTTTATGAATTCCGGGACAGGGAAAAATCGTATTATCCCTGCTGGAGCAACACGGTCCCCGTCAGTGCCGACCGTCCTTTCTGGATGCTGAATTCGCCGGAGGCGCAGGTCGCCGATCTCTTCGGGAACACAGAGTCCCTGGAGAACTTCCACGGTGCGTTCCTTCTGCAGAGTGAACAGATTCCACGCACTTTTATTGTAAAGAATCAATATTCTCCCCGCTTTTCCCCGTTCCTGACGGATGCGGAGTTTCACGTTCAACAGGGAAAGGCAACAGTCGGCTTTACGCTGCATAATCCTCTTCGAGTTCCGATCCGCGGCAGAATCTTTCCGGAAAAGGAGAGCCCCATCTCTTTCCGGGATCGCTCGTTTGAGATTCCCGCAGGAGGGAAAACTCCTGTTACCCTTCTGGTGAGCTATGATGGAAATCAGATGTCCGGAAAGATCTCGTTGAACTTCTCTCTGGAAGGAATGAAGCAGAGGCGCATTGCGGTTCTGCCGATCAAGCTGTACAGCAGGATTCCGCGGACAGAGGAGTTCCGCAGCAAACCGGATCTGCGCATTGACCGGGCTTCTCAGATGAAGCGTCTGACGATCAACGCTCCCGGAGAGCACCAGCTCTGGCGAGGCGCGGAGGATCTTTCCGCGGCTCTGTTTTTGAACCATTCGGAAGCGGCGTTGAAGGTTAAAGTCGTTGTTCGCGACGATGTGCATTGCCAGACGTACCGTGGTCGCGATGTCTGGCGCGGCGACAATGTACAGCTCTGTCTGAGTCTGTCCGGCGGGAAGCGTTTCCTGGAAATTGGTCTGACTCACCTTCCGAACGGAAAAAATGAAGTCTGTTTCTGGAATGCCGCTCCAGAAATGAACCGTTCGAACTCCATTCAGCTGAAAACGTCCCGGAACGAGAAGGAGAAAACAACCATCTATGAAGCTGTAATCCCATGGAGCTTAATTGGTTACAGTCGTTGTCCCGATCATCTCTCCTTTAATCTTCTGGTCAATGAAAACGATGGACGGGGCCGGAAACTTCAAGGAGCTTTGAGTTTTCCGGAAAAAGATATCCGGTCGTTCCGGACTCTCTATTTCAGCAAATAAAAGAAACTCCCGCATCCCTGTTCTGACGGGGATGCGGGAATTTCGAATTTGCACTGTTTTCCGTAGTTTCAGGGGAGAAGGACAAGATCCATGAACTGGCCGGGACGTTTTTTACCGCCGATCCCATCCGTCAGTTCGAGGTAGCCGATTCGACCCCTGCCGTTGTTCAGATTCACGATGATGTTCCACCGCATGGAGTGACCGGCCTTCAGTTTGAACGGACTGACCGCTCGCGGTGTAAAGGCCAGTTCGTATATGGTCCGGTCCGGATGGATCCGTATCGCGGAATGGACTTCGGTGCCGTTTTTCAGTTCTCCTGTTGATTTCAGAAGACTGTCGTGCACGGCGCTGGAGGCGTACTGGCGGTAGATTGCCGGTTGTCCGTTCAGAAGCGAGACGGCGTATTCAAAGTCGTCGTCCTGATATTTGGACATGGTCGGATCCGCGTTCTTCAGAGGATCAAAGCCGATCTGGATGGAGTCGCCGCGCCAGATTTCCGCTGCCGTATTCGATGTCTGGACAAAGTTCGGTTTGTAGACCGTTACGGCAAGGTAGAATGCGGAATCATCCCAGGCGGTTTTCAGTTCGGCGCGGATGGTTTTGTCTTCCGGGCGCCAGAGGGCGGGGGTGATTTTCCGGGCGTTGCGGGCGGCGGACAGCGTGAGTGGACTGCTTTTCGGCCAGTCGCCCAGATCGCCGTCAATGACGATTTTCCCTTTGTTCCGCGGGACAAAAGTCGCTTTCAGCTGAAACTCTTTCCGGAGTTCGCTGTCGCCGGTTTTCACCGTAAGATGTCCGGTCTGCGGAGTCGTGGAGATCGGTTTGGGGGTCTGGAAGCGGATCGTGCGACTCTCTTCCGCCGGAATCGAAGAGAATGCCTTTTCCTGTTTCTGTCCTTCCAGGGCGACTGCGACTCTGCCGGAGAGCGGCCGGTTGTTCCGGTTGGAGATGCGGACGTCAAACGATTGACGGTCCGCAACGGAAATTCCGGCGGATACGGCATCTCCGCGCGTCAGACGAAGTGCGGAGAAGGCGTTCTCCAGTTCCTTCATGCTTCGGGAGGTTTTCAGATAGATCGGGAAGCGGTTCAGCGGAAGAGTTTCTCCCGAAAGTTCATTGCCCATGATGTCGTAGGCCCGCATGGAGGGATCCAGCCGGCTCCGCGAGGAAATTTCGACAGGCTCGCCGTTCCATTTCCACATGACGAGGGTCCGTTTCTTTCCGTCGTCGAACGCATAGCAGCGGAAGTCGGAGCCGAGTTTGATCTTGCCGGCGGGCGCGGCGTTCCCGATTAGATCGGCAACGGTCCGGATCGCGTAGAGCGTGGGATTGACGACCGGATGGGAACCCNNCCAGCCGATTCCGATCCCGTACGGCGCAGCCGCAAAGTGAATGTAGACTTCGTTGCCGCACGCATAGGAGATGAGCATGTTGCGGATGTCTTTGGCAACGGCGGCGCGGGTTTTCTCGTCGATCAGATTGTCGCGCAGGAGCGCGGAGTTCTGGGAACCGGATTCCGAGGCCCAGATCGGAATCTTCCGCTGCGGACTGTAGCGGGCGACGATCTTTTTCATCGACGTCAGATCGGTTTCATAATCGGGCAGTTCGGGGAGGGTGCGGTAGGGGTGTTCGGTGATGACGTCCAGATAGGGGGTGCCGCCGTGGGCAAGAACGCTTTCCGTGAAGGAAAGATCGGTGCCGCAGGTGGTCGGACCGCCGATTTTCGCCCCCGGATCAATCTCGTGCACCGCTTCGGAGGCGGCCCGGAGCATCCGGATGTAGGTGAGGGGGGTCATGTCGTCGAACAGGGCGGGATCTTTTTTGCTGCCCTGTCCGCTCCAGGCGTTCGGCTCGTTGGTCACTTCGTAGAGGGCGACTTTGCCGGCGTAGGGTTTCAGGGCTTTTTTCAGAAACTCCTTCCAGGGGGTCATGTCTTTGCGGACAAACGGAAGTTTATGGATGTCGCCAATATTCAGAAGGATCTTGACGCCTGCACGATGGAATGCGTCGATCCGCCGGGTTCCGGTGTAGTCCTTGATCGCCTTGTTGTAGGAGCCCCAGAGGCGGATTGTGCCGACTCGGAAATCGTTGAAGACCGGGATCAGAAGATCCGGATTGCCGGAAATCGGCGCGTCCAGTCCGATTCGGGAGACCTTGTCGCCCTCTTTGCCGATCACGCCGGTGAGAAACGCGTGACGGATCGTTTCCCCGGTTTTCGGAATCCGCAGTTCCACGATCAGATTGAACACCCCTTTCTGTCGGGTTGTCACCGGGATCTCCTGTTTTATGGTCGCGTTCGGAGCGATGGTCAGACGGGTTACGGGGGAGGTGAAGAGCGTTTTCCCGAAGAAGTCCCGGATGGAGTACGACAGTTCCGCGGTCTGGACGGCCGTTCCGGGATTTTCGATTTCCATACGCATCCGGATGGGGTCGCCCTCTTTGTAATAGGAGTTCCGGGTGTTCAGGGTGCCGCGCAGGGAGAGAGTATCGTTGCGGAAGGGGGCCCGGGTGCCGGAGGAGCAGGCAAAGTCGTCGATCCAGACCGTTCCTGCCGGATCGAATCGAGGATAGACCTCTTCAAAGATGCTGCCGCCGACCACGTCGCCGATGATATGCTGACCGGGACCTTTCTCTCCCCATTTCGGAATGGTGACTTCATATTTTTTCCATTCCGGTCCGGCGCTCAGAGGGATGGCGTAGGTCCGGGAAAACCCGAGAAAAAGACCGAGATTCAGCGCGGTGTTCGGTTTTTCCGCCTTCGCCCAGAAGGAGACCGTGAACGGCTGGCCCGGAATGTATTTGACCGGATTCAGGTAGAAGCTGCCGCACACGGAGGGGTGGCCTTCGATGCGGAACGAATGGCGTCCGGAATGGAAGACTTTGTCGTCGATGGCAAAATTCCGTCCGAATGTCACGATCCGCCCGTCGTAGCGGATGTACTGGCCGTTGACCGCCTGTGCGTGAAAATCGTCGATATAGGTGCCGTACCAGCCGCGCTCGGCTCCGCCGTTGACGATCTGATTGCGGTTCGCGGGACGAACCGTCTCCGTGACGGCGGTCATCCCGGCGTTCCGGATCGTATAGACTGCGGGAGCCCGGAGGTCGAAGCGGAGTGTGAGTCTTTCCACGCCTTCCGGGATCAGCCGGGAAAAGACCTGGGTCTGGAAGCTCGTTCCGACGGGAACTATTTTCCCCGCATGGTAGTGTTTCCCGTTCCGGCTGCCTTCAATCAGAAGGGTTCCGGAGGCGCTCCGATCCGCCTTCACGGTCACGGTCGAATTCAGTTTCCGTCCGAGAAACACGTCTTTCTGCTGATCCTGTTTCGGAGGATAGAGGCGGATGAGGAAGTTCTTCTTTTTCGAAAGATCCGCGCCCGTTGCATCAATGACGAGTCCTTCTTCCGTTGCACGCACCTGGATGGATGGAAAGGCTTTCCGGTCCATTGTTCCGTAAAATCCGTTGGCGGTCCGGAAGGAAATCCGCTGGTTCTTCTCCTCTTTCACGGTTGTTTTCCCGTCGAACTCCGCCTGAAAATCCGCGGAGAGCGTAAAGACGGCAAACAGTAGAAAAAGAATCCTTCCACTTGTTCGAATCTGCATCGCTGAATCCTTTCTTTGTTTTCTGAATCTTTGAAAATAAAATGATGATGCTTCTGACTGGTTGGTTTATTCGGTGAAGTTCCGGACGGTCGTTTCCGAATCCCCTCCGTAGTAAGCGGTCGTGTCCCGGTTCTTCCAGTGAACCCGGGAAGCGGTGTGTCCGTCCAGGAAGAGAATGTTGGCGCTGTTCAGGTGGTTCGGACCGACCTGGCGGGAATTCGAAAGGATGATATTCCCGGTCGCGGAGGAATACCCGCAGCGTGATTTCGAGAACTTCCCTTCCGATTCCCCCAGATAGTTGTTGTAATCCACTTCCGCAAGGAAATAGATCGCGGAGGGGGTCCGGTACATGGAATTGGTTGCCCGGGGAGCCGTGTCAATGTAGATCCAGTGGTATGGAACGGCATAGCTTCGCGGCGCCGGTGCCGCATCCGTCAGATGGGATGGACAGTGCATGATCTTCCACGCATCCCCGACCGGCCAGCCGGAAGGCGATGTGCTGCCGTTCATGTAGGCCTTGACAAAGTAATAGTCCCAGTGGTAGCAGGATCCATAAAGGTGTCCCGGTTTGGCTGCTTCGGCATCCCTCCAGTACTGCGGAGCCACATAGTCGTCAAAATCGCTCCGGTACATTGCCGCCGCCACGCCGATCTGTTTGGTGTTGCCGGAACAGGTCGCCTTCCGGGCGTTTTCCCGCGCCTTGTTCAGCGCCGGGAGAAGCATCCCCGCAAGGATGGCGATGATCGCAATGGTGATGAGAAGTTCTATCAGAGTGAAAAATCTTTTCTTCGAGGACCGGGTGCTTCCTCTGAAAAGTTCCGAAACGCTCCATCCTGTCCGTCTCATAGTTTCCCTTCCTTTTCTGGAACCGACCGTTTCCGAGGGGGGCTGAGGATGGTAAACGAACCTCTGCCCTGTGAACTCCGCGGCTTTTTCCTGATATAAATTATAACTGAAAAGAAGAGAAAAGACAAGAAGGGAAAATCGGTATAGTTATGTCTTTTTTCTTGAATATTATGTTGTTTTTCTGTTTTTGATTTCTTCCCGGAACTTCATCGGGCTTTTTCCTGTTTTTTTCCGGAAAATGCGGGAGAAATTCATCTGGTCCGGATAGCCGAGCTGGTGCGCGATCAGCTTGACGGAGAGATCGGTTTGGCTCAGAAGCTGTTTTGCCTTCTCCATTCTCAAATTGAGAAAGTATTCCTTGGGGGAGTTGCGGAAGCGTTTCAGGAAGAGCTGCTCCAGCTTGGACTGGCTGATGTTCAACTCTTCGGCGATCTGCCGGATGGTCAGTTTCCGTCCGAGATTGACGGTCATCAGTTCCATGGCCCGCGCCAGCGGCGAGGGATATTTGCTGTTCAGGGAGCGCGCCAGTTCCATGAGCAGGGAGTAGCAGAGAATGGAAATATCCCTTGTGTTGTCGGGAGTCTTTTCCTCAATTCTCAGAATCTTTTCGACCGCCGAGATCAGACGGTAGAGTTCATCCGGATCCGCCAGCTTGAGTTTTGTGGAATGAAGCAGACCAGTGTCCATCAGGATCGACGGAAGCGAATTGCCCGAGAGCCCGATCGAGATCTTCCGGCAGAATCCGGCCGGTCCGCAGTTCAGACGGCTGTTTTCCCCCCGGTGGATCAGATACGCCTCTCCGGGTTTTACAACCGTGTTCTCATCTCTCTGATGGAAACGCATGTCTCCTTCCAGCGGCACTTCCACAACGGTATAGATGCAGTTTGTGTGATCCACCCAGGAATCCGGCTGGAAATTCGTTCTGTTGACAAAATTCGGCCATACGGGGAGCGTGGATTTGATGCTTTCCTCAAAATTCCATGCGGTATGCGTCTGGCTCCTGGTGTGTCCGTGGTCGTAGGAGAAGCTGTTGTGATAGAATTCTGTGGAATTTTTCCGCTGTTGTTTCATTGGCCGCACGCCGGATATCCTCCTGTTTCGATTCCTCGTCTGAAAGAGGTCTCCGGGAGGGATTCTCCTTCCGGTGTACTATAACAGTCCGTTCGCTTTTTTACAAGTGGACCGGGTTTTGGGGGTCGGTTCTTTCGTTTGTCCGGGAGTTCCAGATCTGGAAAATATATTGGCGGACCCGGCGGTTCACGAGTCCGAATCCCTGATTCCAGAGATGCCAGGAGACATCCGCGTGGCGAAACAGTTCGCAGACATCCCTTGTCCAGAGAAACGCGGAATTTTCTGCGCTTGCATTGGCGTATCCGACGACAGCAAACTCCCCGCAATGCAGCGGCAGTCCGGTTGAAATGCCCGTTTCCCACACGGGCAGCAGAATGGCCGCCAGAGTCCAGCGGTCGAACCAGTCGACCGTTTCCCCGCCATAATGTATCCGTTTCTTCCAGTCCACCCGTGGCGCATATCCCGGATAGAAGACGAAAGGATCGTTGTCAATCCGTGTCGAGGTCTTCTGATGAGTCAGCGAATGCGGCGTGTAAAAGTGAAAGGTCGCGACAAGATTTCCATCTTCCGGCGGCCTGTAATTGAAATAGCCCGACGGGTTGGCTCCATCCAGTCCGGTGACAAAGATCGGGGTGTGCGGATCATTTTTCCGGATCCGTTTCACGCACCTCTGTGCAATCTCTCTCCATCGATGCTCCCCTCCTTCCTTGATCCCGAGTTCATTGTAGAGATCGTAACCGGCGACCGCCTCCGGGTATTTCGCTCCCATTTGCGAGAGACGATCCCACATCTCCAAAAACGGCGCAAGACCTTCTTCCGATGCCGGAAATCCTGTGTTCCAGCTGACTTTGAACATGAAATCATGCGGATCTACCAGCACTTTGATTTTGTTTTCCGCACAGAATTTCAGAGTCTCCTCCACCTTCCGGTATGTCTGTTCCGGGTCCTTCGACGAGCGAATATAAATCCCTGTACATGCCGTATTTTGTATTGAAGGAGCTTTTTCTTTCATTGGGGACGGTCACATTCCCCAGCTGGAGCAGAGGCGAAAGCGGGGCGATCCGGCGTGCAGCGGTGTTCCAGGCATTGGTTCGTTTCTTGTACTGATACTCCCAGCAGACGGTGTCGCCCTGACGGATTTCCGTCACACCTGTCGGATAATCCAGTGTGGTTTCCGTGAAGAACTCCGCAAGTCCCGCCGCTTCCCTCGGATGGCGCGCAAAGGGAAGCCGGACAATGCCGATATGACTTTTCTTTTCCAGTTTCAGAATGAATCTGCCATCCTTCAGACTTGCGGAAAGAGGCCGTTCTCCGAGAATCAGAATCAGGCTCCACGCATCGTCTTTCGAGGAGAGGACGATCCAGGGACGGCCCGGATAGTGCGGCTTGAAAAAATAGGTCGATCCGGCAATCCTGGAATCTCCAGTGTCCCGGTTGTCCACCAGAACGCTGGCAATCGTTTCGGCTCTTCGGGTCATATCCTTCAGAGAGGTGCCCCAGAGACGCATCTGCTCGTTGACATAGCCGATGCCGGTCGGCGGACGGCTGAAGTCGGAAAGGATCAGCGTGTCGGTGTCTTCCACATTGATGACGGGGGTCAGCATGCTGAAGGTGACGGTCTGGCCGGGAAGATTCCATTTCGTCGCCACCCAGGAGCGTTCCACGGAAATTTCCGCCATCGGACGGGTGTAGCGGATCTGCTGAAAGGCTCCGTCGCCGACTCGTTCAACCCCGGGCATCTCCGCGATTGCAAACCGGAAGCCATCTTGAAACAGAACACAGAACGGATTGGGCTCGATCAGGGAGCAGCCGTCGGCATGCTTGAAATAGCCGTACTGGGTAAATGATTTGATCCAGGTGAAGGGATTGTAGCTCTCCAGCGGAAGAGACGGAAGAGTTTCGGCGAGTTTCTCCAGATTCGGAAGCATGGCCCGTGCGCTTTCCTCATTGCCGGAGTTGAGTTTCGCATAGGCGTTTCGGATTCCTTCCCGGAGTGCTGGTGAGGAAACTCGGGAATGGACAAGCCGTTCCCGAATGGAATAAAGTTCGGCGCGCGTATCCAGGGCAAGTTCAACTTCTTTCAGTTGCTTGTGCGACAGATCCGGGGCGTTCAGCATTGCGATCCATTTTCCCGGTTTGAACTCCGGCTCCATCGGAGGATACAGAACACGAAGGTACTGCTCCCGCTTGACCTGCAGAAGATCAAGCGCTTCCGAAAGGCGGATGCCGGATGCGGATGATAAACGGAACTTCGTGCGGTAAATCCGTATCCCGTTCTTCTGCTGCTCCAGTTTCAGCGGAATCCGGAACGAGATGGTGTGTTTTTCCTTTNNCTTTGCGCTCCGTTGAGAAGTTCCAGGCGGAGAGCGTATTTTTGGATGAATATCTCTTTCCCGTAGCTCCAGGAGTTGTCCGCCGGAAGTTTTAGCGTTTTGGAGCCGAAGCGGGTCAGGGTTCCGTCCAGAGTTCCCGCCGCTGCACCGATCGTCAGATACGGCGGAAGATTGTTCTGGGTCTTGAGATCGTCCGGAAGCGTCAGAGCAAATTCGAAAAGAAATTTTCCTTCTTCCACAGAGCCTTTGAGAATGCAGGGAAGATTCTTCTCTTTTGCGCGGAGAAGGCCGATCCGTTCAAATTCCCGTGGCGTTTCCCGAAGGGTTTTCGTGTCCCGCAGAGGAGTCTGACAGTGAAATTTCCAGGTGGGGAGAAACACGCCGAGCTGGAGGGGGAGGGGTTCTCCGTTTCGGACCTGAAGTTCCATTTTCCCATTCGCATCGATCCGGAAGGTCCCGGCGTTGGAGGAGAGATCGGCACCGGAAGAGCAGAGTGCGGTGGTCAGCAGGAAAAACAAGGAGAGAGCGCGCATGAAATTTCTTTCCTTCCTTCTTAGGGTTTGTTGTTGAAAAGATACTGGCCCTTCTGCATCCGGAAGACGGCGTAGTTCAGATTGCCGACATGTCCGTCACAGTAGAGTAAGTTCATCCGGCGGAGATGCCGGAATATGTCGAGCGGTTCCGTGTTCCAGACGGGATCCCACTGATTGCTTGCCCGGTTGTTCCGGAACTGGTTCCAGTCGAAAAGAATTGTCCGTTTGCTTGGATGGTAGCAGCGCTTGANNAAACCCTAATGGTAGCAGCGCTTGATCTCGAACGTATCGGAATTCTGATAATTGCCTCCGTAGGTGCGGTCGTCCTCGTCGGGAATACTGGTGTCCGGACAGTAGATGAACGGCTTGTTGAAGTAGGGCTTGATGATGGGGTATCCGTTGCCGACGAGCATGAACGACCACTGTGCCTTATTCCCTCCATCGAAGCCGGTCCGTGGAAAATATCCCTCGTAATCGTCTGCGTACATGTGAAACGCTTTGCCAATCTGGGAAAGATTGCTCATGCAATGAATGGCCGTTGCCCGTGCCCGTGCCTTGTTCAGAGCAGGAAGTAAAAGAGATGCAAGAATTGTAAGAATTGCAATGACGATAAGAAGTTCAATAAGAGTAAATTTTTNNCAGGCGGGATTGTCTGGAGTTCATACTGCAAGATCCTTTCTTTTGGGATTCGATTCGATTTCATGGAGGTCGTCCTGTCTGTTGCGGATCAGGGTGCTTCGAAAGGTGATGGAGAAATTGCGGTCGATCAGATTGCTGCATTGATGGTTTGGATTGTGAATCTGGTCGAAGAGCCTGTTCAGCATCTCACGGAAACAGGTCAGCAGAATCCGGTCACCATCCGCGGATCCGGTCGTGGTCAGGGGCGGAGTGGCGAATTCCGCGAAAAGATTGGAACCGATGCTGAGGATGGAAAAATCTTCCGGTATGGAAAATCCCAGTTTTCCTGCCGCATGGAGAATCCCGATGCTGAGCATGATGTCGGAAGAAAGAATCGCGGTCGGCCNNCAGCCGACCTGGTCGCCGGTTTCCACTCCTGCAATCTTCTGCGGATAAACCTGGAGGTCCTCTTTCAGATGGAACATCTCTGCCGCCTTGGAAAGACCGTTCCTCAGATCTTCGCCGTACATGGAATCTTCCGGGGCATAGACTACAGAGATGCGGCGGTGCCCCATGTCGACCAGCGCTTTGACCGCTTTGATGATTCGACTTTCATCGTCGCCAAGAAAGGCGTCCATTCTTTTCAGGGTCTGTGTTTTCCGGTCCGGAGAGCCGATCAGAATAAACGGAAAGTGATGCTCCAGAAAAACTTCCGCAAGATCAATGGGATTGGTTCCGCAGAGAATGACTCCATTGCAGCTGCTCATGATTTCCTGAGCATTCGCAGTCGGTGCGGTCAGGTCCTGCCGTTCAAAAAGAAATTCCGCATGATGTTCCCTGAGATACTGTTCAATGAAAAAAAGTCCTCGGAACCAGTGCTCTCCCTCGACCCCGATGTTGCTGAACAGAACCTTGATCCGGAGTTTTTTCGAAGGGACGATCCGCCGGTGTTCCGGATTGTTGACAAATGTGCCAAGCCGCGGACGGCGGAGAAGCCATCCTTCCCGAACGAGCAGTTTCACTCCGTGCTCCACTGTGCTGGATGAGAGGTGGTATGCGTTTTGAAGTTCCCGCGAAGATGGAAGACGGCTTCCGCATTTCAGCTCTCCCTCCCGGATGCTTTCCCGCAGACAATCCGCCAGAACCCGGTAGAGTGGAAGATTCTGTTCCGTATTCAATTTTCGAGGATTCCATTCCTGCATCGATGGTCTCTTTTCTTTGTTGTGATTGTTCTCTGCATAGATTATAGCATATCCAGCATATATTGTCAATACAGGGAAAATTTTTTGTATAAAATCGATACAGATGAAAAAACTCGATATTTCAGATCTCTCGAAGAGGAGGAGCATTACGGATGAAGGCGTTTGCGGAAAACTCCCGGAGAGATGCCGGTGATCTGCGTGAAAATCCGGGAGAAATGGCTGCGGTCGGAAAAGCCGGATTCCTCCGCCACATCGTCGATAGTCCGATCGCCGGAGCGCAGAAGTTCACAGGCCTTCTCGATGCACTTCTTCCGGTGATACCGCTGCGGAGTCTCTCCGGTCTCCCGGTGGAAAAGCCGGATGAAACTGTTGCGTGACATGTGCAGAAGCGCGGCCAGTTCGGCATTGCTCCGCTTGCCCCCCTCCGGTTCCTCCAGAAGCCGGCAGATTTTCGCAATGCGGGGATCCGGACAGCGCTCCAGACGAAACATCTCTTCCGGAAGACGGAGAAGTACTTCCGACAGAATCGCATGAACCAGCAAAGTCCGCATCTGCAGATTCTCCCACTCTCCGCTGTCGGCAATGAAGCGGCGGATCCTGCTTACGGTTTCCGGATCCGTCGGAAGGCGGAAGATCCGGTCGATTCCCGGTCGTTTCACGGAAAGGTTGAAATGCACGAAGAACTGGTCGAAGGGAGCTCGCGCAAAGGTCGAAAAACGCAGAAAGGGAGGAATCAGATAAAAGAATTCCGGTTCCAGTGGAATCTCCTGTTTTCCGATTCGGAGAACTCCGCCCGGAGTCGGATTCCAGTAGAAGCGCCAGTGCCCCGGGCAGAGATCATGCTGAATCCACGGCCAGATGCCCCGGCGGAAACGGCAGAGGTGCAGACGGAACAATGTGTCGAGTATTTCCGGACTGCGAATGCTGTTTTGCCGGGCGTGTTCTGATTCTGTTTTCATCTCTTTTGAAAATCGGATGTTGTTCTGTTGCTGGACTCGCAATTCAGAGGGAAATATAAAACCGGGTCGGGAAAAATACAAATCCATGTGACAATCCGTCATAAAAGAGGGGCCTTCCGGCATGGATTTTCAGATTCCTTCCTGTTATATTATTCCCGGAAGGCGGAGAAGTGTTTTGCTCCATCGTGCAGAAGAAAGTGTGAGGAATGATGACAGGCTGAGAGGAGGAAAATGAAAAAACGAATCAAATTTACTATGATAGAATTGCTTGTCGTAATTTCAATCCTTGCGATTCTAATGTCTCTTCTGCTTCCTGCTCTGAAGAGTGCGCAAGGTCGGGCTCATACGGTGACGTGCGTGAACAATTTAAAGCAGATCGGTCTGGCCCTTTCCCAGTATGCCAATGATTCCGTATTTTATCCGTGGCCTCAGGATGAGTCGCAGATTCTTCCCGGAACTGCGGAGAAGGGACGGTGGTGGCAGCTCCTGACCGGAATCGCCGCATCCAAAGTGAATTTCGGCTATTCCTACCTTCCGATTGATCCATCCCATGGAGGAAACGGCAGTTATCTCGGATTGAGATGTGCCGCCCATGCGGCTCAGCAGACAGAACTCGGAGGCAGTCTGCCCAGTCATTACATCGCGGTCGGAACATCCACGTTTGTCAATGGAAAGCCATGGTATGCGGAAGGCTCTGTCGGGATAACCGGACCGCTGGAGGGAGGGGCGGAGGCGGCGGTGCGGCCGGAACGGGTCCGGAGTCCGTCTGCAAAAATCGGAGTGATGGAGTATCAGGCGGAGAGAAATGTCGCCGGAGTCGGATATCTGCTGGATGGACGGTATCTTTTCAACTCCTCCAGCAGTGCGTCGATCGGTCCTGTTCACGGACGCTCGGCAGGTGTCCTCTTCTTCGACGGACATGCCGGTGGAATGGATGTCCTGACCCATTTCAACGCCGAGGGCGGAACCCGGGGGCCGGATATCTGGAAACAATATTTCGCTTCAAATAAAAATTGAACAGGGATACGGATGCAAAAAAAACTTCCTGAAGAGTTTGAAAAGGAGTGTGTCATGGAATGGTCTTGTCAGAACCCGGCGGTTTTCTGGTTCTGGAACACGGATCTGTCGGAAACGGGGATCGCAGGACAGCTGAAGGAGATCCGCAATGCCGGATTCCGATCCGTCTGCATCCATCCGATGCCGGAAGCGTTTGACGAGTCGCACTTTTTCCGGAAGGGAATGCGGATGAAGTATCTCGGCACAGGCTATTTTTCCCGTTTCCGCTTTGCGGTCCGCGAATGCCGCCGGCTCGGATTTTCTCTGACTCTTTATGATGAAGGCGGATGGCCGAGCGGCAGCGCCTGCGGCGCCGTCATCCGGAAGAATCCCGACTTGGCCGCATGGGTCCTGGTTCGGACGGAGAAGGGAAAATTTCTCCCGCAGCAGACCTCGCTTCCCAACCGGATCGATCTGATGAATCCGGAAGCCGCCCGGCTCTTCCTGAAGCTGACTCATGAAAAGTACCGGAAGGCGGCAGGACGGCAGTTCGGGCGGACGATCCGGGGAATCTTCACAGATGAGGCCCGATGGTGCGGACGGGTGGGAAGCAATGAGATTCCGTGGTCGCCTTGTCTCCCGGAGGAGTTTTTCCGCCGGAACGGATTTCCGGTCGAAGAGATTTATGAGATGCTTTTTCCTCTGCCGGAGATCACGGAGGAGATCCGCCGGATGCGTCGACTCTATCTGGAGTGCTGTACGGCTCTGACGGTCCGGAACTTTTTCGGAATTCTGGAGCGCTGGTGCCGGAAGCACGGGATCGCTCTGGAAGGACATCTGTCCGGAGAAGACGAATTCCGGAATCATGCGGGGGCGTTCGGAAATGCGCTTGCCGTGCTGGACTGTATGGAGAGCCCCGGTGTGGATGCCATCTGGCGGCAGATCTGGCCCGGAGGGGAAGACGGGACTTTTGCAAAGATCGCGGCATCCTCCGCCATTCGCCGGAAAAGAAAGACGGTCCTGAGTGAAAGTTTCAACGTCTACGGCTATGATCTGACATCGTCTTCGATGAACTGGATTGCCAATGCGCAGTTCATTCGCGGCGTCAACCGTCTGATGGTGATGCCGTTCCTTGCCGGAATTCGCGGCGGCCGTCAGTGGGGATGCTGTACCGATTTTTCTCCCCGGAATCCGCTGTGGCGTCTGTTCCCCGCTCTTACCGCCCACTGGGAGTGGATCGGCGCGTTTGATGCCGGTGCGCTGGAGGCCCCGGTCCGGATCCTGTATGATCCGCAACTCCCGGCTTCCGAAGAAGAGGGGTGGAGAATGGAGGTCGAGTGGAAAGCTCTTGCCCGCGCTCTGGATGAGGACCGTGTCTTCTGGCGTTTTGCCGGAAAAGAGGAACTTCAGGATCCGAAAATGACTCTTGATCCCCGATCGGTTTCGGAGGCGGACAGAAGAAAATGGAAAGAGTTTTCCGTCCTGCCGGTCCTTCCGTCGGAGGGCGTGTTTCAGGTTCTTCCCTGCCGCCGGATGGACGGGGACGAGGCGGTGATGGTGTTCTGCAAGGGGCCGGGGGAGGGGATTTTCCGCTTCCGTGCGTCGGAGAATGAGTTCTGGAAAGAGATTCCGCCGCCCGACTCCCTGCCGTCCGAAGTGGAAGCTCTGAACCGGATTGCGAACGGATATGAAATCCGGTTCGCTCCGGGGGAGATGCGGATCATCCGCCGTTCCGATTCGAGGATGCCGGAAGTTGCTCCCGTTCATCGGATCTGCCGGGTTTTGGAGTGGAACGTGGAGAGTCTGGAGGCGTATTCGATCGGCTCATCCCGTCCCCGGAGAGTCCGGATCGGAGAGAAGCTGCCGCCCGACGGGGACTGGCGGAGTTCCGGATCAAAACTTTCCGGCGTGCTGCATCTTTCCGCGGAAGTCGAATTCAGGGAAACGGAGGTGCTGCCGTTCTGCATCGCTTTCCGGTGGGTCGGTTGCGGAGCGATTCTTGCTGTGAACGGGAAAAAGACGGGGATCCGGGCGTTTCCCCCGTGGGTGTTTCCGCTGGATGGAATCCGGAACGGGGTGAATCATTTTCAGCTGGAGGTGGTCGGAACGCTGGCCGAAGAGTGGAAGCGTGTCGAGGAAAGTGAATCGGAGCGTCGGGCATTCGGGAATCCGTACAGTTGCAGAATCGCCGCATTCCCTCCCGATGATCGTCGTTTCGGCGTCTCGCCGGAAGTCGAATTCCTCGTTCGGAGAAAAAAGAAAGAAGATAAAATTATTTAAGAAAATAAATTTTTAATTTTTTTTCTTTTCAGGGGGTTGACTTTTTTCCGCTTTTGTGGTATAATGTTTCCGGAGACAGGAAAAAGAGAAGAATCTGAACTGGCAACAATAACAAAAAAAGGAGCTTTCCGATCGTTCTTGATGATTCTGTCTCACAGGAAGACTGATGCGGGAGTAGGTGATCCGCTCAGCCGGAAACTCTGACTCAATGGCGGGAATCGCCAGATGCTGCGGAAGGCAGTGGAAAAAAGAGATTAACATCCGGTTGGAGAACTGAAGCTCAGTCGGGAAGATGCGGTGTGGAGGTCGTTGGAAAATCCATACGTACCCCATCGACAACAGGTTCCATGCCGCGGGAAACGCCGCACCGAAGGAGAAACGGGCGTATGCCGGGTTTCGGATGGCGGCAGTTTTTAAGAAGCGGTGTGATACTTCAAAACGAACGTCGAAGTATCACACCGCGTTTTATTTGTTCCGGAGTGGAGAAATGGAAAACCCGGTCTTCCGAAGTGATCTGGAAAGACCGGGTTTTCTGGTATCCGGCGGACCGAAGTCCGCGGGAAGGCATCAGAGGCAGAAGTAACGAATCGTCACATAGAGCGAGGATGCCAGAAGAGCACAGGCGGTCACCGGTACGCCGTACGCGGCGAAGATCCGGAAGTTGACCTTGTGGCCCGACTGCTGGGCAAGTCCGGCCGTGACGAGGTTTGCCGCGGCTCCGTAGAGCGTGAAGTTTCCGCCGAGGCAGAGCGCCAGAGCCACTCCCCACCAGAGCAGGTGCTGCAGCGGCACATTGCCCTGAAACACCGGAACGGTCTTCAGAAATCCGAGAATGATCGTCACCGCAACCGCCGTGAAGGAGACGTTGTTGATCACTGCGACCGCCACTCCGCAGATCCACATCAGCGTCAGAATGATCGCCAGCGGATGCCAGTCCGCCGTGAACTGCAGATAGCTTCCGACCTTTGCCATGACGCCCGCATAGTCCGCGCCCGCCACGATGATGAACAGGCCGAGGAAGAAGAAGAGCGTTCCCCACTCAATTTTTTCCAGCATCTGGTCGACGTTCACGCGGCAGACCGCAAGGCAGACCGCCGCACCGGTCATCGCCACCACACAGGGCTGAATTCCGAAAACTCCGTGAACCAGGAATCCGAGAATGGTCAGCAGCATGATCGTTCCGGCCTTCTTCAGCGTTCCGGGATCGGTGATCGACTGACTTTCATCCATTTCCATGATCCGCGCCCGCTGTTCCACCGTGACGCTCATCTTCCGTCCATAGTAGAAGTAGAGCACCGCGCAGTAGATCAGCAGGATCAGCAGAATGAACGGCGCAAGGTTGACCAGAAACGCCATGAAGTTCAGTCCCACCGTGGATCCGATGATCAGGTTCGGCGGATCGCCGATCAGGGTTGCCGTTCCGCCGATGTTGGATGCAAGGGTCTCCGCCATGATGAACGGAACCGGCGAAACTTTCATCTGAGAGGCCACGATAAAGGTCACCGGAACCACCAGAAGCACGGTCGTCACATTGTCGAGGAACGCCGAGAGAGTCGCCGTTGCCATCACCAGCAGGATCATGGTCCGGGCCGGATAGCCGCGCGCCAGTTTGACGGCCTTGATCGCAATGTACTGGAAGAGTCCGGTCTTGCTCAGAATGTTGACCAGCAGCATCATGCCGGCCAGCGTGAAGATCACGTCGAAGTTCACATATTTGGAGTAGTTGTCCAGCGCGTTGTACTTTTCCGCCGCTTCCAGAATCTCCGGAGCGGCTTTCGGGGGCGCGGGCGCCTGAAATCCCGGAACGCTCACTTTCCCGGACGCCGTGACCTGCTTTTCGATGGCGGGAAGAGGTTTCTGCTCATCCGGAGTCTGCGCCTCGTGGCCCGCGGGGAGCACGAAGAGAAGCATCAGGGCGGAACCGACCAGCACGCAGGCCGTCTTATGGATTTTTTCCGTCGCAATGACGGCAAACGTAATGACAAAAATCGCCGCAGCCGCCCAGAACTTGAACGCCGAAGGCGCTTCCGCCGCCATTGCCAGCAGCGGACTGAAGGTATAGAGAGTCAGCATATGCGTTTATCCTCGAAGTACGTTGGTTACCAGTTCAATGTAGGTGATGACACCAAGCAGTTTCCGGTCCTTTCCGACCACCATGAGGGAGGGGAGGGAGTTCTTGACCATGTTGACGGTCAGCTGAAACAGCGGCGTCTCCGGCGGGACAGTGTATTTCGGTTCGGTCATGACATTCCGGACCTGCAGCTTCCGTTCCTCTTTCAGAAGATTTTCAAACGGTTCAAACTGGTTGAGGAAGGAGAGATTGTCGAGCATCATGATGTACTCCGGAATCGCCCGGCGGATGATGTCCTCGCAGGAGATCACGCCCTGAATGACGCCCTCCGAATCCACAACCGGAATCTCGCGCCGTTTTTCCTCGGAAAGAATATCCAGTGCGGTGCTGAGCGGATCTTCCAGTTTCACCACGCGCGGATTCTTCAGCATGACATCCTCCGCCGTCAGTGTGCGCTTGACTTCCACACGGTCCTCGTTCAGCGTGTTGATGAATCCCTGCGGGGTCTGGGAGGCGACCAGCTTGTTGATGGCCTCCGGATCCAGAAGAAGATATTTGGAAAAGGCCGCCAGCGCTTTCAGGTAGATGACCGAGGTCGTTTCCGAAATCATGCAGCAGAGAATGACCCGTGTGTCCGCCTTGTCGTGTTCCCGGAGTCTGACCGGGGTTCTCAGAATACCGATCCCGATGTCAAGATCCTGCAGCTCCGGATGGCGCATGTGGGGAAACGCCAGACCGGAATCATATGAGATCCCGCACGCATCTTCCCGTTCGATCATCTCCTTTGCCGCAACAGCCGGTGGAAGAGGAAGCTTGACAACCTTCGACATCTTCGTCAGAAGGTTCGTGTAGAGCTCGGAACGGGTGGTTCCTTCAAGATTGAAAAAGATCAGGCTTTGATCCAAAAGCGATGACAGTTTCATCTTCCTTACTCCTAATTGTTGATGTTCCTGATAAAATCCGCCCGCGCGGACGGATGAATTCCATGCTCAGCTCCCGGATCTTCTGAATTCCTCTTGCGAATTCCCGATTCCCGATGGAAAACTTCTCGGAAAACGGATCGGATTCGGGAGCGTTTTCTTTTCTCTTTTTATCGCAGTCCAACGCGCTTCCGGACGATGTCCATGGTCCGGACGGCCTCCGCTCTGGCCCGTTCTCCTCCTGATTTCANNAGCGAAATAGTCCAGATACGCTTCGTAGAGGGCCTGTTTGGCGTGTCCATATCCGTAACCGCCGGCAAGATACTTCCGGCGCATCTCTTCCACCTGGTCCGGCGTCGCAAAGAGGCGGTAGAGCTGGAAAATCGAGCTCGTATCCGGATCCTTCACTTCCTCCACCGATTTCGAATCGGTTTTGATGGACATGAATTTCTTCCGCATCGCCTTCTCTTCCCCGAAGATTTCGATCGTGTTGTTGTAGCTCTTGGACATCTTCTGTCCGTCGAGTCCCGGGATCACCGAGACGCTTTCGCTGATCTTCTCATCCGGAATGACAAAGGTCTCTCCATAGGTCTGGTTGAACTTGATCGCAATGTCGCGCGTCATCTCCAGGTGCTGTTTCTGGTCCTTGCCGACCGGAACCAGGTCCGACCGGTAGATGAGAATATCCGACGCCATCAGAACCGGATACGAAAACAGACCGTTGTTCGGCTGGAATCCCTTCGCGATCTTGTCCTTGTAGCTNNAGCTCCAGGTGCTGCTTCTGGTCCGCGCCGATGGGCACAAGGTCGCTCTGGTAGAGCAGGATGTCCGACGCCATCAGCACCGGGTAGGAGAAGAGACCGTTGTTCGGAGAGAATCCTTTCGCGATCTTGTCCTTGTAGCTGTGGGCCCGTTCCAGAAGACCGAGTCCCGTGATGCAGTTGAGAATCCAGGTGAGTTCGCAAACCTCCGGAACATCCGACTGACGGAAAAACACCGTCTTTTCCGGATCGATTCCGCAGGCCAGAAAATCAACCGCAAGACGTTCGATCCGCTGCTTCAGATCCTCCGGTTTCGGATTCGTGGTCATCGAGTGATAGTCGGCAATAAACAGGAAACACTCCCCCTCGTTCCCGTTTTGAAGATCAATGCACTGCTTCATCGCTCCAAAGTAGTTGCCGATATGCGGGATTCCTGAAGGCTGAATACCTGTTAAAATGCGTTTCATGGGAGTGCCTCTTTTGTTATTTTGCAAGATCGATTTTTGTCAGATGCCCGTTCAGATCCTCTTCCGCGCTCCGAAGTGCGGCGGGATCGTCGCCTTCCGCGATGGCGGTCGCAAGCGTTTCGCCCGAGATGTAGTCGGTGAAGTGTTCCACCGCTTCGCGGACGATGGCGTCCGCGCTCCGGTAGTGCAGGCGGATCCGGTCGGAAACTTCCAGACCGGCCTCCTTGCGGAGATTCTGAACCCGGCTGACAAACTCACGGGCGATTCCTTCCAGAATCAGCTCATGGGTCAGTTCCGTGTCCAGCGCCAGGGTGATGCCGTGATCGGTTGCCACTGTGACTCCCGGTTTCTCCGCCCGGTTGATGCTCAGGTCGGACGCCGTGAGCGTCACTGTGGTTCCGTCGCCCAGATCCAGTTCATACGAGCCGCCTTTTTCCAGTTCCCGGATCTGTTCCGCGGAAAGTCCGGCAATTCGTGCTGCGGCAGATTTCATCTTCGGACCCAGTTTCGGTCCCAGAAGCTTGAAGTTCGCTTTCGCCGAGAGTTCGACAAGACCGTCGTCCGATTCCTGAACAAGAATCTGTTTGACGTTCAGTTCTTCCGAGATGATGTCGGCGGTTTCGGAAAGCATCTGCCGCACCTCCGGATCGGATGCGACCAGAATCGCTTTCGAGAGCGGCTGACGGATCTTCAGATTCCGCTGTGTCCGCAGGAAACGTCCGAGCGTGACCGCGTTCATCGTGCTCTCCATCTGGCGTTCCAGACGCGGATCCCGGACTGTCGTCGCTTCCGGGAAGTCGCACAGATGCACCGATTCCGGCATCTCTTCCGTGCGGAGCGCCCGGTAGATCTCCTCAGTCAGGAAGGGAATGAACGGCGCCGCGCATTTCGCGAAGGTCAGAAGAACATAATAGAGTGTGGAGTAGGCGTCGAGCTTGTCGGTGTCGTTCTGGCTTTTCCAGAAGCGGCGGCGGCTCCGGCGGATGTACCAGTTCGTCAGGTCTTCCGCGAATTTCTCAAACCGGTTCGCTGCTTTCTGGAGGTGGTAGGTGTCCATCGCGTCGCGAATCTCCGACACCATGTCCGCCAGCGAGGAGAGAATCCACCGGTCCAGCGGATTGGACGGATTTTCCGGCGCCTTGACTTCTCCTCACATACGGNNGTTCCCAGTGATCGACATTGGCATACGTCGTAAAGAAACTGTAAGCGTTCCAGACCGGAAGCATCACGCCGCGCAGAACCTCTTTGATTCCCTCTTCGGAAAATTTGAGGTCCTCCGCGCGCACCACCGGCGAGCCGAGAAGAAACAGCCGCAGCGCATCCGCTCCGTATGTGTTGATCACATACGCCGGATCCGGATAGTTCTTCTTGCGCTTGGACATCTTCTGCCCGTCTTCCGCAAGAATCAGCCCGTTGACAATCACGTTTTTCGCCGGCGGTTCTNNTAGAACCATCCGCGGGTCTGATCGAGTCCTTCTGCAATGAAGTCCGCGGGGAAGTGCTCTTCGAAGTGTTCCTTGTTTTCAAAGGGGTAGTGCTTCTGTGCGTAGGGCATGGAGCCGCTTTCGAACCAGCAGTCGAGAACTTCCGGAACGCGGGTCAGCACGGCGCCCGATTTCGAGCGGATCGTGAGTTTGTCGACAAAGTGTTTGTGAATATCGTCGATCTTCTGTCCGGTCAGCTCCTCCAGTTCGGCGACGGAGCCGACGCAGATCGCTTCTCCCGTTTCCTTGTTCCTCCAGATCGGCAGCGGGCAGCCCCAGTAGCGGTTCCGGCTGATCGCCCAGTCGCGCGCGTTTTCGAGCCATTTCCCGAACCGTCCCTCCTTGATGTGTTCGGGAACCCACGACATCTGGGCATTCGAGCGGAGCATCTTCTCCTTGATCCGGTCGATCCGGACAAACCAGGTGGAGATCGCCTTGTAGATCAGCGGCGAGTCGTCGCGCCAGCAGTGGGGGTAGTTGTGTTTGATGGTGCCGCGATGGACCAGTTTGCCCTCTTCCTTCAGGCGCTGGATGATCGCTTTGTCGGCATCTTTGACGTAGATTCCGGCATAGTCGGGGATCTCTTTGGTGAACTTGCATTCGTCGTCCAGCGGACAGACTTCGGGAATGCCGTTGGCCTTTCCCGCGATGGCGTCGTCCTCTCCGAATCCCGGAGCGATGTGGACGATGCCGGTTCCGTCCTCGGTGCTGACGTAGTCCGCATTGATCATCCGGAAGGCGCCTTCCGCCTTCTTGTCCGCAAAGTAGGAGAAGAGCGGTTCGTAGGTCATTCCGGCAAGATCGCGTCCTTTGAAGCGGCCGACGATCGGGGGAACGTCTTTCTTGTAGTAGGCGCTCAGGCGGGATTCCGCAAGAATGTAGAATGTGCCGTTGTCATTGACTTTGACGTAATCGATCTCCGGTCCGGATGCGAGCGCCATGTTGGACGGCAGCGTCCACGGCGTTGTGGTCCATGCGAGGAAGTAGGTGTTTTCCTCCCCGTCCACTTTGAAGCGGATTGTGATGGCGGGGTCGTCCACCTCCTGATATCCCTGGTTGGCCTCGAAATTGGAGAGCGGCGTGGCGCAGCGGGCGCAGTAGGGGAGGATCTTGTGCCCTTCGTAGATCAGTCCCTGATCCCAGAGCTGTTTGAAAACCCACCAGATGGATTCCATGTAGTTGCGGTCCATCGTGCGGTATCCGTTTTTGAAGTCCACCCAGCGGCCCATGCGTTTGACGATCTGTTCCCATTCGCTGGTGTAGCGGAGGACGATGCCGCGGCACGCCTCGTTGAATTTGTCGATTCCGTACGTTTCGATTTCCCGTTTGCCGGAGAGATGGAGCATCTTTTCCATTTCGTATTCGACGGGCAGTCCGTGGCAGTCCCATCCGAATCCGCGTTCGCAGTATTTCCCGCGCATGGTCTGGTAGCGCGGGACCACGTCTTTGATGGTCCCTGCGAGGAGGTGCCCGTAGTGGGGAAGGCCGGTGGCGAACGGAGGGCCGTCATAGAAAATGAATTCCGGGGAGCCGATGCGGTTCTCCTTGGATTTTTCGAAGGTCTTGTTCTCTTCCCAGAAGGCCAGTGTGTCCTGCTCCATCTGCGGAAAGTTTGCTTGTCCGGCCGGTTTAAACATGGTCCATTCCTTACGTTACTGTTGAAAATTCGTTTTTCATGCGGTACTATACACCCTTTTTCCCTTTTTTTACAGTACTCTTTCCGGAAAATGGCGAAAATAATTCCTTGTTTTCTCCGGAAGGACGTGGTATACTTCCCGGGAGCGGGGGAAAGGAGGTCTTGCGGTGAGGTGTTTGTGGAAGGTGTTTTGCTGGATTCTGGTCTTTCTGCCGCTGCTGCTGACGGCGGCGGAACGCTGCGCGGTCTGTCGCAGATCCCTTTCCGGGGAGGTGCTGAAGTACAAGGGGGAGCTCTACTGTTCAATCCGCTGCCTGAAACGGGTGCTGCCGAAGTGCGCGGTCTGCGGAGAGCCGATCACGGGAAAGTACGCGGTCTTCACATCGGTGGAGGGGAGGAAACGCAGACTCTGCCGCCACTGCTCCCGGCTGACGCGCTGTTTCGCCTGCGAACTGCCCGGCCGGACTCAGCGGCTTCCGGATGGACGGTATGTCTGTTCCGACTGTGAACGGGAGGCAATCCGCTCGGTAGAAGAGGCGGAGCTCCTGTTGGAAAAGGTCCGGAAAACGCTGGAAGCCCTGCTCGGAGAGCCGGTGGAGAACAGCTTCCGCTTTCGGATGGTCTCCTACCCCGAACTGCTGAAGGTTGCCGATCTGCGGGTGAACGACACGGCGATCGAACTGGGGCTCTGTCATGCCAGTTTCTCGGAACGGCGAAGTGGAAACAAACGCGAAATCGTCAAAATCGAAACCGAGATCCTGATGCTGGATCATCTGCCCCGCCGCCGTTTTCTGGAGATTGCCGCGCATGAGCTGGCGCATCACTGGCAGTATCATGCGGCGCCGTATCTGCGCGACCGGGTGATGCAGGAGGGATTCGCCGAATACATGGCGTCGCTCGTGAACCGCGAATTCGGCCAGGAAAATCTCAATGCCCGCATCGAACAGCGACGCGATCCCGTTTACGGCGCAGGATTTCGTAAAATCCGTTCCGTCGCCCGCCGCGAAGGGATCGAAGGGGTGAAGAGAATGCTCCGGGACGCGGGAAAAAACGCTGCCGGAGCTTCCCGATAAGGAGAGTTCCGGCAGAGAGTGGATTTTCTCTGTCTCCGGGGAGGGGAGGAAATGGAGCCGGCGCGAAGGCTTTTTCCTGATCTCCCCGATTTCCCGGAAGGAGAGAACGTTCCATTATGCGGGGAACGTGACCGCTTTCTTGCCTTCATAGAAGGCGCAGAGATTCATTTTGATCACTTCGGGTTTGTTGTTGAAGCAGTCGATGATGGCCTCTTCGAAGGCGCGGTCGAAGTCCATTTTGTCGGGACCTTCGAGGTAGCGGTCGATGAGGATCGCCGAGAGGGCGCCGAGAATGACGGAGTTCGCGCATTTCAGACTGCCCAGTCCCAGTGCGATGTCCAGAGCCTTGATGCCGAAGACCGGATGGGTGTCGGCAATGTTGGATGGAAGGTGCATGGTGGAGCTGTCGTAGATCAGAACGCCGTTCGGTTTGAGTTCGTGAAGGAACTTTTCCAGAGCGGGCTGGGTCATGGCGATCAGCAGATTGCAGTTGTCGTCGATGACCGGGGATCCGATGAGGTCGCGGCTCAGGATCACCGAGCAGTTCGCCGAACCGCCGCGCTGTTCCGGTCCGTAGGAGGGAAGCCAGGTGACATTGAAGTTGCGCAGTTTTCCCATTGTCGCCAGCATGATGCCGAGACTGAGAATGCCCTGTCCGCCGAATCCGGCAATCTTGATTCTCCGTTCGTGCTCGAAGATTTTCGAGCGGTTCTTGAAGTCGGATGCCACGCCGATGTTCAGTTTCGGCGGGAAAAGCACCTTCTTGACCGAAGCGGGATCGTGCAGCGGGGGCGTCGCATGATGCGGAAGCGCGGACGCCGAATTGTCGCGGAAGCAGCCGAGCGGGAAATAGCGGCTCATCTGCTCGTCGATGAACGCGTTGACCTCCCGGGCGTTCATTTTCAGATTGACGGGGCAGGGGGAGAGGACTTCCACCAGGGAGAAGCCCTTTCTCTCCTTCAGAAGGCCGACCGCTTTGCGGACGGCGTTGCGGGCCTGAAGAATTTTCGGCGTCGAGGTCAGCGCGACGCGTTCGATGTAGATCGGTGCGGCGAGGGCGTTGACCATTTCGCAGACCTTCAGGGGATAGCCGTCGGTTTCGATCTGGCGTCCGCAGGGGCTTGTGGCGGTTTNNNGCCATCTGTCCGCCGGTCATGCCGTAGGTCGAGTTGTTGACGAAGAAGACCGCCATGTTTTCGCCGCGGTTCGCCGCCTGGAGGAATTCATTGAGACCGATGGCGGCGAGGTCGCCGTCGCCCTGGTACGAGATCACGAAGTTTTCCGGGAGCGCGCGGACCAGGCCGGTTCCGACTGCGGGTGCCCGTCCGTGCGGGACCGAGATCCCTCCGCAGTTGTAGTAGTAATAGGAGAAGACCGCGCAGCCGACCGGGGCAATAATGATGGTCTTTTTCTGAATTCCATGATATTCCACCGCCTCGGCGATCAGCTTGTGCAGGATTCCGTGTCCGCAGCCGGGGCAGTAGTGCATGTTCTTCTTGATCGGGCCGGGACGGCGTTCAAAGGTGTCAAAAAAGACTTTGGATTTTCCGAATTTGACAGTTTCTCCGGTCATTTCAGCATCCTCCTTTCAGAAGCGCGAGGGCTTTTTCACAGATCTCCCGGACCGACGGAATATTGCCGCCCATGCGGCCTGCCAGATGCACCGGGATCCGGCATTCAATGGAAAGTTTGACATCTTCAATCATCTGGCCGGGACTCAGCTCCACGCAGAGGAAGTTCCGGACATGTCCCGCCCGGACGATCTTGTTCAGCGCCCGTTCCGGGAACGGGAAAACCATTTTCGGACGCAGAAGTCCGACCTTGTATCCCTGTTTCCGCAGTTCGGCAACCGCGGTTCTTGCGATGCGGGCGGAGATTCCGTAGGCCACGAACACCAGTTCCGCATCGTCCGTCATATACTCTTCGGCGCTCTGCTCGCGTTCCTGGATCAGACGGTATTTCTCCTGAAGAAGATTGTTGCGGCGTTCCAGATCGTCGTTTTCCAGATAGATCGTGGTCAGATAATTGGCTTCTCCGTTGGTTTCCCCGGTGATTTTCCAGTCGGGATCGAACACATAGTCTGTCGGTTCGGGGAGGGTGAGCGACTCCATCATCTGGCCGATGACGCCGTCCGCGAGAATGTAGCCGGGGATCCGGTATTTCTCACAGAGAGAGAAGGCGTTGTATCCGCAGTCGCACATCTCCTGCACGGAGTCCGGCGTGAAAACCAGACAGCGGTAGGCGCCGTGTCCGCCCCCTTTGACCACTTGGAAATAGTCGCTCTGCTCGGGACTGATGTTGCCAAGTCCGGGTCCGCCCCGCATGATGTCGACAATCACCGCGGGCAGTTCGAAGGCCGCCAGATAGCTGACCGCCTCCTGTTTAAGACTGATTCCCAGTCCGGAACTTCCCGTCATGACCCGTTTCCCTGCCGCGCTTGCCCCGATGACCATGTTGATGGCGCTGATCTCCGATTCCGCCTGAAGAAAGGTCCGGTGGAGTTTCGGAAACAGGGCGGCGGAGGAGTGTGCCACTTCGCTGGCGGGAGTGATCGGGTATCCGTAAAAGGCGTCGCACCCGGCCAGCAGCGCTCCGTAGACGACGGCTTCATTCCCCTTCAGAAGCAGACGGTTCAGATATTCCATAGTTCCACCTCAGCTTTCCTGTTCCGCAAGTTCATAGACCGTGACCGCTCCGGGTTCGGGACACTGGTAAAAACAGGATCCGCATCCGATGCACCCGTCTTTGACCACGGTCACATACGCATACCCCATCTCGTTGAGTTTCCGATCCGTTTCCAGGATGGAGCGGGGACAGGCGAGCACACAGCGGCCGCATCCCTTGCACTCCTCCGCTTCAATTTTGACTCTGTAACGCTTCATCGTTTTCAATCCTCCAGAACTGCGTCATGCCTTGATGGTGAGAATGTCGTCCACCGTATACTTCGGCACATGAATCACATCGTCCGAATCCAGATAATACGGCGTCGGATCTCCGCTCCCGATCCGGTACAGAATCGGATTTTCCGCCGGACGGCCGAGTCCGACCAGATAGAGCACAATCCGGTTTTCCAGTCCGAGCAGGCGTCCGACCTCCTGACGGTTGAATGCGCCGATCCAGCAGCCGCCCAGTCCCAGATCCGTCGCCCGGAACAGCACACTCTGAATGGCGGCGCCCGCATCGGTTTCCGCGTACGGCGACGGTTTTCCGTCCGCCCGGAGATCCGTGCAGACCGCCAGAAACGCCGTCGGCCCGGTCACTCCGAATTCCGGATTCCGGTATGGTTTCACATGTCCTCCCCACGCCGTCTGTTCCAGAACCGCCCGGAGCAGCTCCTTTTCCCGCACCAGAACGTAGCGGAGGCNNGAGGGCGCCAGCGCCGCCGCTTCCACCAGTTCCTTCAGCGTCTCCAGCGGAATTTCTTCCTGACGGAAACGCCGGATACTTCTTCGCCGTTTTAATATTTCGGAGAATTCCATCTTTTGTTACCCTCCTGTTTTTTCCAGTTTAGAATTTCAGATTGTCGAGAGCGCTCCAGGGGGAGTCCTCCGGCGGGGGCGGCGGTTCTTCCGCGCAGTGACAGGGGCCTTTGTTCAAATCCGCTCCGCAGTGGGGACAAAGTCCCCGGCAGCTCTTTTTGCAGTGAAAAACCGCGGGAAGCGAGAGCAGAAGATCCTCCCGGATCTCATTGGAAATATCCACAATCTGCCCGGCGACGCCCTCGTAAAGGTGGCAGACATCCGGAACAGTCTGCCTGACCTTGAACTCCTTGAGACACCGTGCGCACTCCACCGCCAGCGGCACGCAGACCGAACCGGTCACCAGAAGATCGTGCCCCGCCATGGAGGCGGTCAGATGATAGGAGACCGGTCCGCACGGACGGGGAAACTCCTTCGGATCCAGTTCCAGGAAGTCCCCTTTTTCCTCTCCGTTCAGGACCAGAGGCTGGTCCTCGATATGGGTTGTGTTGATGCGGATCATTTTTTCAGCCCGAATTTCTTCCGCATCGCTTCGGCCACAACGGGCGGAACAAAGGCGGAAACGTCGCCCCCGCAGCGGGTGATCTCCTTGATCAGACGCGAACTGACAAACGAATATTCCGGACTGGGCATCATAAAGAGCGTTTCACATTTTTCATTCAGTCCGCGGTTCATCAGCGCCATCTGGAATTCGTATTCGAAATCGGAAACGGCGCGCAGTCCGCGGATCACCGCGCCCGCGTCGAAGCGTTCCAGCGAGTGGGCGAGAAGACCGTTGAAGCTGGAGACCTCCAGATTGGGAATATCGCTGCAGGCGGCGCGGATCAGGTCGATTCTCTCCTCCGTCGTGAACAGCGGACTTTTTTCCGCGTTGACCGCAACGGCGACGACCACCCGGTCGAAGATTTTTCCGGCGCGCCGTGCCACGTCGATATGTCCGTTCGTGACCGGATCAAAACTTCCGGGGTACAGAACCGTTCTCACAGAAACACCTCCTTATCCGTCGATCGTCATGCGGGCGTGACCACGTTCATGGTCGAGGACTTCCGCATTTCGCTGATTTTCTTCCGGTATTCCGCCATGTGGGCGGACTGGAGATGTTTCATCAGATGATCCATGCTTTCCCAGCCTTCGATGATGGTCACGGTATCGGGCCGGACCTCCTTCTGAGCGGAAAGTCCGGATGCGACCAGGAAGG
>DDJH01000131.1:1075-6655 GCA_002338895.1 Lentisphaeria bacterium UBA1829 | reverse complement strand
TCGTAAACTAACACGGTTTTTGAATTTTTCAAGAGAAATTCCCAAAAATAATTTTTTTCTTCCCGGAAAAGATGTTGCAAAAACGATTTTTCGCTGTATTGTACTTTGATCTGGAAATTTTCTGGTATGAAAACGCCCTTGAAATTCTATGAACACTACAGCCATGGGAAGGATTTGACAAGATGCACTGCAGAACGATCTCTCTTTTTTCCGCCGCACTTCTCTCCGCGGGAGCTCTTTGCGCCCAGGATGTTTCATTCCGCAATACGCAGGATGCGGTCCGCTATTATGAGGATCTGGTGGGCAATCTTGCTCAGCAGGTGCGTTCTCTTCAGGACGAAAACGCCCGGCTCTCCGCGTCGGTCCAGAACCTCCAGCGCCAGCTGGAATCCATTGCCAGAAACAATGAACTGGTGACGAAAGATATTGCGGAACTCCGGAAAACCATCGCCCAGGATGCGGAAAAACGGGATAAACAGTTTTCCGCGTTTGCCGCAAAACTCAATGCGGCGGCATCGGTTCCGATCAATCAGCCGCCCCGCCAGGACGGATATGTGGCGGATTATGAGGAATATGTCGTCCAGAAGGGGGCGACTCTGACGGCGATTTCCAAGGCTTATGGAGTTTCCATCGAATCCATCCGTCAGGCGAACAATCTGAAAAGCGACCTGCTCCGCGTGGGAGACCGGCTTAAGATCCCCCGCAAGTGAACGGGGTTTTCGGAATGCGCGGTTATCTGACCTCCCGGCCGTATTCCGAACGGCTGTTTCCCCTCCTGCTGGCACAGTTCCTCGGAGTTTTTAACGACAACGCATTCAAAATGCTTGCCGTTCTTGCCGTGATCGGCTCTTCCCGGACCGGCTATTTCCGCGATGCGGCCTTCATGTTTGCTATGACCGTTTCGTATGTTCTCCCGTTCCTGCTTCTGACAGGACCGGCGGGAGCGATTTCCGACCGGTTCCAGAAACGCTATGTGCTGATTCTGACAAAATTCCTCGAACTGCTGATTATGATTCTCGGAACCTTTGCTCTGGGGGGAAGTTCCGTATGGGGAGCGCTTCCCCTGATCGGCGTGATGTTCCTGATGACCAGCCAGACCTCGTTTTTCAGTCCGGCATTTCAGGCCATTCTTCCGGAGACCTTCTCGGAAAAAGAGATTTCCAAGGCCAACGGCGATATTGGAATGGCCTCCTTTATCGCGGCCATTACAGGAATTGGGGCGGCTCCTCTGATCCAATGGGGAGCGGCGTCCGTGGCGGAGTCGCTCTCTCCGCTTGGATTCCCGCTGATCAACGAGCATTCTCTTTCCGGGTCGGTTCTGGTGCTTGGTTCTGTTCTGGGAATTCTGTCGGCATTCCGGGTCATTCCGACCGCGGAGTATGAAAAGGAGTATTCTGCGATCCGGCGCGGCGCCGGGATGATTCAGAGTTTGAAAACAGGGTGGAAATCGCTGACGGAACGCCTGCCCATTTTTCTGGCGGCGTTCGGGGATGCCTTCTTCGTCGGGATCGGCGTGGCGATTCAGACCATTCTGGTCATGTTTGTGAAGTACACTCTTCCGGAATCGGGGGGAAGCATGGAAATTGCGGCTCTCCAGCTTGCGCCGGCGATCGGCATGGGACTGGGGTGCTATCTTTGCGGACGGCTTTCCCGGAATACGATTGAGGTCGGATTTGTACCGTTTGGCGCGGCGGGGNNATTGTCCCGGGGGAGGGGTCTTTTTTGGGAGCATTCTTCTGCATCCGCTCTCTCTGCTCTGGCTGATTCTCGGAGGGATCAGCGGAGGCTTTTTTGTGATTCCGCTTCGGGCATTTCTGCAGCAGCGCCTGAATCCCTCGTCACGGGGAGCGGCGCTGGCGCTTTCCAATGCGATCTGTTTTGCGGTGGTGCTGCTGACTTCCGCGGTGGTGTTTCTGCTGATGATCGCCAGTTCGGAACTGCCGGAAGGGACGCCCCGCTGGATCGGAGAGGTGGTGCGCCGGATGCCGGGACTGACACCGCCGCAGCTGTTTCTCGCGATCGGCCTTCTGACGCTGGGGGCGACAATTTGCTGCATGATTTTGCGGCCGCTCCTTCTGCTCCGCTTCCTGGCGGTGGTGCTGACCCGGACGCTGTACCGTCTGCGGATTTCGGGAACGGAGAATATTCCGGAACGGGGAGCGGCGCTGCTGGTTTCGAATCATGTGTCGTTTGTCGATGCGCTTCTGATTACCGCCTGCACCTCGCGGACGATTCATTTTCTGATGCATGAGGATTATTATAAACATCCGCTGATCCATCCGTTTGCCCGGATGATGGGATTTATTGAAGTGCCGTCGAAAGGACCGCGCCGGTTTCAGACGTTGTTTGAGACGGTGCGGAACACGCTGCGGAACGGAGAGATCGTCTGCGTGTTCCCGGAGGGGAAGGCGACACGGAACGGATTGATCGACGATTTCAAGGAAGGCTATTCGCGAATGCTTCCCCCGGATAAGCAGATTCCGGTGATTCCCGTCTCTCTTGGCATGCTCTGGGGAAGCATTTTCAGCTATTATTACGGAAAGATCCGCTTCCGGATTCCACGGGAACTGCCGTGTCCGGCCTCAGTGACGATCGGGGAGCCGATGCCGTATCCCTTTTCCGCGTTCCAGCTTCGTCAGGCGGTCAGCGAACTGGGAGCGGAATCGGAGGAGGTTCCGAGGGATGAGGAGCGCACACTTCATTATCAGCTGGCCAAACATGCGAAGCGGCATCCCTTCCGGGTAGTGTTTCAGGACTACGAGGGGAAAGGACTGACGCTGTTTCAGACTCTTGTCGGCGCGGTGGTTCTTTCCCGGGTGATTCGCCGCCTGGTGCCCGACGATGTCCGGTATGTCGGAGTGTTTCTGCCCAATATGACCGTCTCCGCCGTCTCGAACCTTGCGGTGATGATGGCGGACAAGGTTCCGTCTCCGCTGAACTTTTCGGTTTCGGATGAGACGTTGCGCGCATCCATCCGGAAATCCGGCATGACACACATTCTGACCAGCCGCCGCTTCCTGACTGCACTGAAACGGGAGGCGCTTCCGGAGATGGTGTTTCTGGAAGATCTGGCAAAAGGAATCCCGAAATCATCGAAGATCCTGTGGGCGGTTCTGGCGGCCGTTCTTCCGCATCAGGAGCTGATGAATCTGGTTGCGCCGGTGACGCACCGGAATCTGTTCGGGACGGCGGTTCTGCTGTTTTCGAGCGGATCGACGGGGGATCCGAAAGGGGTTCTGCTCTCCCATCACAACATCAACAGCGATATCTATTCGATTACGCGAGTCATGGGATGGACGGGGCACGACCGGATTCTGGGGAGTCTGCCGCTGTTTCATTCGTTTGGATATACGACGGGGTTCTGGCTGCCGCTGATTGTCGCCTGTCCGGTGGTCTATGTGGTGTCGCCGCTGGATGCGCAGGCGGTGGGGCGGGCCGTGCAGAAGTACAAGCTGACGATTCTTCTGGCGACGCCGACATTCATGCAGGCCTATCTGAGACGCTGTGCGCCGGAACAGTTTGATACGCTCCGCCTTGCGATCGTCGGTGCGGAAAAACTGCGCTCTGACATTGCCGACAAGTTTGCGGAAGTCATGAACGGCCGCATTCGACTTGTGGAAGGCTACGGCTGCACGGAACTCTCCCCGATCGTCGCGATCAACATCGGCAGTTCCATTCTGGAATTGGGNNATGCCGGGAATCTGCGTGAAGATCGTCGATCCCGTAACCGGAGTCGAACTTCCGCCGGAGACCGACGGGTTGATGCTGGTCAAAGGCCCCAACGTGATGCAGGGCTACCTGAACGATCCGGTGCAGACGGCCCGGGTCCTGGATCACGGCTGGTACGATACCGGCGACATCGCACGAATGGATATCGACGGCTACATCACGATCCGCGGACGCCTGTCCCGCTTCAGCAAAATTGCCGGCGAAATGGTTCCGCACGAGATGCTGGAATGCATCATGAACGAGCTGTCCGGTTCGGAGGAGCGCTGCATCGCCGTGACCGGCATTCCCGACCCGGTGAAGGGGGAGGCGCTCGTTGTGCTGCACACCCGGGATCTGAAACGGACTCCGGAAGAGATGAACTCTCTGCTGCGGGAACGCAGCATCCCGAATCTGTGGATTCCCCGTCCGCAGAATTACTGGCTGGTGGATCATCTGCCGATTCTGGCGAGCGGGAAACTGGACCTGCTTCATTTGAGTGAATTTGTCGCGGAGATCCAGAAGAAGCATTCGTCTTCCGGCAAGTTCTGAGAGAAGGGGAGGGGGAGAACCGAAAAGCCGGAAGAGTCTCTTTGAAGAAACCCCTTCCGGCTGAAAACGACGGGAAATGCTGCTCTGTCAGTTCCTGATCAGAGCCTGATCCATGGCGGTGTTGACCGGCCACTGGATATCTCTCGGGCAGCGGCTGATTTCATATTTCAGACCGTCGTAGAGAGTTTTCAGACTTTCCTGCGTCATGCCTGTGACGGTCAGGACCTTGGAATTGTCGATCACGCGGTTGAAGAAGCGGTCGTATTCCAGCTGCCATCTTGTCCAGTAGGCGTACGGATCGCTGCTGAGCATCCGGAGGTAGTCTTCCTCGTCCACCCAGACTGCCTTGAGATTGCAGATATCCTTATAGTAGTCGGCGATTTCTCCCCAGGTACGATGCTCGGAAGTTGCAACCGTGAAGGCCTCGCAGACGGCCTTTTCATTGAACAGCAGTCCAGCGATCATCCGAGCCACATCGCCGCCCCACGTCATGGTTGCCTGAATTCCGCGGGCCTGCTCGGGCAGGGGGACCGGTTTTCCTGCGAAGGCACGTCCGACCGTGTTTGGAGCCTCCAGCGTCACCAGCTGATAGCGCATCAGGGAATAGGTGATTGCGGGACGGATAATCGTCCAGTTTTTCCGGGGCAGGGCACGGAGGATATTTTCGCCGCGAGCTTTGTAAATGCTGTAATCATCGGAATTCCGGAGCAGGGCATCTTCGGAAGAGTCGATCAGCCGAGGCGAATCTTCCCGGATCGGCGTTGCTTTGTTGTCGTACACGCGATAGCTGGAAAGATAGATGTAGTGCCCGGTATTTGCGAGAAATCGGGGAAGATATCGGACCAGCTCCGACGTGTTGTAAATCATGAAATCGACAATTCCGTCGTAATTGTTTTCCAGCAGTCTGTTCAGATGATCCCCTTCCTTGACATTGAGTTTCAGGTAGCGGACATTTGGATAGTCGCTTTTCTTCTCATCGAAAGCGACTCCATCAATCTGATATCCTTTTTCCGCCAGCAGGGGCACCAGATGCTGCCCCATTGCGCCGGTCGCTCCGAGAACCAGAACTTTCCTGGGCTTCGTCATACTCAAATCTCCTCAACTTGCTAAGTTTTCTGAAAAGAAGGCCGTGAAAGAAGTTATCTCCGCAAATCAATTTTTCAACTGAAAGCCCTCTTTTTCGGTGAAAAGGATCATGCAAACCCGTTCGAAATTTCAAAAAAACAGATAAATTCGTTGCAAACGAGTCATGGAAGGATTGCTTATCTGAAAATTTGAAGAGGAGAGGGAAGGGGAGAAAGACGTTCAGCCGCAGTATTCCCT
>DDJH01000131.1:0-1032 GCA_002338895.1 Lentisphaeria bacterium UBA1829 | reverse complement strand
AGATGCTGATTCCCGCGATGGCGTGTCCGGAATAGTCCAGAATTGGAGCGGCAAGGCAGTAAACACCGATTTCGTGTTCACAATTATCCACCGCATAGCCTCGCTCGCGGATTTCCGAAAGATCGTGGAGCAGGGCAGGGACGGTTCGGAGAGTTGTCCCCGTATAGACCTTCCATTCGATTTTTTTCAACTCTTCCTCGAGTTCTTCCGGAGGCAGAAACGCCAGAATCGCTTTTCCGATTCCCGTGCAGAAAAGCGGCGAATAGTTGCCGATCAGCGATCCCATCCGGACGGAGCGGACCCCTTCCACTTTCTCCACATACCGGATTTGATGATCTTTCAGCTCTGCGAGATGGACTGTTTCCATTGTTTTTGCCGAAAGTTCCGCCAGGAGAGGACGGGAGATTTTCAGCAGAGGGTTCTGGGATGCCGCAATGTTTCCGAGACGGGCGATCCCGAGTCCGAGCGTATAAGTGGAAGCCGCACTTCTGAGATATCCGTTTTCCACCAGGAATTTCAGCATCCGGAAGGTTGTGCTCACGGGAAGACCGGTTTTTTCCGCGATTTCCCGCCCTTTCAATCCGGAACGACTCTGAGCGATTTCCTCTATGATATCGAACAGCTTGGAAAAGCTCTTGTCTCCGTTTTTGATTTCCCGCTTCTGTTGAGAGATACCCATCTGATGCGAATCCTGTTTTATCGTTTTAGAGCGATCAGTAAATTAACATCATTTCTTCCGAGTTTCAATCCGACTTTCCTTTTTTTCTCTCTCTTTTCTCCTTTGCGACATGAAACAATAGGAAACGGCATAAAACAACCTTTATTTCATCCTCTCAGAGGGAAGGGGACTGGATGAATCAATCACTCTTCACCCCCTTCTCTTTTGCAGCTTTTTATCGATTTATCATGATCCGTTCTCTTCTTGGCCCATCTTTTCCTTATGTTTGAAGAGAAAAGATTATGAAAATATATTTTGATTCCATTTTAAATGCTTTGATGCTATTGATCCACTCTTTTTCAGGAGAAATCCCG
>DDJH01000050.1 GCA_002338895.1 Lentisphaeria bacterium UBA1829 | reverse complement strand
GAGTCGTATGCCGCAGTCGAAAAGTGCGCCGAGGCTTTTGAGTTCTTCGGAAAAGGTCCGCAATTTTTCCGGAAAATCGGTTTTCAGCATCTTCTTCCTCTTTTTCAGCATGAAATATATATATTTTTTTCTCCGATTCAAGTATAATGTAGGAAAAGAGCGAGGGAAAGTCATGAAAATCACTGAAATCAAAACCTTTGTGGTGGACGCGTTCCGGACGAACTGGACCTTTCTGAAAGTGGAGACCGACGAGGGACTCTATGGATGGGGGGAAGCGTCGCTGGGGACCCAGGAGAAAGCGCTCTCCGGATGCGTGGAGGACCTGAAACGCCTGATTCTCGGCCGCGATCCGCGGGAGATCGAGCGGATGTGTTTCGAGGTGTACAGAGACATCTACTGGAAGGGCGGTCCCGTCCTCATGTCCGCCATCAGCGGCATTGAAATGGCGATGTGGGACATCACGGGGAAGTTTTTCAACGCGCCGGTCTATGCGCTGATGGGGGGAAAACTGCGCGATTCGGTGCGGATGTACGCCAACGCCTGGTTTGTCGGGGCGAAAACGCCGGAGGAGTTTGCGAAAGCCGCGCGCAAAGCGGTGAGTCTGGGGGTGACCGCGCTGAAGTGGGATCCGTTCGGAAAGGCGCATATGACTCTTGAGAACCGGGAGCTGAATCAGGCGTCGGCGATTGTCGGAGCGGTCCGGGAGGCGGTGGGTCCGGAGATCGATCTGCTCATCGAGTGTCATGGGCGGTTCAACGCCTTCACGGCTCTGCGGATCGCGCAGGAGCTTCGGCAGTACAAGATCATGCTGATGGAGGAGCCGTGTCCGCCGGACAATCTCTCTGTTCTTGCGGAAATCCGCTCCAAATCGCCCGTTCCGATCTCCGCGGGGGAGCGGGTCTACACGAAATTCGGATTCGACGATCTGTTTGCAAGAAATGCGGTCGATATCGCCCAGCCGGACATCTTTCACGCCGGAGGAATGTTTGAATCGAAGAAGATTGCGGCGATGGCGGAAGCCCGTCACATTCCGGTGTCGTTTCACAATCCGAGCGGACCGGTCTCGAATGCGGCGATTCTTCAGCTTGCCGCGTGCACGCCGAATTTTCTGATCCACGAGATCATGCTGACCGACGGGACGTTCCGCAGGCGCATCTCCAATGAATGCGTGGAATTCGAGAAGGGCTTCATCCGGATTCCGGACCGCCCCGGACTCGGGATTGAAGTGAATGAATCGGTTCTGTCGGAGTACCCCTACCGTCCGCGGAATCTGCGTCACTACACGGGGCACGTCACCGACATCCGTCCGAAAGGGGATGCCGTCTGTTACTTCAAGGGGATGGAAAATGAAACTTTCTGATCTGCTGAGACAGTCGCCCCTGATTGCGATTCTGCGCCGGATTCCGGAAGAAAAGATTCCGTTCTGCGCGGAGACGTTCGCTGCGCGGGGCGGGAAATTTCTGGAACTCACCTTCGATCCCGCCGATCCGGCAACTCTCCGGACGACAGGCAATGCGATCCGGGAACTCCGGAAGCACTTTCCGACTCTTCATATCGGAGCGGGCACCGTTCTGACCTCCTCTATGGCGGAGACGGCGGCGGAAGCGGGAGCGGAATTTCTGGTTTCCCCGACGACCTCGCGAAACGTGATCGAAACCGCCCGGAAACACGGAATCGCCGCAATCCCGGGAGCGTTTACGCCGAATGAGATTCTGGCGGCCTGGGAAGCCGGCGCGGATCTGGTGAAGCTCTTTCCGGTTCTTCCGGGCGGAGAACAGTATGTGAAGACGGTGATGGCTCCGCTTGCGCACATTCCGTTTCTTGTGACCGGCGGAGTGAATCCGTCGACGGCCCGTTCGATGCTGGCAACGGGAGCCGTTGCGATCGGGGCGGGCGCATCGCTTTTTCCGCCGGATCAGGTGGCCCGGAATGACTGGTCCGCCATCGGCAGACAGATTGAACTTCTCTTTCGGGAGATCAACAATCATGGCAGTGAAGGAGAGAAAACAGAATGCACAAAGAGTGGCTGAATCGGATCGGCATGGAGATTCACGCTTCAGACTCCGGCAGACTTTCCGCTTCCGGAGCGCAGCAGGGATTCCGCTCTTACAGAGAGCTTGTATTTTCCGTAAAGATTTATTCCGAAGAGATCGGAAACGAAAAATGAAGGAGAATATTATGAAACGAGCCATCATGGGTTTCACTCTTGTGGAACTCCTGATCACAATTGCGGTGATCGCCATTCTTGCAGGACTGCTTCTGCCGGCGCTGAACAAAGCGAAGAGTGCGGCCTCGCGGATCGCCTGCAGCGGGAATCTCAGACAAATCGGAGTCTATCTGACCATCTACACGCAGCAGAACAACGATTTTGTTCCATTCTATCAGCCGGGATGCGAAGCCAGAGACTTCACCCCGCTTCTTTCCGGAAAGAATCCGAAGGGAAGTTACACGGAGGGGATGGATCAGAAAGAGAATTTGAAAGGAATTTTTTTCTGTTCGAATACACCTCGTCTGGAAGATGCCGCATACTATCGGAGCAGTTACAGCCCCACGCGCGGAGTTGCCAACTCGGATCTTTCCCGTGCGGGAGGACTGTATTTCCTGAACAATGGCTCGTTTCAGGCTCGAAAACTGAGTATGGTTCATCCATCCTCCGTGGCCGTGGCGGAATCAACGATGAAGGTTTTCAGCACATGGGAGAATCTCTGCGCGGCAGAGGTTCCCGATGCCTACAAAACCAATCAGGTCCGGAGTCTTCCTGCGGATTCCGCTTCAATCGTGGATTATATGAGACATGACCTGAAAGCGAACTTTCTCTATGCCGGCGGACATGTGAAGACCCATCCCTACGGGAAACAGTTTTATTCCGCATCGGGCACACCGGAGATATACTGGACCGAAAAATAACACAATGTCTGCAAAGGAACCGTTTATGAAACGACTTTCTCTTCTTCTTTTTCTGATTCCATTTGTTTCCGCCATTGCCCAAACTCCTTCTGTTGCAGAGGACCAATGGAGGGTAGTCCATGCCGACCGGATGCAGATCCGGGAAGGAAGCGCATTGGACCTCTCAGAGAATTCAGCACTTCCGCGCCTTCCGGACGGCACACTTCCTCGCCTGAAAATCCGGGAAGACGGAAAACTCTCCGCCCGTCTGATGGGCTTTAACTGCGGTTCTTTTTTCCACTTTCCCCGCAGTCCCTATCCCCAGCCGACCCGAGAAGAGATCACCTCCTTCGCCCGAGCGGTCCGAAGACAGGGTTACAACGCGATCCGTTTTTTTGATGCTGATCTGCTCTGTACCGAAAAAGATCTTCTGCCGAACGAGGAACGGTTCGCTCTTCTGGATCATCTTCTGGCGGAACTCGGCAGAAACGGGATCTATTGCACCCTCCCCATTGCCGCATACCGCATTTTCCGGAAAGATTCCGTAAAGGCCCGGAAGAACCGCCGTTTCAATGACACCAAACTGCGGATGTATCTCGGGGACCCGGAAACGCGCAGAGCATGGGAGTCCGGGACCCGGATGCTGCTGAACCGTCGGAACAGCTGCAATGGGAAACTCTATCGGGACGACACCACCATTGGAGTCCTCGAATTCTGGAATGAACTGGAAGGCGGCCTGATCTGGGGAGGGATCTCTCCCGAGACACAGCAGCTTGCCACGGAAAAATTTCGCGAATACCTTCAAAGGAAATACCCTTCCCGGAGCGCGCTGAAACAGGCAGTCGGCCTGGAATCTCCCGAGGAGGTCCGGGTGCCAAGCCGGATGCTGGGCAATCTGGAAAAGACCCCGCTTGACCGCGAGTTTCTTCTGTTCACCGGTTCGCTTGCCCGGGAGTGTTTCGACTGGTGCGAGTCTGTCGTCCGGGCGGCCGGCTACCGGGGCTTGACCGCACAGTACGATGTTCCCCACTGGATCAACAATCTGGCGGTCCGTTACGAGAAAAGTCCTGTTGCGCTCTCGCACAAATATTTTGCGCACCCCTATCTGCGCAAGGGACGGTACTTCTGTTCCCAGCAGAGCTGTGTCCATGCCTTTGCGCAGAATTTTCTTCTGAACAACGCCTCCCGTTACGCGGACCGGCCGCATCTGATCACGGAATACTGCCAGCCGTGCTGGAACCGTTATCAGTTCGAAGCGGGACCTCTCTTCGGAGCATACGGCGCACTGCAGGGCACCGATGGTCTTTTCATCCATGAAAGCGCCGTACTTCTCGTTCCGAAACGGGGCAGCTACCCTTATTCCTTTTTCCATGTGGGCTCGAATCCGGTTCTGCGGGCGGGGGAATTCATTGCCAACATGCTGTATCTTCGGGGGGATGTGAAACGCGCCCCGTTCCGGATCGATCTGACCATTCCTCGAGAAGCGACCCGTCTTTATCAGGGACTCTCGCTGGAGCAGATCCGTCTGGCCCTGCTCTGCGGATTTGCGATCACATTCCCGGATCTGCCGAGGCCTCCGGAATTGAAAACCACCCCAGTCCCGGCCGTGCTGACAATCCCGATGCAGGGGAAGAGCAAGGATGCCGGATTCTCCGGCGGATGGTCGGCAGAACTGAAGGAAGACGGGAAATCCGCATTCGACATGAACTCCGTCGTCGCGACTCTGAAAAAGCGGAACCTTCTCCCTGCGGGAAATCGGACAAATCCGGATGCGGGAATGTTTGAAAGCTGCACCGGAGAGCTCCTCCTGGATTCTCCCGGAAAGACATTCCGGGTCATCACGGACCGGACAGAGGTCATCACAATGGAGAAGGGCCGGAAAGAACTTCCCGGTTTTCTCCGTCAGATAACACTTTCGGAAGCCGGGTGTTTTGCCGTCATCTCCCGGGATCGCCGTCCGCTTCGGGAAAGCCGGCGCCTTGTTCTGGTTTACTCCACCCGCGTGGCGAACACGGGGATGGAGTGGGATGAGACTGGAGAGTACCTGCTCAAACGGGGAACACTTCCAGTCCGCATGAAAACGGGGCGCTTCCATGCGGAGTTCTCCAATCCATCGAGTCGGAAGTTCCGCTGCTATGCGTTGAATCTCTCCGGAGAACGCATGGAGGAACTGCCGCTTCATCAGAAGGGAAATCGGCTGACCGTTTCTGCGGATACCTCCCGGATAAAAGAAATCAGTCCGTTCTTCGAACTTGTTGCAGAGGAGAATCACCATGAAGAGTGAAGAAATTCTTTTCGATTATAACCGAAATCCCTTTGAAAAGCATCCGGTTCTGGAGTTTGAGAGGAAGCTCCCCCAGAAAACGAGCCGGGAAATCAACAATACCCTGATGGGACTGGGATTTGAAACCCTGGACCGGGAGACCTTCAATCCCAAAGACTTCTACGACCTTGTCGGGGAAAGCGGAGTCAAATCCGTCCGCTGTCAGACCGGCTGGATCCGCTGCGAGCGCGTCCGGGGAGAGTACGATTTCTCCTGGCTTGACGACGTTGTGGACTCACTTTCCCAGCGGGGCATCCGAACCTGGTTCAGCCTTGGTTACGGGAATCCTCTTTATACCCCCGTCCCAAAATATGAGGAGATTCGCCGGGAATCCGGAGGGAAGATTCTCTCCGGACGAGTCCGCGGTTATGTCGGAGAAGTTCCTCTCTATCATGGAGAGGAGGCCATGCGGGGATTCCTGAACTATGTCAGAGCCCTTGCCGGACATTTCAAGGATCGCGTGACGGAATGGGAAATCTGGAACGAACCGGATATTCCGGGACATTTCTGGAATTATCAAGGTTCCGCTCCCTATCCCGAACTTACGCTTTCAGAACGTCTTAAACGGTGTGCAGCGGACTATGTTCTCTTTTTCCGGGAAACCGGCCGCGCAATCCGAAGCGTGATCCCCTCAGCCCGTCTTGCCGCCTGCGCCGCCAATCCGGCGTCGGAATACATCCGCTTCTGCGCGGAATCCGGACTTTCCGATCTGGCAGATATCTTCTGCTACCATCTTTATGGAAATCAGGAAAATTATACCGGAAGAAGAGTCCGTTTTGCGAAGGCCTGTCTTGGTCCGAAACTGGAGTACTGGCAGGGCGAAAGCGGCTTCCCGACCGGGAAAAGCACTCTGCATACGCTGCCGACCGAATACAATCAGGCAAAATTCGTCGCGCGCCGGGCGATGATCGATCTTCAATGCGGAGCAAAACGCTCCTCAATTTTCACCGTCACCGATTTTCTGAACTATTATCCGGACGGGAGCAATCAGTATTACGGAATCATTCATGGAGCAACCCGGGAACCCAAACTCTCCTACCATGTTCTGAAAGCGATGGCGTTTCTGACCGAAAATGCGGTTCCCGCCGAAGACCTCCTGATCCGCTTCACCCCGACCCACGGATCCGTTCTCGCACCGATACGACCCTATGACCTGGAAACCGTCACATTCCGGAAAAACGGCATTCCCGCAGCCGCGCTCTGGCAGCCGGAGAACGTTGCCATTTCGTTTCAGCCCCTGACGGGGGAAATTCAATTCCTGACCGGCCGGACTTCTCCGTTTCCGGATCCGGTTCTGATTGATCCTCTCCGGGGCAACGTCTATCGGATTCTCAACACGGAGTGTCCGGCCTGGGCGATGGGTGCAATGGTCCTCCCGCCGATTTCCATTCCGGATTATCCTGTACTCATTACCGATCTCCGGGCGATCACCACCTGAGAACGGGAAAAATTTCCGACGGCGTTTTCTTCTCTCAGAAAACCGCATGCTGCGAACGGTCCGCAAGGCGGTAGACTCCGCTTGAGGTCAAAAAACCGTTTGCAGATGCCCCGTTCTTCAGATATTCATACAGGAGAGAAGCGGGTTTCCGCGCCATGACATGCCCGTCGCCGTAAAGGACATCCGCATTCCCCGAATGACGGAAGTGAAACCCTCCGGAAGATCCGTCGTAATCATACCAGAGCACGGCTGTACTCGGGACTGTGTATCCGGCCGGATCCGTCGTCTTAATCGAATCAAACAGCCAGGTAAACGACGAGGAGTTCTTCATCCGGGACGGAACCAGCACAAACACTTTTTCCGCATCCGTCCCCCCCTCCAGAAAATAGGCATCATTGAATGTCTTCAGATAACTGGCGTTGGCGCTTGCGTGCGCCATACCGTAGATCTGCTGAATCGGACTGAATGGATTCCCCCCTTCCGTCAGCTGAAGCGAAGGACACATCACCGAACGGGTTTTCGAGTTCTTTTCACTCCCGTCCATCTGGTAATTCACGATCATTCCGCTCCGAACCAGAAAATGTCCATAGTAGCTGCTGTCCACTTTCTGCCACATCAGGATCTTTCCATCGTGATCGTTTCCGTAAATGGTCAACATCAGCGAGGTCTGCTTCAGATTGTTGATGCAGCTGATCCCTTTGCTCTTCTCGCGGGCCGCATTCAGCGCGGGCAGAAGCATTCCCGCAAGAATGGCGATGATCGCAATGACGATCAGGAGCTCAATCAAAGAAAAGCATCTTTTCCGACCGATGAAACGGATTTTCATGTTTTCTCCTTTCCGGAATTATTTATAAGCGAAAAACCATTTTCCGACGAGATTCCGAATCTCTTCGTTCTTATTCATCCGTCACCTTTTGAGAGGAATCAGAGCACCAGCAGCAGAATCCCGCAGCAGACCGCCGCGGCCGCCGCAAACAGGAGCACGGATCCTTTCTTCTTCCGGACAATCATTTCAAACACCAGAAATCCCACGATACTGCACCCCTGAGCAACCGGATACCCGATGGATCCGCACCCCTGCTCCGCAACCCGATTCAACCCGCGGTAAAAGAAAAAGAACAGAGCCAGGATCTGGACGGCCGCAAGCAGAAGCACCGCAGACCATGTTCCTTCCGGACGCAGCTTTTTCCGGCGGAACGGAAGAGCCATCCCGAATGCGGCCATCGTTCCGAGCTGAACAAGACATGCCCGCCATTCACTGCTCATCGTGCACTCTCTCCAGTAGGAAGGAAGATTGGCAAAACACTGCGCCAGTCCGGACGCGGCAAATGCCGCAAACGCCGGAACAAGCCAGCGATACGATCCCGCCCGTCCCGTTTCCCTCCGCTTGCGGCTGAACAGCAGGATTCCGATCAGCACCAGAACGATCCCGGTCAGACGCATCGGTGTCGGCTCCACGCCGAACAGGACCATCCCCATCAGAAACGGAGCGATCATCGCACTCTGCACAATTCCCCAGACAGCCCCTTCACTTCCCTGCCGCATCGCCCGACGCATCAAGCTCAGCATCAGGAAGTTGCAACACCCTGCAAGAAACACCGCTCCGCAGATCAGCACTCGCATCCCCCACGCTCCGCCCGGCGGGGAATGGAACAGGATCGCCCCTCCCGCCGCCAGCGCAATCAACGCCGATGATGCGAACTGGATAAAATCCAGATCCAGACGTTCCCGAGCCGCCTTCTCCACCACCACCGCGATTCCGACCCAGCAGACTCCGGTCAGGATCAGAAGAACAACCCCGGAGATCATCGACACGCGACTTCCAGCACAGCTCCGGACGGGAAATCATCCAGAACCACATATCGGCTCTCTCCAACCCGCTCCTCGCGGAACGGAACTCCGACCGAGTTCACCTTCACCTCGCAGGGCGTGTATGCGGAGGGCAGATACATCCGCACCCGGGCGTGTTCGTGGGAGGAGAGCAGTTCAAAACGGACCATTCCTTTTTCCGCATCGAAACGGTAATCATATTCCGTGAACGCGCCGGACGCGGCATATTCCAGCCGGACATGCGCCCGTTTTTCTCCGGCTGCGGCAAAACGCGGAGAGATCGTGACCGAATCGAACAATTTCCCCTGATCGACCACTCCGGCCAGTCCGGCACACTCCGCGTTCATCAGCTCCGCCCCGCACCAGCAGCGCGGTCCGCCGCCGATGTCGTTCCCGTTCCAATCGTAGAGAAACGCGAGCTTCCCATCGCGCAACATCTTGCAACCCATACGGTTGAGAATATCGACGCCATACTCCTCCATTCCGGATTCGAACGCCCCGAGAGCAAGCTGTCCTGCGACAAACGGAGCAATCGCGCCATTCACATACGCTCCGGCCTTCATGCCCTTGAAACAGGGATACGGCGGTTCCAGATTGCGGAAATCGTCGAGNNCCCCGCCATACCGTTCCCGCATCGCCCGATAGGCGTTGATGACGCTTCTCCGCTCCTCCAGAGTCAAAATACCGCGGTTCAGGGCGTAGGCATTGGAAAGACTCATCTGTTCCGCCTCGTCGACGCCGTAATCGACCGGGGTCAGCGGAAGGAAATGGCGGGGAGAGTT
>DDJH01000110.1 GCA_002338895.1 Lentisphaeria bacterium UBA1829 | reverse complement strand
CAGCATGGCCAGCAGGATGTGGCCGGTGTCGGCCAGGGCACACCCCTGCTGGCCGGCCAGGGTCAGCGCCCGGCCTATGGTATGGGCTGTCTGCCGGGACAGACCCTTTTGAAAATACAGCATACATTCTCCCTCTTTGCATTGATGAATCAGGCGGGCTTCTGCGCCCAAAACCAGTATAGGCGGCCGGGGGGCAAATAATCATCGAAACAGGGCAAAGGCGCTGACAAACGCCGCCGCGTATGGTATAATACGATAAATGCCGCGCTGCGGCAGGAAAAATGCTGAGGTGGGATGTGCATTGCGCCGACTGTTGCGTTATCTGAAAGGTTATGAAAAGCAGACCGTTCTGGCCCCCCTGTTCAAGATGCTGGAAGCCTGCTTTGAACTTCTGGTGCCGCTGGTGGTGGCCGCCCTGGTGGACGAAGGCATCGCCCGGGCGGATGTGCCCTTCATCTGGTCGCAGTTCGGGCTGCTGGTGCTGCTGGCCGCCGTCGGGCTTGCTTCCAGCGTGACCGCCCAGTATTTTGCGGCCAAGACCGCGCTGGGCTACGGCACGGCGCTGCGGCGAGACCTGTACCACCATATCAACACCCTGTCCTATGCGGAGCTGGACGGCATCGGCACCCCGACGCTGGTCACCCGCATGACCAGCGATGTGAACCAGCTGCAGAACGGCGTGAACATGACGCTGCGCCTGCTGCTGCGCTCGCCCTTTATCGTGATCGGTGCGCTCCTGATGGCGCTGTCCATCAGCGTGCCGCTGACCGTCTGGTTTCTGGGGGTGACGGCGGCGATCTCGCTGGTGATCTACCTGATCATGCGGCTGACCGTGCCCCGCTATCACCAGGCCCAGAACACCCTGGACCGGGTCACCCTGCTGACCCGGGAGAATTATGTGGGCGCCCGGGTGGTGCGGGCCTTCTCCCGCCAGAAGGACGAGATCGAGGATTTCACCGCCGCCAACGACCGGCTCAAGCAGATCCAGCTCACCGCCGGGCGGATCTCGGCATTGATGAACCCGATGACCTATGTGGTGGTGAACCTGGGCATTCTGGCGGTGCTGCTGCGCGGCGGAATGCCGAAACGCGATGCGATTCCGTATATGCTGGCTCAGGTGATCGGCGGAATTGTCGGAGCACTTGCCGTGCTGGAATTCAAACACAATCTGGGACCGGTTCCGCCGTTCCAGTTCCGGATCCATGATCTGCTGCTTTCGGAATTCCTGTTCACCTTTGCTCTGGCGTATGTCGTGCTGAACGTGGCAACGCTCAAGAGAACGGCGAACAATTCGTACTTCGGTCTTGCCATTGGCGGAACGGTGATGGCGGGGGCTTTCGCGGTCGGTGGAACGGTCTGCTCCGGAGCGTTCAATCCCGCTGTGGAAATCGGTCTGGCCTGCATGAAACTCACGCCGTGGGAGAACAGCTGGATGACGATTCTGGCAAATCTGGCCGGCGGTGCCGTTGCGGCCGGTGCGTTCGCGCTGATCCACCCGAAGGCGGATCGCGACTGATACAGATCGTTTCCGATCTGTCGCATCAGGAGGAGGCAGTGATGATCGCTGCTTCCTCTTTTTTTTACGATTTCCGATACGCTTTTCGGTGGAGTCTTTTGCCGGAAAGATCCATTATCCTTTCTTGATCCGTGTCGAAATGGGGCAAGGACGGACGGAAGGCGAGTGTTTTCCAGCGATCATTTTTTCAGCTGTTTCCGATATTCCCGCGGCGGGAGTCCATACTTTTTGCGAAACGCGGTGGAAAAATAGTAGGGGGAAGAGTATCCGCAGCGTCCGCAGAGATCCTTCAGGGGAAGATCGGTCGCGGCAAGCATCGACTTTGCAAATTCCAGCCGGAGATTGATGAGATGATCGAGCGGGTGGCAGGAAAAACAGCGGCGGAAAAGACGCACCAGGGTCGGCTGGCTCACTCCCGCATGACGGGCGATCTCTTCCAGACGAATCGCCTTCTGAAAATTCCGGTTCATGAAATCCTGTGCGCGCAGAAGTTCTTCCGGATATGCAAGGCGTTCCGCATGAAAAACTTCTGAGATTCGAAACAGCAGTTCGTATGTCTTTCCCGCGATGAGGGCTTCCGTTCCGCGCTCCTTTCGGTCCAGCAGTTCCAGAAGGAAACGGATTCTCTGTTCAAATTCCTCGGGATTCGCGGGTTTCAGGTGACGCATTCCCGTGAGATTCAGCGATTCGACAATCGGATCCAGAAGAGTTCCTGTCACACAGACAACCAGTTTCCGGTAATAGCGCTGCTCATCGGTACGCAGTTTGGTTTCGGCGTTGTGGTGGACCAGATAGAGTTCTCCCGGTCCCGCGTGGCAGATGACGCCGTTGTCCTCATAGACCACCGCTCCGGCAAGAACCATTTCAATCGCCAGTTCCGGATTGTGGTTGTGCTGGAAAAAGCAGGCCACGTTGCGTTCGACGGAAAGTCCGTTGCGGAGATAGAGGCTCTTGGCCGGATACGGAATCCCCGGCCAGAAATGGGAGCGCAGTTTCAGATTCTGATAGTAGCCGGAGTTGCGCAGATCGCCGTGCTTGTTTCGAAGAAGATCGGACATTTTAAATTCTCTTGATCGAATTTTAAATCTTTTTCCCCCATTTTCCCCGTGCCGTTTTTCTTAAGATAGCGTATAATAGTAAGAAAGCAAGCTCTGTTTCAGGAAAGGGAAAAACAATGATCGAAAAAATGTTGAGTCCGTTTCTGGCGTATCGTCTGCCATACGGAAAATTTCTGCATCAGGAGTGGGAAACGCTGGAATTCATGCGCGACGCCGGAATCGAATGGATCAGCATTTCTCCGATGAATACGGTCAATTCGGTCGGAGACGCGTATTCCGATTATCCGCTGATCTGGAAATGGGATTCGGTGTATGATTTCCGGGTTCTTGACGCGCAGATGGAAGACGTGCTTTCCCATCATCCGTCCGCCCGTTTTCTTGTGACCGTGGACCTGAATTCGCCGCTCTGGCTCTCCCGCAGACTTTCCGTGGATTCGTTTTACGAGGTCAGCAACTGCTCCCTTCACAAGGAGTGGAAGCAGCTGACTCTGGGGTATCTGGACGCATTCCTCCGTTATGGAGAATCCCGCTGGGGCAGTCGGATCGCGGGATATGTGATCGCATGCGGACGGACTCTGGAATGGATCGAAAGCCAGAACAGGAAGCCGTCCATTCTGAAAAATCTTCATTTCCAGGACTGGTGCAAACAGCACGGGCTGCCTCACCTCGAAGTGCCGCTGATCTGCGATGAGGCGCCGCACTGCCATGCGTATGTGTATGATCCGGAGAAGGAGGTCGCCGAAGTGCAGTGGAACCGGTATGTGAACGGTCTGACTGCGGATCTGGTGATCGAATTCATTACGGAGGCGCGCAAACGGATCCGTCCGGAGGCGAAGATCGGCGTGTTCTATTCCCACATCCGCAACGGCGGCATATTCGGACATNNGATCGGACATCTCGACTGTGAGCGGGTGCTGGATACGGCTCCACCGGATTTTGTGCTCGGTGCGGCCTGCAACCGTCCGGCGGAGATCGGCGGAAACTCCGGCTACATCGGCGTGACCGAAATGCTCCGGAGAAGAAACATCAATTTTCTGTTCGAGTGCGACAGAATCACGAGCAGTGCCAATTTGAAAATGTCGGAATTCGTCACTCTTTCCGGCGGAATCTGGGACGGGTGGAAAAATGAAGACGAGGATGTCGCCGGTCTGAAACGCGAACTCGGAATGGCTCTGACCAACCGTCTCTCCTTCTGGTTTTTCAACATCTGGGGCGGCATGTACCGCACGCCCGCGGTCCGCAAGCTGATCCGCCGGGCCGCCGAGGTGTGGAAAACCTACGCGCCGCTTTCGACGGGCTCCGCCGCGGAGATCCTGCTGGTGATCGATCCGGACAGCTGCTATCAGATGCATCAGTATCCGGAGGCGAGGAAGGCTCTTTTTCTGGAGAACCGGATTTCCGCTTCCGGGCTCCCCGCGGATACGGCAACCTGGGAGGATCTCGTCAGAATGGATCTTTCTTCCTATCGGATGATTGTGTTCGAAAGTCTGGTTGTCCTTACTTCGGAGAAGGAGAGCGTGCTGCGGAAGAAGGTCTGCACGGATGGGAGAACGGTTGTTTTCCTCCATGAGGCGGGGATCATCCGCGGCGGAATCTATGCGGAAGAGAATGTGGAGAAGCTGACCGGGATCGGAAGCCGGGAGGCCCGGGCGGGGGTCCATGTCCGAAAACGGAAGGATTGGACGATGGTCTATGCGTTCGATGCCGATGCGCTGACCAAGGAAAAACTCTTCCAGCTGGCGGAGGAGGCAAAGGTGCATATCTATGTGCGTTCCGCGGCGTTTCATGCGTCCGGAGAACTGCTTTCCGTTCATTGCGCCGAGGGAGGGGAGAGGGTGATTCATCTTCCGTTCCGCGCCCGGAAAATCACGGAGATCTTCGACGGAAGGGGCGTTGCGGAAAATACGGACACCTTCACCGATTCGTTCCGCTCGCCGGGAACCAACATCTATTTTTTCAAATGAAACAAGGAGAATGAGGATGGAAAATCGAAGACGGTGCTTCACTCTGGTTGAGCTTCTGATCACGATAGCGATCATCGCCATTCTGGCGGGGCTGCTTCTTCCGGCGCTGAACAAGGCGCGGAGCCGGGCTCGACAGGGGGCGTGTATGTCGCAGGTCAAGCAGCTTGTCGCGGCGTGTCAGTCGTATGCGAACGATGCGCAGGGGTTCTTTCCGGGCGCAAGCGGACTGGACGGGCCGGACCCGGCCCGTGTGGATACCGACGGAAGTGACTGGACCGGATTGGCGCTGCTCTATTTTTCCGGGGTGGTGAGGGATAAAAAGGTGATGTTCTGTCCCACGCAGACCAAATATACTCTGCAAAGTTCCAATCCGAAGGGGTTCGGAAGAAAGGAGTATTCGTATCAGACTCCGGAGGAAAAGTATGTCTACGCGGGCTATTTCTATCTGGGGAACTTCTATTGTTCGTATGGGACGAAGGGGGATTACAAGAATATTCTGTTTGCCCGCGGACCGGGGCTTCCGCAGATTGTCCGTCCGGGTCCGGCGGGGATCTCCCACGGTACCCCGCGCAGACTGCCGCCTTCCACGGAAACTCTGGTGATGGACATCGCGTCCAACAAGTCGGAAAACGCCCCCTTCTTTGAGCAGGAAAGCTCTCACTGGGATCATGGAAACATCAGCGGGGCGAACATCGGGTATTCGGACGGGCACGTCGCATGGAAGAAGGTCTCCGCGATGCGGTGCACGGACGGAATCAAGATCTCCGGCGGCAGGTTCCTGCATCGATGAAAAAGGGGACTTTATGGAAAGAAAAGACGCACGGAAACTGTGCGGAGAAAAAACTCGGAAGACAGGTGTTTGAATGAACTGGAATCGAAAATTGGCACTCGGCGCGGCACTGTTGTCCCTTTGGACGGGACTCTTTGCCGACGGAATCTCCCGCGCGGCGGACGGAAGAATGCAGACGGAAGATTTGAAATTCGGTCTGATTGTCACCATGGATGACGGTACGCGCGTTGAACAGCAGTCCGACGGCGTGCTGACCTTTCCCGACGAGATGCCGCAGTCGACGAAAGAGGGCATTGTCCGCTTCGGAAAACTCCGTCTTGCGGACGACGCCGTTTTCCATCTCCGCGAAACGCTTCAGCAGATCTCAAAAAACGAGATCCGTTTCGAACAGATATTGGAATCCCCGGAGACAGCTCCCACCCGTCGTTTCGGCGTAGGGTGCTGGCTCTCCTTCGAACGGTATCAGAAACGTCCCGTTCAGGTGGATGGAAAACCGTATCCATTCAACGGCCGGATGTCGGAAAAGTGGATCAAGGGAAAGCTGTTCGAATTCCCGCTCCGAAAGGGGATCGCCGGACTCCTGTTCCCGGACGGGGCGGAAATCCTGATAAAACCGTTCGGGAAAAGCGTGCTCTGTCAGGTGATCTTCTCCTTCGGGAAAAAGCGGAACGTGAAGGCCCGCTGGCATCTGCGCTACAAGCCGTATGCAATTTCAAGTGTGGATCTTCGCCCGGCAGTCAACATGGGGTTCGCCGATCCGGTGGCGGAGGACGGTGCGGGCGGATGGACCGATCAGGGGCCGGAAAACGATCTTTCCATGATGAAAACGGGAAAACAGGTCCTGGCCGGAATTCCGTTCGAGGTGATTGATCCGGCGAAGAATAACGGAAAATCCTGCCTTCTGATGCGCGGGGGGGCCCGGCCGTCGTTCTGCCGTTCGGCGAGCGTTTCCGTGCCCGGGTATACGGGACGGACTCTTTTTCTGCTGAACGCGATCGCCTGGCCTCCGGCGCCGGGCACTCCGGTGGGAAAGGTGGTGGTCGTGTATGAGGACGGCGGACGGATGGAGTATCTTCTCAAACGGGGAAGGGATACGGAGAATTTCTGGGCGCCGCGGAATCTGCCGAATGCGCAGGTCGGGTGGAAAGGACGGAACAGACTGGCGGAGGTGGGGCTGTATGT
>DDJH01000052.1:387-7084 GCA_002338895.1 Lentisphaeria bacterium UBA1829 | reverse complement strand
ATGACTCCGGCGATGGCGGTCGCCGCTGCGGTTGCAGGACTCATCAGATGGACCATGCCGCCTTTTCCCATGCGTCCGTTGAAGTTCCGGTTGGTGGTGGAGGCGCAGCTCTCGCCTTTGGCCAGCACGCCGTTGCTCATGCCCAGACAGGCTCCGCAGGTCGGATTAGTCACACAGAAACCTGCGTCCATGAAGATCTGAATCAGACCTTCCGCGAGTGCCTGACGGTAAATCTTCGGCGTCGCCGGAGAGACGATCGCACGCAGAGTCGGACTGATCGTTTTGCCTTTCAGCACCGCCGCCGCGATCCGCAGATCCTCGATGCGTCCGTTCGTGCAGGAGCCGATGTAGACCTGATCGATCGGGGTTCCGGTCATCTCGCGGACGGTCCGGACCTGATCGGGTTTGTAGTTGACGGTGACAACCGGTTCGAGTTTCGACGCATCAATTTCCAGAACTCCGGCATAGACGGCATCGGCATCGGGTTTCCATTTGGAGTATTCCGCCAGAGCCGCCTCTTTCGAATCGAACTCATCGCGGATGAATTCCCAGAGGTAATCGACCGTGACCTGATCCGGATAGCAGATTCCGCAGGTTCCGCCCGCTTCGATTGCCATATTGCACAGTGTCATGCGGGATTCCATGCTCATGGAGTCGATCACAGGACCGGCAAATTCGATGACCTTGTCGGTCGCTCCGTTCACGGTGAGTTCGCGGATGATCGTCAGGATCAGGTCTTTGGCGTAGACACCCTCGGGGAGGGCGCCTGTGACGTTGACTTTGATCGTCTCCGGTGTGCGCATGGTGCAGACACCCTTCAGAATTCCGACTTCCAGGTCGGTTGTTCCGACTCCTGCGGCAAATGCGCCGAACGCGCCGTGTGTGCAGGTGTGCGAATCGCCCATGATCACGGTGAAGCCGGGACGGACAAAACCTTTTTCCGGGAAGATCGCGTGGCAGACACCGTTCCGTCCGATATCAAAGAAGTCCTTGATTCCGTGTCTGCGCGCCCAGTCGCGCATGGTTTTTCCCTGCTCGGCGGTTTTGGAATCCTTGGCGGGGGTCACATGGTCGATGACGGCCTTGATTTTGGTCGGATCGAACACGCGGTCCTTGCCGCGGGCGACGAGGTCGTTGATCGCGATCGGGGTCGTGATCTCGTGACAGAACACCCGGTCGAGCGACAACACCCGCACTCCCGGCGCGGGCGTGTCGACGGNNATCCAGGGTCAGCACGTTGACTCCTTCGGTCGGGGTGTCGATGCGGTGGGCGTCAAAAATTTTTTGTGCAACTGTTTTTCCCATCTTTCACTCCTTGATTTCTGTTTCGGTTGCTGGAATTACTATACCACAAAAAGAAAAAAATTCAATATTTTTTATAAAATTAATTATATTTAACAAAAAGTATGCTATATTACCTTCCGAACAGCAGGAGGTTGAGGATGACGGAGAATCGGATCGGGAAAAAGATTCATCAGTTTCGTAAAGAAAAAAAATTGACCATCAAGCAGTTTTCCAATCTGAGCGGGATCAGTACCGCTCTGGTCAGCCAGCTGGAGAGAGGGATCGGGAATCCGACGCTGAGTGTTTTACGTCAGCTTTGCGCGACGCTGGAGATTTCCATGTCGTCGCTGTTTTTTGAGGAGATCGACAATGCGTCGCTGATCTGCCGCTTCGCGGAACGCGAGCGCATCCACAATCCGAACGAGAAGAATTCCGTCTACTACAATCTCACGCCCGGTCCTCTGAAATCCAGCGTCGGACTGCTGCTGATGACGCTTAATGCGCACAGCGAAACCAACGAAGGCTTCTCTCAGCATTTCGAAGAGGAGATCGCCTATCTGGTCAAGGGCGACGCCACCATCGTCTTCGAGGACGAATCCTTTGATCTGCATCAGGGCGACACCGTCCGCATTCTTCCCTCCCGCAAGCACAAACTGCGCAATGACTCCTCCTCTCCCGTCCAGGTCCTTTTCATCAAATCAAAAGTAAACTACTGAAACGACCGTTCTCCGCTTCTGCAACAAAAAAAGCGCCCTCCGACCAAAGGAGAGCGCTTTTTTTACATCCGATCCGGACAGAGTCTTTTTCAGCTGCGCGGACGGAGCTGTGGGAACAGAAGCACATCCCGGATGGAATCCGCATTCGTCAGCAGCATCACCAGCCGGTCGATACCCATTCCCATTCCGCCGGTCGGCGGCATACCGTATTCGAGAGCGGTGAGGAAGTCTTCATCGACCGCCTGCGCCGGATCTTTTCCGGAGAGGGTCACCTGATCCATGAAGCGCTGCCGCTGGTCGATCGGATCGTTCAGCTCGGTATATCCGGGGCTGATTTCCTGTCCGTTGATTTCCAGTTCATAGACATCCACCAGAGTGGGATCATCCTCACATTTTCTGGCAAGCGGGACCAGTTCCATCGGCATCCGCGTGACGAATGTCGGTTCGATCAGCGTATCTTCCACGAGTTTTTCGTAGATCTCATGCGTGATTTCCAGATCCGTCCAGTCGGGCAGAACCTGCGTTCCGAGCTTTTTGGCTCTGGCATATTTTTCCTCGCGGGGGAGTTCGAACCAGTCTTCGCCGGCGACGCCCTTCACAAGATCCCGGTATGTTGCTCTTCTCCAGGGCTTTCCGAGGTCGATCTCGCGTCCGCCCGGTGTGATTTTCAAGGTTCCGTTGACGCGCATGGCAACCGTTTTGATCAGGTCTTCGATCAGTTCCATCATGGTTTCGCAGTTTCCGTACGCCTGATAGAGTTCGATGGCGGTGAATTCCGGGTTGTGACGGCGATCCATGCCCTCGTTGCGGAAATTGCGGTTGATTTCGTAGACTTTTTCAAAACCGCCGACCAGCAGTTTTTTCAGGGAAAGTTCCGTCGCAATGCGCAGATACATATCGGTATTGAGCGCGTTGTAGTGGGTCTTGAACGGATTGGCCGCCGCGCCGCCGGGGATATACTGGAGCATCGGGGTTTCCACTTCCATGTAGCCGCGGTCGTCCAGATAGCGGCGGATTTCGCGGAGAATGGCGGAACGTTTCTGAAGGACCGCCCGGCTTTCGTCGTTCATAATCAGATCGAGATAGCGCTGACGGTAGCGGGCCTCCATGTCGGTCAGTCCGTGATATTTCTCGGGGAGGGGACGGAGCGATTTGGAGAGAAGGGTGCAGGAGGTCGCCTTGACCGTGATTTCGCCGGTTTTCGTCTGGAAAAGTTCCCCTTCGACGCCGATGATGTCGCCGATGTCGTAGCGGCGGAAGTCCTTGAACTCCTGCTCGCTGACGGCGTCGGAGCGGACATAGAGCTGGAGCTGGCCGCGGTCGTCCTTGATGTGGCAGAATATGGCCTTGCCCATGCCGCGCTTNNCGCCGATGATGTCGCCGATGTCGAATTTTTTGAAGAGGCGGTAGAACTCTTCGCCGACCGCGTCGCGCTGCACATAGATCTGCATTCTTCCGGAGGAGTCTTTCACATCCGCGAAGACCGCTTTTCCCATTGCCCGGAACGCGGTCATGCGTCCGGCGATTTTCACATGCACCGGATTTTCGCTCCCGGGGACAAACAGAGCCCGGGCCTCCGCCGTGGAGATTGTGCCGTCGTACCGTTTTCCGAACGGTTTCAAGCCGGCGGCGGCGAATTCTCCGATTTTGGCTTTTCTCTGTTCGAAAATGTCTTCCGGTCTGAGTTCCGGAGTCGGACTACTGGCAGTCTGTTGTGTCATTTCCTTTAATCTCCTGTAAAGTTGGAACGGATAAGATAACACTGTTTTGCGTTTTTTTCAATCCGTTTTTGATTTTTTTTGCAATCCCGATTCCTTCCGATGCAAAGAATATAGATAAAGTTTGAGGAGGATGACTTGCCTTCCGGATGAATGGAGAGTATATTATCCCCTCAAACTTTCTTTATTAATCGAACAAGGTGAGAAAAATGACAGCAAACGCATGGGAAGATCTGAAGTCTCGCGGATTCGTCTACCAGTCGACCGACGAAAAAGCTCTGGAAAACGCTTTAGCCGAGGGCCCNNCGCGCTGGTCGGCGGAGCAACCGGTCTGGTCGGGGATCCGTCCGGGAAACAGGAGGCCCGGCCGATCCTCACGCGGGAGACCGTCGCCCGGAACTGCGAGGCCATCGGCAGACAGCTTCGCCAATTTCTCCCATATGACAACGTCATTNNTCTGGCCAACAACATCGACTGGCTCGGCGACATGAAGTATCTTGACTTCCTGCGCGACATCGGCTCCAAGTTCAGCGTCAACAAAATGCTGACCGCCGAATCCGTCAAACTCCGCATGGAAACCGGCATCACCTTCATGGAATTCAGCTACATGCTCCTCCAGTCCTACGACTACTACATCCTCAACCGCGACTACGGCTGCACGCTGGAGTGCGGTGGTCAGGATCAGTGGGGCAACATCGCCGCCGGAATCGACCTGGTCCGCCGTCTCTCCCGGAAGGAGGTGCACGGATTCACGATGCCGCTGCTGCTGAACAGCCAGGGAAAGAAATTCGGCAAATCGGTCGGCGGCGCCGTCTGGCTCGACAAAAACAAGACCTCCGTTTTCGACTACTATCAGTTCTGGCGCAATGTCGATGACAACGATGTCAAAAAGCTGATGGCCTACTTTACCGCTCTTCCGCTCGACGAGATCGCTTCTCTCTGCGCGGCCTCAATCAACCGGGCAAAAGAGATCCTTGCCTACGAAGCCACCGCTCTTGCACACGGACACGAAGAGGCGGCGAAAGCCTATCTGGCCGCCTGCACGAAGTTCGGATTTGCCGACCGCGACGCGGCAATTCCCACCTCCAGCCGGGTCCGCGAAGTGAAGCCCGACGCATCCGCCGCTCTCGACGATCTCCCGACCTACCGGGTCGCTCTTCCCGCGGAGGGAATCTGGATCGTCAAACTCCTTGCGGATTCCGGGTTGTGCAAATCCAACGGCGATGCCCGCCGTCTGATTCAGGGGGGAGGGGCCTATCTCGGAGAAAAACGGATTGATTCGATCGATTACACCGTCACTGCGGCGGATTTCCCGGAAGGTTCCGCCATTCTGAAAGCGGGAAAGAAAAACATTAAACGCATCGTTCCGGCGTAAGAAAGACAAACGGTCCGGGAGAAAAACTCCACTTCAGTCCGGCAGGGACAGATTTTTCTGTCTCTGCTGTTCCAGCGCATCATGAATCTGCTCGAGGAGCTGTTTTTCGGATCGAGTCATATCCAGCGGAACGGCTCCCGGATGCTGACCGCGGAACCAGATCAGCTGTTTCCGGGCGAACTGCCAGGTTGCGGTGGCGATGCGGTCGGGGAGCGCCTCTCGCGGAATGGTTCCATCGAGGTAGTCCCGGATCAGGGGATAGCCGAGCGCCTGCCATGCGGTCGGAGCGGAAAAGAGTCCGCGATCCCGAAGACGGCGGGTCTCTTCGATCCATCCGGCCCGGAGCATCTCTTCACAGCGGAGACAGATCCGGCGTTTCAGCTCCTCCCGGTCCCATTGCAGGACAAACTGAACTGCATCGCGGCGGGGCGGATTGCGTTTCCAGCTCTTCTGCAGTTCCGTCATGGATTTTCCGGTCAGCAGAAGAATCTCGTAGGAGCGGATCAGACGGCGGCGGTGCATGCAGCTTTTCGCATAGTCGTCGGGGGCGCGCTGACGCATCAGATCCTTGAGTTTTTCGAATCCTTCCGGGTGATCGAATTCCGCATCGAGCTTTTTCCGCAGTTCGCGGTCGGACGGCATATTGTCGAGTCCGTAAAGGACAGCGCGCAGATACAGTCCTGTCCCGCCCGCCAGAATCGGCAGTTTTCCTCTTTTCCGGATCTCCGCAATCAGCGCTTCCGCCCGGTCGCGGAAAGAAAACAGGTCAAACCTCTCCTGAAGGTCCAGAATATCAATCAGATGATGCGGAATCTCCCTCTGTTCCTCCGGGGAGGGTTTTGCCGTTCCGATGTTCAGTTCGCGGTACACCTGCATGGAGTCCGCGGAGATAATTTCTCCATGGAACGCCCGCGCGCAGGCAATGGCCAGAGCGGATTTTCCGGACGCGGTCGGTCCCATCAGGACAGGGAAGGGCAGGGAAGGAGTCATTGTTCCGCGTGTTTCTTTTTCCGGTCCGGCCGGAACAGGGAGGAGAGGACAAAGACAAACACTCCGCAGGAGATGCAGATGTCCGCCACATTAAACGCCGGCCAGTGATAACGCCCGATATAGAAGAGCAGGAAATCCACCACTTCCCCTCGTGCGATCCGGTCGGTGCAGTTTCCCGCGATTCCCGAACAGACCGCCAGCAGCGCGAAAATCCGTTCCGGATAATTTTCCGACAGATGCCGCAGGAAGAAGACAATCGCCGCGAAAGCCGCGATGGAGATCGCCAGCAGGAGCCATGCCCGTCCGGCAAGGATTCCCCACGCCGCGCCGGGATTGGTAATGTGCGTCAGAGAGAAGAATCCCGGAATGACCGGAATCATTTTCCCGATGGGAATCGACTGTACAACCATCTCTTTGGTCAGCTGATCGAGAAGATAAAAAACAACAGCGGCAGCCGAAGCCAGCGCTGTTGTTTTCTGAAAAGAAGATTGGAAAAAGCGATTCGGCCAATGCATCATCTGCTTCTTCGGGAAGGATCTTCAAAGGACTCGCGTTTTTCCTTGCACTTTGTGCAGTATCTGGCATACGGTTTGGCAGCCAGACGGGCCTCGGCG
>DDJH01000052.1:0-381 GCA_002338895.1 Lentisphaeria bacterium UBA1829 | reverse complement strand
CATATTCATCCTCATGAATTCTCTGAAGGGCCTCTTCAATCATTTCCACGACGTCCACTTCGGAGGACATCAGTCCGAGTTCCAGATCGTGTCTGGAGTTGTCGCTTCCGAGATCGGCCATGTGGGTTGCCATTCCGGCGCGTTCTCCGGCGGAATCCTTCTGGGAGGTCAACGCCTCGTCCGCATGGAATTTCACCTGGGTCATGAACTCTTCGCGTGCTTTCATCAGAAGATCGTAGTAGTACTGTTTTTTCGTCTTCGAGAGCTTATTTTTTGTCAGTCTTTTGACTTTTTTCTCTTCACTCATAAAACAACACCTCCTCGCTCGTGGATGAACGATTTTATTTTGTTTGCGTCGTAAACTAACACGGTTTTTGAATT
>DDJH01000037.1:315-4509 GCA_002338895.1 Lentisphaeria bacterium UBA1829 | reverse complement strand
CGACGAATCCTGCTTCTGCTGATTTTCCTTCTGCTGCTGATTTTTCGCCTGCTGAGTCTGCTGACGAGTCTGCTCCTGCAATTTTTTAAGTTCGTCGATTTTCTTTTTCAGATTTTCCGCTTTTCCGCGATCGGCGAGCAGGATCGACTGATTCCGTGCAAGAGCTTCCCGATGCACGGTTTCGCGCATGGAGTCGCGATACATCGATTCGGCGGAGTTCAGGGATTTCAAAGAGGAATCGACCTTTTTTGCCGCCTCATCAAGATTCTGTCCCTTCACGGACTGCAGAGCCTGTTCCAGTTCCGCGCGGGCCCTGGTATGCGCGATCACGCCGAGATTCTGCGTGGCTCTTCCCCGAATTTCCTCTTCGCCGGTTCCGGTCCGAAGAGCCTCTTCGTATGCCCCGGAAGCCGTGGGAAGATCCCCTTTTTCATGGGCCTCGACGCCGCGGTTGAACGCCTCTTCCGGAGAGACGGGCGCTTCCGGAACGGCGGAAGGAGCAGTCTGCTGAGTCTTCAGAGGCTCTTCCGGAGTCGTGGACTCCGCCGGGCTCTGAGCGCCGAGCGGAAGCCCGGAACAGCCCAGGACGATCAGGAGAGCGGCGACTCCGCGACGGACGGAACGCTCGGAAATTCCAAACCAGATCAGCAGAAGCAGTCCGGCAATGGAGAGCGGATAACTGAAGCGGTCGATCGGTTTTGTTGTTTTCACACTTTCATACTCCTGAGGTGCGAGGGCGCGGATGCGTTTTTCGAGAGCCTGAAGTCCCGGATCCCCGGCGGTCGAGCGCACATAGATTCCGCCGGTGCGCTTAGCGAGCGTGCCAAGCTGTTTTTCATTCAGGGGACTGTTGACGACATTTCCAGCGGAATCGGTCAGCGTTTTCACCCCGCCCTTTCCATCGGGCACCTGGATGATGGAGGGCTGGGAAGGATCGCCGATTCCCGCGATGAAAAGCGGGATTTTGCGGGCGACGATTTCATCGACGGCCTTTCCGCTGTCTCCTTCGAGTTCATCTCCATCGGTGATCAGCACCACGGCGCGGTGCTGGGTTTCCGCTGCGCGGAAGGCGCGGAGAGCGGTCGCGAGGGCCTCCTGAATATTGGTTCCTCCGACGGGGATCGAATCGATGGAAAGCTCATCGAGCGTCTGGAAGAAGCTGGTTTTGTCGGAAGTCAGCGGGCACTCGAGGAATCCTTTTCCGGCGAAGGCGATCAGTCCGAATCGGTCGCCGGGGTTCAACTTCACCAGCTCCTTCACGAGCCACTTTGCGTGGAGCAGACGCGAGGGCTGGACATCCTTTGCCAGCATGCTTTTGGAAACATCGAATACGAACAGCAGATCGCGTCCCTGTCCGTTCATCTCCTGAATCTGAACGCCCCACGAGGGCCGGGCGGCGGCGAGCACCAGAAAGAAAACCGCTCCGCAGAGCAGCAGAAACCGGAGGATTTTTTTCCCGTTAGAAACAAGCACATACTCGGGATCTGCGGCGTGGCTTCCGAGAAAGGTCTTCAGGATCCGCGCGGTGTTTCTGCGGGAGATCAGAAAAATGACAAGCATCGCGGGAAGGATCCACAGCAGATGCCACAAAACTTCAGGCTGTAAAAATCTCATGGTGCGTCCTCTCCATTTTTTTTCAGGGAATTTTACGCATTATAGACTCCGGCAGAACGGGAAATGTTCCAGGGCAGCCGGGAGATTCCCGTATTCCGGAGCGCCGGACGGACTCTTTCCCACCTTTGGAACTTCCGCTCCCGCAAGAGCTTCCAAACAAAAATTTTATCTATTTTTATGTAATTTATTATTGATTTTTACATTTCTTCTGCTAAATTGATAGGACGAGCAATTTTAGGGACACGTGGAAGAGGGAGAGGAGTTGCATCGTATATAACAATAGTTCTTATTTGCATGATACGAATTATTCGTCAATCAACGCAGTTTATTGATTGCCTTGTTCATTTGTGCAGAAGAAAGGGGATGCGCAAAAACTTTACCGCCGGGCTCCTCGGATCAGAAGGGGAACCGGATGACAGCTGAATCTTGAGATCTGGATATCCTTTGCCGTGGAAACCATTCCGGTTTCATGTCCTGCAGGACGTTGGCAATGCGATCCGGCTTGCGGAAGGAGCTGTTTTCAAACAAGGTTTGCGGAAAATGATTTCTTTGCAGTCTTCCGGACGGTCGGCACAAGCAGAAGGAAAAGGAAAAAAGAGAGGAAGAGCCATGACAAAACGGGAACTTGTCGTCCGAATTGCAGCGGAAACGAACCTGCATCAGGACAAGGTCGGAACCGTGGTGCAGAAAACGCTGGATTACATTGCAGACGAACTGGCCGCGGGAAGAAACATCGAAATCCGGAACTTCGGAATTTTTGAAGTTGTCGTCCGGAAGGAACGCAAGGGAAGAAATCCGAACAAGCCGGAACACGAAGTGATGATTCCGGAGCGCGCGATCGTGAAGTTCCGCGCCGGGAAAGATTTGAAAGAGAGAGTTGAAAGTCTGATAAAGTAGACTATATTACTTTTCTGTGCGATTCTGCACAGGGAGCATAACAACAAAAGACCGGGAAACGACCCAGACGCCCTGCGGGATCCTTGCCGCCGGGCGTTTGTCTTTCTACCGGGAATGAGGAATCTTCTATGTCTAAATCATCACCGCCGCCGGGGACGAGCGACATTCTGCCCGCGGAAACCCCGACCTGGAATCTTCTGGAAAACACCGCAAAAAGAGTCTTTTCGCTCTACGGCTACAAGGAACTCAGGACTCCGATTTTCGAGTATACCGAGGTCTTTCAGCGCGGACTCGGCGACGAGACGGAAGTCGTGAAAAAAGAGATGTATACATTTGAGGACCGCGGAGGACGCAGCCTGACCCTCCGGCCGGAAGGGACAGCCGGCGTGATGCGCTCCCTCTCCGGAACCGATGCGCTCAACGGAGTCGAACACCGGGTGTTCTACATCGGCCCGATGTTCCGCGGCGAGCGGCCGGCGGCGGGACGCAGACGGCAGTTCCATCAGGTGGGCGTCGAAAACGCCGGAAAGGTCTCTCCCGAACTGGATGCGGAGTGCATCGCGATGCTTCTGCACTATCTGGAGGAGATCGGGATCACCGGGACCACGCTTTACCTGAATACACGGGGAGTGGCTTCGGACCGGCCGGCGGCGGAACAGGCGCTGCGCGACTACTTTGCTCCGCATCTGGAACGGATGTGCGCGGACTGCAAGGAGCGCTTCGAACGCAATATCTGGCGGATTCTGGACTGCAAGCAGGAGACGTGCCGTTCGATCATCGAACATGCGCCGGACCCGGCGGAGTTTTTCAGCGAGGAGTCCAAACTTTACTTCAAAAAAGTCTGCGATGCCCTGAGCGCGATGGGGATTTCGTATGTGGTGGATCCCCGGCTCGTCCGCGGACTGGACTACTATGTGCACACGGTGTTTGAGCTGGTCCATCCCGGACTCGGGGGGCAGACCGCCATTGCGGGAGGCGGACGGTATGAACTGCGTCTGCCCGGGAGCGGAAAACCGATTCAGGGAGTCGGCTACGCGGCGGGAATGGAGCGTCTGCTGATGGTGCGGGAAGCGCTGGGAATTGCTCCGGTTCCGGAGGAGTGCCCGAAGGTCTTTCTGGTGTCGATGGGCGAAAAGGCTCTGGCGTTCAACATCGCGCTGGCGGCGAAGCTCCGCAAGGCGGGAATCGCGACGGGGATGGAGCTGGAGGCAAAGAGTCTGAAATCCCAGATGCGTTCGGCGGACCGCCTGAAAGCCGCCTGGACCGTGGTGGTCGGCGAAAGCGAACTGGATAGCGGGAAAGCCATGCTGAAGAACATGGCGGACTCCTCGCAGAAGGAGATCGCTCTGGATGCCGAAGCAATCGCCGGGGAGATCGGCTGATCATGCAACGAGTTTACAATGTCAATATTGAAGCGCAGCACCCGCTTCCGACTCCGCAGGAGATCCATGAGGAGCTGCCGCTCCGTCCGGGAATGGAAGATTTCGTGGAAAAGGCGCGCGGAATCATTGAGAATATCATTCACCGGCGCGACGAGCGGATTCTGGTCGTGACCGGTCCGTGCAGCATCGACAATTACGATGCCGCGCTGGAGTATGCGGACCGCCTGAAGGCGCTCTCGGCAAAAGTGGAGTCCAAATTCTATCTGGTCATGCGGACCTATTTTGAGAAACCGCGCACGAC
>DDJH01000037.1:0-247 GCA_002338895.1 Lentisphaeria bacterium UBA1829 | reverse complement strand
CTCTGGACAAGACATTCAATATTGAAAAAGGTCTCCGCCTCTCCCGGCGTCTTCTTCTGGAGATGGCGGAGCGGGGAATTCCGACGGCGACGGAATTTCTGGATCCGATCATTCCCCAGTATTTTTCCGATCTGATCAGCTGGGCGGCGATCGGCGCGCGGACAACGGAATCGCAGACGCACCGTCAGCTTGTGAGCGGTCTTTCGATGCCGGTCGGCTTCAAGAACGCCACCGACGGATCCATCCA
>DDJH01000090.1 GCA_002338895.1 Lentisphaeria bacterium UBA1829 | reverse complement strand
AGCTTCTTCTTAAGACATGGACAAAACACAGCTGAAGACTCCCTGCTATGTCGTGCAGGAAAGGAAGATAAGAGACAATCTTGAGATCCTGAAGGAAATCTGTGATGAGACAGGATGCCGGATCCTTCTTGCGCAGAAGGCGTTTTCCATGTTCAGTGTCTATCCGATGCTGGCGAAGGTTCTTTGCGGGACCTGCGCCAGCTCGCCGCATGAGGCGCGGNNGCCCGGGCCAGCTTCAGACTGGCCTACGAGGCGGAGTAAGGAGGAAACTATGACAGAACAGGATCTGCGGGAGCTGCTGCCAATCTGCGATCATATTGTGTTCAACTCGTTTTCGCAGTGGGAACGTTTCCGTCCGCTGGCGATGCGGTATGCGGACCGGGTGCAGTTCGGACTGCGGGTGAATCCGGAACACTCGGAAGCGGATACGGCGATCTATGATCCGTGCGCACCGGGTTCGCGTCTCGGCATTCTCCGCAGCGAGTTCGCCGGACACGATCTTTCTCCGTTCTCCGGGCTCCATTTCCACACGCTCTGCGAAAAAAACGCCGATTCGCTGGAACGGACCCTTGCGGCATTCGAGAAAAAATTCGGCGATCTCATCGGACGCATGAAATGGATCAACTTCGGAGGGGGACATCACATCACCCGTCCGGATTACGATGTGGAGCTGCTGTGCAGTCTGATCCGGAACTTCCGGGAAAAGTATGGAACGGAGGTCTATCTGGAACCGGGAGAGGCGGTGGCGCTGAACACGGGGTATCTGGTCGGGACGGTGCTGGACACGGTCCGCAACGGGATCGACATTGCGATTCTGGACGTCTCCGCCGCGACCCACATGCCGGATGTGCTGGAGATGCCGTACCGGCCGAACGTGATCGGAGCGGGACTGCCGGAGGAAAAACCGTACCGCTACCGTCTGGCGGGACCGTCGTGCCTCGCGGGAGACGTCATCGGAGACTATTCGTTCGACGAACCGCTCCGCCCCGGCGACAAACTGGTCTTCTGCGACATGGCACACTACACAATGGTCAAAACCAACACCTTCAATGGACTCAAGCTCCCCTCCATCGCAACCTGGGATCCCGACACAAAGGAGTACCGGGTCGTGCGCCGCTTCTCCTACAACGACTTCAAAACAAGGCTCTCCTGAGAGATGGAAAAAAACATTCTTCTGACTTTCGATGACGCGGTGACAAGCCAGTATCATCTGGTGGCGCCGCTTCTTCGCCGTCTCGGATTCGGGGCGACGTTCTATGTCTGCCGTTTTCCGGATGCGTGGAGAGCCGCCCATTCCCGCGCGCTTCTCTCCGCGGAACAGCTGAAGGAACTTTCCGACGCGGGATTCGAAATCGGGAACCATACCTGGAACCATCCCGATCTGCGCAGATGCGACGAAAAGACCATTCTCCGTGAAGCGGACGAGCTGGACAGCTTTCTGATCCATGCGGGCATCCCGAAGCCGCGGAATTTCGCCTATCCGGGAGGACCGTTTGCGGAGAATGCCGCAAAACTTCTTGCATCGCGGGGATTCCTCTCGGCCCGTTCCACGGAGCAGAGGACTTTCAACAAGCAGAGGGACGACTGGATGAATCTGCCGTCGTTTCCCATTCAGGGAGAGAATCCGCATCGGTTTTACGATACGGTCGCCCGGGCGGAAGGGGACGAAGCGGTCTGCCTGGTGTTCCACGGAGTTCCGGATCTGGTCCATCCGTGGGTCAACACCGACTTTCCGCGCTTCACGCAGTACATGGTGTATCTGAAGGAGAACGGATACCGCGTGATGAGCGTCGGCGATTTTCTTGCGGAATAATCCCGGACGGCATTTGACAACCGCCGCGGAAAGAGTTATTATAAAATCCGACCGGACCAACGAAAGGAATCGGATTGTATGAAGAAACTCTGCACGGCTCTGCTCTGCGGCGTTCTGACAGGCGCTCTGCCCGTCGTCTCCATCCCGGACGGATATTCAGCGGAAACGCAGAAGCGGGAAACGGAACTGAAAACGCTCCTCCGGAATCCGGGAAGCAAAGAGGAATTCACCCGGAAACTGAAACGCCTGATGGAACTGCAGCCCGATGAGGAAGCCCGTCTTCAGCTGTTGTCCGGGCAGAGAACGTATCTGTCGCCCGTCTTTCAGAATTATCTGCAGTTTGCGTTTTACGAACTTTCCCGAACCGAACCGGAAAAACCGCTCTACCGCCTTCTGCATCTTTCCCTGATTCAGGAAAACGGGGAAACGGAAGATCCGTATCTCTATACGCTCCGGATTGCGGATCTTCCTTCCACAACGCTGCTGCGGACAGCCGGAATCGTTCTGATGCGGAAGAACCTCGGGAAGAAGGCCGGGGAGTTTCTGGAGGAGGCGTACCGGCGCGAACCGACGGCCGTCAATTTGCAGACGCTGGCGCTCTACGAGCACCAGATTCTGCAGACCGACCGGGCGCTCAGGAGGATTCGGGAGGCGGAAAAACGGTTTTCCTCGGACAGGGATCTTCTGATTCTCGGAGAGCTTCTTCTCACTCTGAACCAGCCGGACGAGGCGCTCCGCGTGCTCCGGAAGAGCCGGAAACAGACCGAGGATACCCGTAAACTGCAAGCCATTGCCCTCTTTCTTCTTCATCGGGAAAAGGAGGGATTCGAACTGATGGACCGGAACGGACTGCTGGAAATGAGCGAACTCACAAAAACCACCTTCCAGTCGACCTTTCTGATTCAGCTCAATTCTCTGCAGCGGAGAAGGAACAACCGCATGGTCCAGAAATTCTTCCACTCCGCCCTCTCTGTTTTCATGCCGCTGCCGATTCTCCCGATTCCGGAAGAGTTTTCTCCGCTCCGGAATCTGCTCTTCCGGCCGGGATTCTTTCCCGCGGGAATCCTGGAATATTACCTGAAAAGCTCTCCGGAGGAGCAGAAGAGGATTGTGGAAACGCTTCGGAAAAACCACTGGCCGGCGCCGGAGCTTTTTCTGGAACCGGAACGGAAAGAACAGAATCTGGCGCGCATCCGCAAAAAACTGGAAAACGGGATTCCGGAAACCGGAGAACTTGTCTTCTATCTTCAGAATCTCCGGGTGAACGATCTTTCCATTCCGGAAATGGAACGGATCCTGAAGGCGCAGGAGCAGAGGAAGCTCTTTCATCCGCAGGTTCTCCGCCGGTACTGCACGATGCAGGCTGTCCCGCTGGAACGACGCAGGAAAATACTGGACAGCCTCCTGAAATTCGCGGGAGCGGATTATGTCAATTTCACGATTTTCCCATCGGAACTTCAGCCGGTCATCACCCGGAATATGAAAAACATTCTGAAAACGATGTCGGCGGACGAGAAAGAGCGGAGTCTCTGGATGCTTTACAGTTACTGCAACACCTTCTCGAAACGGAGGGATTATGATACCATGTTCCGGGAATATGCGCAGTTCTGTGCGGACTTTCCGGAGAGGGACGGATTTTATTCGGACGGGAATCTTCTTCATTCCAGCTATTCTCCCCCCTGTTCCACGGCCACCATTCTCAATCTGCTCGAGAGCCGTGGACGACAACTTCCCCGGGCTCTGGCCGGAATCGGAGATTTCGAGGCGCTCCAGAGAGTCTTCCGCCAGCAGAGCAGAGGGGAAAAACCGGATCCCAATGCAATCTGGAGCGCGGTCAGCCGGCAGGATCTTCCCGCGCTGCTGAAAATCTGGCTTGCGTTCCAGTGCGGCCGGCAGAAGGAAGCCGGAGAACTGCTTGCCAAACGGGATTCCTCCCTGGACCGGAAGAGTTCCGCCGAACTGCTCAATCTTGCGGCCTTTCATCTCTATTTATCCAACGGGAAGGATGTGGAACGGATCGCGCGCCATCTCCTCGGACGGACCGAAGCCCCGGTTCTGCACCGCCAGTTCGCAGCTGTGCTTCTGCTGAAACTCGCCATGCAGAAGAAAAAGCTGGAGGACCCCGGAATTGCGGACGATCTTCTTTCCACGCTTCCGGGCGGAAGGGAAAAACTCATTCAGATTCTGGAACCGCTTCTTTCGAAACAGCAGCTTGCCGCATTCAGGGCAAAGTATCCGGAACAGCCCCCCTTCCCCGGCAGTACCTATCTGAACCAATCGTTTGCCGGACATTTTCAAAAGAACAGGAAGGAGGCTA
>DDJH01000001.1:3060-5106 GCA_002338895.1 Lentisphaeria bacterium UBA1829 | reverse complement strand
CCGCTGGACCGCGACAAGGACAGTGTCCTTGACCCGGGAAAATGCCGACGCATTTTCCCGTCCTTTGCAGGCCGTTTGACAAAAAATGGTGGGAGGGGGTATTTTATTGGGGAACAGGAAGGAGACCGCGATGAAAAAAGTTCGGATTACCGTGTTGAAGACGACCTTCGATCAGGAACTTGAATATGGGATTCCAGGTCTTACCCCCTGTCCCATGCACCGTGCGGGCGAGAGTTTTCTGGCCGATTATGCAAAGCCGGAAGGTCTCTGTGATGAAGCCTGGAAAGCGATGTATCAATATGTGTTCGCCCTCGCCCATGGAGCCGGGAAGGAGTTGTTTTATTATGGCGACTGGATCCGGAAGCCGGGAGTTGCGATCTGCAGCTGCAATGACGGTCTGCGTCCCGTGATTTTCAAACTGGAAGCCACGGAGGAAGAAGCGGGGATGGATTATACTCCGATTCGCTGATGGTTGTTTCTGTTGCGTGTTCCGCACGACCGGCGTTCCGCCGCCGGATCGCGGCTGGGACAGGATTCCCGGACCCGGAAAGAAAGTGCAGACGAGGCACGGGAAGTGAGGCGGAAATGGAAAAAAATTCAGGAAAAAACTTTACAAATTGAAAAATGAGAGTATATTTTCCTTTTAATTATACAAGGAATGAAACCATGCGTTGCGGAAGCGGATTGCTTTTTGTAGAGAAAGTTTTTGTCACTGTTCGCAGCCCGGTCGCGCTTTTCTGATCTCGAATGCGGCCGGGCGGATTCGCGGGACAGAGCTTTTCCTTTTTCCCGTTTGCGAGATTTCCTTTTTTTCCGAAACAGAACTGAATTTTTTTTGAAAGATTGACATTATGACAGAATCCAAACAAAACGGAACCCCGATCAAAGGGGCGGAAATCGCCATCAAAACTCTGGAGAAACTCGGTGTTGACATTGTGTTCGCCTATCCGGGCGGAGCCGCAATTGAATTTCATCAGGCCCTGAAAGACTCGCCGATCCGGGTGATCCTTCCCCGCAACGAACAGGGTGGCGCCTTCGCGGCGGACGGCTATGCGCGGGCGACCGGAAAGACCGGAGTCTGCATGGCGACCAGCGGTCCCGGAGCAACCAACCTTCTCACCGGAATCGCCGATGCGTATATGGACTCCATTCCGATGGTGATCATCACCGGTCAGGTGGCGGCCAGCTTCATTGGAAAAAACGCGTTTCAGGAGACCGATATTATCGGAATGACCCGTCCGATCGTCAAGCACAGCTACCTGGTGCTGACACCGGAAGATATTGTTCCTTCGATTGTGAATGCGTTTCACCTGGCGAATACGGGGCGCCCGGGTCCGGTTCTGATCGACATTCCGAAGAATGTCCAGCAGGCGAAAATACCGTTTGTTTTTGATCCGCAGCCGACCCTGAAGACCTATTCACTTCCGGGCAGAGTCTCGCGGGATCAGATTGAGGCGATCCGGGCGGCGATTGCGAAATCCGAACGGCCCTGCATCTACGCCGGCGGCGGAATCATTGCGGCCGGAGCGGCGAAGGAGCTGACGGAGTTTGCGGAGAAATACGATATTCCGGTGGTCACCACGCTGATGGGAGTCGGCGCGATTCCGGAAGATCATCCGCTCTCGCTGAAATGGCTCGGGATGCACGGAACGTATTATGCCAACTACGCGGCAAATGAAAGCGATCTGCTTCTGGCGTTCGGCGCACGGTTTGACGACCGCGTGACCGGATCGGTGGAATCGTTCGCCCGGGATGCGAAAATTGTGCATGTGGATATCGACCAGTCGGAGATTAACAAGAATGTTCATGCGGACATCGGCGTGGTTGCGGACATCCGGGAGGTTCTCATTGAGCTCAACAAGGAGCCGGTCCGGAAAGAGCGTCCGGTCTGGAAGACGGCGATCCGGATGTGGCGGAACCAGCATCCGCTGTCGTACAAGAAGGAGCCGGGCGTCCTGAAGCCGCAGAGCGTGATTGAGACGATCTGCCGTATGACGAACGGGGAAGCGGTCATTGTTCCGGGCGTGGGCCAGCACCAGATGTGGG
>DDJH01000001.1:0-3047 GCA_002338895.1 Lentisphaeria bacterium UBA1829 | reverse complement strand
CAGCTTCTGACCTCCGGCGGACTGGGCTCGATGGGCTTTGGTCTTCCCGCCGCGATGGGAGCCAAGCTGGCGATGCCGGAAAAGACGGTGATCAATATTGATGGAGACGGCTCGTTCCAGATGAACATTCAGGAACTGGGAACGCTGTTTGCGGAGGACATTCCGGTCAAGATGGTGATTCTGAACAATCAGCACCTCGGCATGGTGGCGCAGTGGGAGGACCGTTTCTACGGGAGNNCGGCGCGGCAATACCGACCTGACGATTGCGAATCAGCGTCCGTATCCGGATTTTGTGACGATTGCGAAAGGGTACGAGATTCCGGGCCGGGAGGTCTGGAAGGAGGAGGAACTGGAAGACGCCGTGCGGGAGATGCTGGAGGCGAAAGGACCGTTCCTGCTCGACTGCCACACGTTCTATCACGACCACGTTCTTCCGATGATTCCGCCGGGCAAAACCTATAAGGATATTCTGACGGAATGACGACACCGATTCATACGGCGATCCGGGAACGGATGAATGAGATCCGCTCGAAGGGGCGTCTTCGGACGCTCCGGGCGGTGAATCGGATTTCTCCGCGGGAGTGCGAGATTGACGGACGGCGCCTGATTGATTTTTCGTCCAACGACTACATGGGACTTTCGATGCGCCCGGAACTGATGGAAGGAGCGATCGAATGGACCCGCCGGTACGGAACGGGCTCGGGAGCCTCCCGCCTGATTTCGGGAACCAGCGCGGCGGCGCTTGAACTGGAAGAGAAGATCGCGGCGTGGAAAGGGTTTGAAAGTGCGCTGATTCTGAGTTCAGGCTACGCGGCCAATCTGGGAATCATTGCGGCGCTGGCGAACAAGGGAACGACGATTTTTGCGGACAAGCTCAATCATGCGAGCATCAATACGGGCTGTCTGCTGTCGCAGGCGGAGTTCCGGAGATACCGGCACGGGGACATGGGGCATCTGCGCCGTCTTGTTTCCGCCTCGGCGACGGAGCTGAAACTGATTGCGTCCGACACGGTGTTCAGTATGGACGGGGATGTGGCTCCGCTGGAGGAGCTGCGGACGATTGCGACGGAATCGAAGTCGTTCCTGTTTCTGGACGACGCCCACGGAACGGGAGTGACCGGGAAAGAGGGCAAAGGACTTGCGACGCCGGAGAACTGCGATGCGGCACTGGCGACCTTCAGCAAGGCGTTGGGGGCGTTCGGAGGCTGTCTTCTTTCGACCCGCGAGGTGCGGGAGTATCTGATCAACACGTGTTCTCCGTTTATCTTCAGCACGGGGATGCCGCCGTCGACACTGGGGGCGGTATCGGCTGCGGTGGATCTGCTGCGGGGAGAGGAGATGGAAGAGGCGCGGAAGCATCTTCACGACTTGTCGGCTTATGCGCGACAGGCGGTGCGGGACCTCGGGTACGAGTGCGGGAATTCGGTGACTATGATTCTTCCGGTGATTATCGGGGATCCGCGGGAGACACTGGAGATTTCACGACGTCTGTATGAAGCGGGTTTTCTGGCTCTTGCGGTTCGTCCGCCGACGGTTCCGGAAGGGACCTCGCGTCTCCGGGTTTCGCTGAATGCGGCACATACGCGAGAGGATGTGGAACGCTTCCTGGAGGCTCTGGCCTCCATAAAAAAGGAGATCTGACAACATGGGCATCAAGGCAATCCGCTCCTGCTACCCGCAGGGGAAAATCAAGGCGTTCACGCTGAGTTATGACGACGGAAACGTGGCGGACCGGAAACTGGTGGGAATGTTCAACAAATATGGTCTCAAAGGGACCTTTCATCTGAATTCCGGTCCGATTCTGAACGGGGATTCCTGGCGGATTTCGAAGGAGGAAGTCCGGGATCTTTACGCGGGACATGAGATTTCGATTCATTCGCTGACGCATCCGTTTCTCGACCGCTGCCAGAAGGATGTGATGGTGACGGAAGTTCTGGAGGACCGGCGGAATCTGGAGCGTCTGGCGGGCTATCCGGTGCGCGGGATGTCGTATCCGATGGGGACCTGGAACGAGGAGGTTCTGGAGGTTCTCGGAGCGCTCGGGGTGGTCTATTCGCGGACCACGCAGGCGACGGGGACGTTTGCTTTGCCGCAAAACTGGCTTCTCTGGCATCCGACGGCCCATCATTCGCACAGGATTCTGTCTCTTGCGGAGACGTTTCTTGCACGGAAGCATGTGCTGGATCTTCTGTATGTCTGGGGTCACAGCTTTGAGTTTGATCGGGAGAACTGCGAATTCACCTGGAAGCAGATGGAGGAGTTCTGCGAAAAGATGGCGGGCCATGAGGAGATCTGGTATGCGACCAACATCGAAATTCACGATTACATTCAAGCCCAGCGTTCTCTGATTTACACGGTTGACAAGGATCAGGTTTTCAATCCGTCCGCCATTCCGGTCTGGATTCTGGTCGATGAGAAACCGCTGGAGATCCCCTCCGGGAAGAGTGTCGCGATTTAAATCCGGGAAAAAACCGGAAAAACGGCTTGTATTTCCGGAAAGACATGCTATAGTAAAAACCTTGAGAAATTGAAAAAAACAACCTAATTTTCAGGGAAGATAACAAAAAGATGGAAAAAGCAGTTAAGACCGAAATCATTGGAAAGTTCGCCCGGAAAGAAGGCGACACCGGTTCGCCGGAAGTTCAGATCGCTCTTCTCACGAAGCGCATCGCAGAGATTACCGAACACATGCGCAGCCACAAGAAGGATCACAGCACTCGGAAAGGTCTTCTTGCACTGGTGAGCAAGCGCAAACGTCTCCTCAAGTATCTCGGGAACGAGAATCACGAGAAGTTTGTTGCGATTTCCACAGAGCTTGGAATCCGCGGCCAGAAGTAATTCGGTTCTTCCCGAATTCGAAAAGGCGGTCTGTCGCAAAGCGGCAGACCGTTTTTTTTTGTTTGTGAGCGCTTGTAAAAGGGGGAATGCGGTGCTATTGTCCGGCAGATCACCAACAAATGGGAGGTGCCTTATGATTCGATTCATGACAGTTGCAGTGCTTGCGCTTCTGGCGGGCGGAATGGTTTCCGGATGCTGTTCCGGCGGAC
>DDJH01000169.1:30067-30412 GCA_002338895.1 Lentisphaeria bacterium UBA1829 | reverse complement strand
ATCCACAACCTATTCGCCGCACCTCGTGCATATCAAAGGCTTCCCGGTAGAATTTCAGGCTCTTCTCAAGGTCGAGCACGTTGAAATTATTGTGAACCATACGAAATTTCATAAAATCGTTCTCCTTGTGTTTGCTATAAAATACAATCGCTTTTACAAAAAACAAGTTTCGCATTCTCGGGATGACCAGGGAAATGATATTGTAAAATTTTCGGAAGAGGTCTTGACAAAATCGTTGGTATATGGTATAATTAAATGGTATAAGTTAGGTGCGAAGCTGGAGAAAAACAACATGCCCGATGATTGTCTGGAATATGAGCCGCTGTATGAGAAACTGCGGAAAAA
>DDJH01000169.1:29071-30008 GCA_002338895.1 Lentisphaeria bacterium UBA1829 | reverse complement strand
CTGTATGAGAAACTGCGGAAAAAACTTCTGGAGCAGATTGAAACGGAACATCTGACCTCCTTGCCCAATGAGAAGGAGCTGATGACTCGTTATCATGTCTCGCGCAATACCCTGCGCCGTGCAATTCTCGAGTTGACAAAGGCAAAGATTCTCTGTCCGGTTCAGGGAATCGGAACTCTGGTGAAACCGGTTTCCGATTTGAAGGCGGACAGTCTTATTCTGCTGATCTATGACGTCTCAATGCCGGTGTATCAGCAGGAGATTTTCCACGAACTTCTCTTCCGGCTCGGACAGAGCAGACTGCGGACCAGTGTACTGATGATCGACAAGGAGAATGTTGATGCCGCGATTTTGAAATCCCATCTGAAAGAGTGCGACGCCGTGATCATTGACATGGCCTGCAGTTTTTCACCGGTGATTCGCGAACAGGTGGCGCGGTGCGGTAAAAAACGGATCTGTCTGCGCTGGGATGCCACTCGTTTTCAATTCCCTTCCGTGGAAACCGATCTGGCGGAAGGGGTTTATTTGCTGACCAAACATCTGCTGGCGCTTGGGCACCGAAAATTCCTGCTGATGATGAATTCAGATGACATGCGGAGAATGCCCGGCCTGCTGCGGGCGCTTTCGGAATACGGTCTTGATCTTTCGGCCGTTCATATACTGCACCGCAACTGGAACAATCAGCTCAGAGAGCGGACAGGCAACATGGCGTATGCACGTCAAATGTTGCTGGAAAGGACCGATGAAACCGCAATCCTCTGCAATAATGACTGCATTGCTCTTTGCGCGGAAGAACTTCTTCTTACCAATAAGATCCGGATTCCGGAAGATGTTTCGGTCGTCGGATTCGACAACATTGCCGATTCCGCGGATTTCCCGGTTCCGCTGACGACCTGTTCCGGAAACATGGAGGAGCTGATTCGGGAGGCAATCGCCA